>JAIRMA010000041.1 GCA_031259085.1 Christensenellaceae bacterium
GAGTACAACTAAAAACAATTAAAAATTTAGTTGTCTACAATACACGACTAGTAATGTAACATTTTTCGATTAAAATTCTAGAAAAGGTTTAGGGCACACATTCAAAATATTTCTGTTCCTCTGTATTAATATCTTTTTTATAACTATAGTTATATTTTAGTCCATTAAACGATTATTTTAAAAAAAAATAGTTATCTGTTTTTGATTCGATTAATTGTTTTAAAATATAAATATACCAGCCACGCTTGATCTTTTTTTATCTTGATCTACTAAACTAATCACTTTCATAATACGATATAAATTAAAGGGGTATTTAATTATTTGCTTTATTTAGACATTTAAGGTATTATATATTCATACAAAATCGTGGCTTTAAGTTGCGAATTAAAAGGGAGGATTCTATGGAAAAAACCTTGAAATTATATGAAGGTAAAGCTAAAAAGGTTTTTTTAACCACTGACCCTAACGCTGTGATCGTTGAATATAAGGATGATGCCACAGCATTCAATGGATTAAAAAAAGGCACCATAGATGGGAAAGGACTTGTCAATAATAAATGTTCGAATCGGCTGTTTGAAATGCTCGAAAAGGCAGGAATTGAGACCCATTTAATAAAGGAACTGTCTGATACCGAAACACTTGTAAAAAAAGTTGAGATTGTGCCAATAGAGGTAATTGTTAGAAATATAGCGGCTGGTAGTCTGTCAAAACGACTTGGAATTCCTGAGGGCACACTGCTTAAAGAAACCGTTTTAGAGTTTTGTTATAAAAATGATGATTTGGGTGATCCCATAATTAATGATTATCATATTGCCGCTATGAATTTAGCTACAGTTAGTGAATTGGATACTATAAAAGAGTTAAGTTTCAAAATTAATTATTTTTTGAGAGGCTTTTTTAAAGAAATTAATATAGACCTAATTGACTTCAAACTTGAGTTTGGTAGATATATGGGGAGAATTATTTTAGCAGACGAAATATCACCTGATACATGTAGGTTCTGGGATATGAAGACACGTGAAAAATTAGATAAAGATCGTTTTAGACGTGATATGGGAAATGTTGAGGGTGCATATCAAGAAATCCTCAGGCGTTTAACTGGGGTTAAATAAGATGTCGTCTGATTACATTGTTCTCTCAGAAGATGAATTTGGACCATACGATGAATGTGGAATAATCGGTGCAATAACTAATTCTGAAAAAGAGCTCGCAAGAGATATTTACTATGGTCTGTTTGCACTTCAACATAGAGGACAAGAAAGCGCTGGTATCGCGGTTCAGTATAATGAATCATCTATTGCATATTATAAAAACATGGGCCTGGTGAGTGAAGTATTCAGTGGTGAAGAATTGGAGCTCTTGCCTAAAACATTAGCAGGGATTGGTCACGTTAGATATAGTACAACAGGCTCTAGCAACGTAATCAATGCACAACCAGTTGTATTTTATGGGCGTCACGGAAGAATGGCAGTAGCTCATAATGGAAATATTGCTAATGCTGGTGTTATAAAAGATAAGATGTTAAAAGCTGGACATATATTCCAAAGTTCAGTAGATAGTGAAGTCATTGCAGCACTGATAAATTATTATGGTGCTGATAATATAGTATCAGGTATAAGTAAGGCTTGTGAGGAATTGGTAGGCGCATATGCTTTAGTTTTGATATCCGAAAATAAATTATATGCCGCGCGTGATCCTCAAGGTCTAAAACCCTTAGTCCTAGGGAAACGTGGTGATGATTATTTCTTTGCAAGTGAGTCATGTGGCTTAGATGCTATGGATGCTACTATGATAAGAGACGTATTACCAGGCGAGATTGTGATGATCGATATAAATGGCAATGTTGCGTCATCCTTCATGCCTAAGATTCGAAGGCGCTCTTGTATATTTGAGTACGTTTATCTTGCAAGAAGCGACTCTGTAATTGATGGAGTCGGTGTATATGAGGCCCGCTACGAATGTGGTAAACAACTGGCTAAACTTCATAAAATCGATGCAGATATTGTGGCGGGAGTCCCTGATTCTGCCTTAGTCTCAGCCAGGGGTTATAGCGATGTGAGCGGGATTCCGTATGTGGATGCACTAGGTAAAAACCGATATGTCGGCAGGACATTTATACAGCCGACACAAACAATGCGGGAGTCTGCAGTAAAGATCAAACTATCAGCCTTTAGAAATAATATAGTTGATAAAAGATTGATCCTTATAGAGGATTCTATAGTTAGAGGCACTACATGTAAGAAAATCATACGCCTTTTAAGACAGAGCGGTGCTCGTGAGATTCATATGTTAGTTGCATCTCCTATTGTAAAGTTCCCTTGTTATTTTGGCGTTGATATGGACACGCGAGAACAATTAATCGGCGCTTTTAAATCTGAGGAAGAAATCTGCAAAGAAATTGGTGCTGATAGTTTGCATTATATTCCATTGTCAAATTTGACATCTGCTTGCAAAGGCACGGGTGAAACTTATTGTAAAGGCTGTTTTGACGGGAAGTACCCACTTGATGTTGAACAATATTATTGCAGGAAGGAGAGTCTTGAATGAACTATTTAAAAGCAATTTTACTTAATACAACGATATATTATTAAACTTTTATAAAACAGTTATGTCTATAAAAATTACCGCTAAGGAGCTATCACAAAAAATATTTCTATGGAAGAACAAAAACCGATCTGAAATCGGTTATGACATATTCCATGATAGAAACATAATTGGAATTTGTGATATACATTTTGATAAGTCACTTCCTCGATATAATACTTTAGATATATATATTTCAAAACAACCTTCACAAAAACCCACGCTTTTTTATGTCACCACTGACGAATCATCTAATAAAAATTATAAAAGACGTGGCTTATCTAGACGTGTTGCAAGTTTAAATTATAATGTTGTATCTGTGACATGCGGGCACACGTTTCCACAAAACTTGCATGCATGCATGTCTGCACTTCAATGGGTATATGACAATAAGGATCGCTTTTCATTAGATCTTTATAGCTTAGTCCTAGCAGGGGACTCAAGCGGTGCATTTGTCTCTTTTTGCATTGCTACAGCAATAACACAACTTGATTATGCTCATGAATTAAAAGTAACTGTGCCAGATGTTAAATTACTTGCAGAAGCATATTTTTGTGGCTTTTATGATATACCTGCCTTGTTATCATCAGATGATTTTAGATATGAGGCACATTCTATTGTTAAAAAGTTGCTCGGTAAAAAGATAAAACACATTAGTCACTTCGAAAAATTTAGTCACTTAGATGTTTTATCACCATTCAAATATTTTATCGAATCAAGAGGTCCTATATTTTTCTCACACACCGATTTTGATAACTTATTTTCAAGACAAGGTGAAGCTTTAATGCGAATGATTGTAAAGTTAGATATCCCTTATGTGGAGGTTAGGGCTATTAAAGCTCAAATGAATCGCAACTGGCAATTGGATGTTAACAATAGTTTTGGAATGACTACAATCGATGCCTTCACAGATTTTTTAAGTGCGGTTCGTATTGATAAGGACAACTTCATCTCTAAATATATAGACATATAAAAATTATATAAGTACGCAAATTTTAGGAGTACAGATAAATGAGTATTGATTTGAAAGAAATCATGGAAAACACTGAATTGTTTTTCTTAAAAAAAGTTAAGCTTGAAGGTTGGATTCGATCCCATCGCAAACAAAAAACCTTTGGCTTTATTAACTTTTACGATGGCACAACTTTAAATGAGATTCAAATAGTATATACAGATAAACTAGTGAATTTTACTAACATTCAAGAGTTATACGTAGGAACTGCTATCTCTGTAGAAGGGATTTTAGTGAAATCAGAGGGTGGGAGTCAGACATTCGAAATTTCTGCAGAAAATATAGTTTGCGAATGCGAGAGTTGTGCGGAATACCCAATACAACCAAAGCGACACACTCTAGAATTTTTAAGAGAAGTAGGGCATTTGCGACCACGTACTAAATTGTTCCAAGCCATATTTAGAGTGAGATCAATTGCATCATATGCCATTCATAAGTATTTTAAGGACAAAGGTTATGTATATGTTCATACCCCTATAATAACTGCTAATGACGGAGAAGGCGCAGGCGAGACGTTTTCTGTTAGTACAATTAATTATGCTCAGACAAAACCACCTATTGATTATGCTAGCGACTTCTTTGGTAAGAAAACATGCCTTGCTGTGACAGGGCAGCTAGAAGGCGAATGTTATGCCTTAGCATACAAAAAAATATATACATTCGGTCCGACATTCAGAGCAGAGAATTCGAATACAAAAACACATGCGGCTGAATTTTGGATGATTGAGCCAGAAATTGCATTCTGTGATTTAAAAGGACTAATGTCAATTGAAGAAGATTTCTTGAAACATATTGTAAAATATATTTTAGTCCATGCCAGACCCGAAATGGAGCATCTTAATAAGATAGCTCCAAACCTTAATCTTTTAACTCGCTTAGAGGCTTTAGTAGCATCCTCCGCTGTAAAAATCACGCACGAAGAAGCTATTAACTTGCTCTTAAAGGCTGATAAGAAATGGGAGATCCTACCAAAACATGGGAAAGATTTAGCGCGTGAGCACGAGAAGTATTTGACTGATGAATATTATAAAGCGCCTGTCTTTGTTTATAATTGGCCTAAAGATATAAAAGCATTTTATATGCGAATGAATGATGATGAAAAAACAGTGGCAGGTGTTGATTTATTGGTGCCTGGTGCTGGCGAATTAATGGGTGGGAGCCAAAGAGAGGAGCGCATTGATAGACTTATATCACGTATGGATGAAATGCATATTCCAAAAGATGATCTTGATTGGTACGTTGATTTGAGGAGATATGGAGGATGCAGGCACGCTGGCTTTGGTATGGGATTTGAAAGACTATTAATATATATAACGGGTGTGGAGAACATTCGCGATGTAATCCCTTTCCCAAGAACACCAGGCAATTGTGAATTTTAAAATTTGAATAAATTTTATATGTCATTTGATTTCACTATTGAAAGATAATAGTTTTTATGTTAATATAATATATTATATCAATCTGTGAACAATTCTTTTTTGCATTCATTTGTAAAAAAGATCTAAATCCTAATACTAAAATGCTGTGACCACATGCATATTAGTATTAAGACTTCATAATTTAATTATAATGTACCTGTATAAATCACAAATCATGAATTTACAGGATCGCACAATAAAAAATAGGTAGGATTTCTATATGTCTTATGAAATAATGGAAGTTGAAATAATATTCGACGAATTTAAAGCTAAGGCTGAAAAGAGCATAAAAGCATTTAAAGCTGAGTTGCTTGTTATGAAAGCTGGTCGTGCTAACGCACATATATTAGACAAAGTACAGGCTAACTATTATGGTACTCCAACACCAATTAATCAAATGGCTAACATAACTGTGCCTGAAGCTCGTGTTCTGCAAATATCTGTGTGGGATGTCACTGCCATGAAAGCTGTTGAAAAAGCGTTAATAGACGCAAATCTAGGGATTACACCAACTAACGATGGAAAAGTAATTCGTTTAATCTTCCCGGAACTAACTGAGGAGCGCAGAAAATCCTTGGTTAAAGATATAAAAACATTATCTGAAACCACGAAAGTGGCTGTCAGAAACATACGCAGGGAGGCAATTGAACAGCTAAGAGTGTTAAAAAAAGACAGTACGATCACTGAGGATGAATTGCATAATTATGAAAAGGATGCTGATAAGTTAACAAGTGAGCAAATAGCTGATATTGATAAGATTGCAACAGATAAAGAGAAGGAGATCATGTGCGTTTGATCAAACATTTGGCTGTGATTATGGATGGCAATGGACGTTGGGCCGAAGAGCGAGGACTAGATCGCAAATATGGTCATATTAGAGGCGCACTCGCTACTCTCAAAATAATTACGGCAGCAGATTCACTTGATATTAATTATCTCACATTATATGCATTTAGTACAGAAAATTTCAGCCGCCCACCCTCTGAGGTTTCATTTATTCTGGAAATAATATGTGATCATATTACTGAAAAAATATTACCTCTTGCGCTTGAGAATGATTATAGATTAAACTTTTTAGGAGATTTTAGCCTATTACCATCTAATGTTGCATCAGTGTGCAAATCGATCCTGACTCAAACCTCTAAAAACGCGGGGATGGTAATTTCAATTGCAATTGGTTATGGTGGACGTTCTGAGATTGTGAATGCTGTGAACAAATATATTGCAAAGCTAAAATCTGAAAATAGCTATCTACCAATTACTTACGATGAATTATCATCTTTTCTATACACCTTTGATTTGCCAGATCCGGAATTAGTTATAAGATATGGTGGACATAGTCGTCTATCTAATTTTATGCCTTTGCAAACTGCATACTCTGATTTCATTTTTACCGACAAGTTATGGCCAGATTTTGTGTCTGGTGACCTGTCTAATTTTCTTCACGAATATTCTCTTATTACAAAAAAATATGGGAATATTTCTAAGTAGGAATAATATTATCTATAGTTGCACTTATTCGAGTTTTCTTTAATGACGCATAAGGCATCCATCTCTCAATATATAATAGCTTTTGATATTAAATTATTTATCTAGATTCGAAAGTTGAATTAACTGTATATTTATTAATTTATAAGGCAGGAAGTTTTCATGAAAAGGACATTAACTGGATTATCGTTACTAGTTGTTTTTTTAGGGATTTTATTTTTAACTAAGATTCATCAAGCCTTCTTTGATATCGCTGTATTTGCAGTCATTATGATTGCTCTATTTGAGATGATTAAATGTGGCAAAGCGTCTTCATATAATCCTATTATAATACCACTAATTTTAACAACTATAGCAATGCTACCACTATCTATCATTTATGGATTGTTTGGATTTCTTATTGTGCTAGGCCTTGGAGTCCTTTTAATATTTAGTTTCTTCATCTTTGATCCGCGCATTGCATTTAAGGATTTTATTTACACTGTATTCATATTGATTTATCCAGTATCAATGCTATATTTAGCAATTGTAATCCCTCATTTCTATGTCTTATTTGAACCAGGAATGATACCAGTTTTAATAGCAATTGCTGCTGCATTATGTTCTGACACGTTTGCATATTATTTTGGCAGTTTTTTTAAAGGTCCACATATATTCCCAGCAATAAGTCCTAATAAAACTTATTCAGGTTGCATAATGGGCCTCATTGGGGGGATGATTGGATCTATCCTCGTGTATGTATTGTTTGAACTTGTAAAGCTACCATTAAATGTAACATACGCTCTCGGGAACAAATTTAGCTACCCTCTGGTCACATATGCGGCAATTGGTTTGCTAATGTCTTTTGTGTCTCAAATAGGTGACCTTGCTGCAAGTCGAATAAAACGAGAGCTGGAAATTAAAGATTTCAGTGGCATTTTAGGCTCTCACGGCGGTATGATGGATAGAATCGATAGTGTCATGTTCGCATTAGTTGCAATGACTGTAATTGTATTGTGTGGGAATGTGTTTGTTTTATGAAACGTCGTGTCGGGATTCTAGGATCTACTGGATCAATAGGAGTCCAAGCGCTCAATGTCATAGATAACTTAAAAAATGAATTTGATATTGTCTTTTTGACAGCAAATGCGAATAGTGATTTATTAAAGTCACAAATACAGAAATTCAAGCCTCAACGCGCGGCATTAAAGAATGGTAGCGGTAAATGTAATGAAACTATATTATATCCTCTGTCAACATTAAATGATACATCGTTTTATAACAATACTGATATCGTTATCAATGGAATATCTGGCATTGCGGGGTTGCTCCCGACTATCACTGTGCTCAAAACAGGTACAACTCTTGCCACTGCAAACAAGGAAAGTCTTGTAGCAGCTGGTAAATATATAATGGACATGAGTCAACTTTATGGATCTAAAATAATACCTGTTGACAGCGAGCATTCTGCTTTGATGCAATGCATAGGAAATGACACTCCAAAAAAATTAATTTTAACAGCCTCTGGTGGTGCGTTTCGTGATTTTTCATTAGAAATGCTCAAGTCGGTTAATTATTTAGATGCTTTGAAACATCCAACTTGGAGTATGGGCCCTAAGGTTACCTTAGATAGTGCTACATTAATGAACAAGGTATTTGAAATATTAGAAGCTAAATGGTTGTTTGAAACAGATAATATTGGTATAATTATGCATAGAGAAAGTATTGTCCACGCAATGGTGGAATACAACGATGGCACATTAAAGATGTGTCTGTCTATCCCTGACATGAAATTACCAATACAATACGCATTAACATATCCAAACAGATATGAATGTTTAGAACATCTAAGAATAGATGCGCTTAATAAACTATCATTTTGCGCTCCAGATGAAAATAAATACCCCTGTTTGAAAATGGCTAAGTATTTACTAAAGGAGCCCTGGCTAGGAGCTACTTTAACTGTTGCTGATGAGATTGCTATTGAATTGTTCAGATTAGGTCGGATAAATTTTTTGGAGATACATTCAGTAATAGATCAAGTGCTTGACTACGCAAGTGAAGCAAAGCATGATTCTATAGATGATGTATTGAACGTTATAAAAGACACTAAAAGATATATGAATTTAAAATTTAAATTGATGTGAGGAGTAACTAAATGTTAATTGCAGCCACTTTTTTACAATCTGCTGGATATATCGCTATAGCTATTGGCGCATTGCTCGCAATGATTGTTATACATGAATTTGGGCATTATTTAGCTGGTCGTCTTTTAGGATTTAAAATTTTGGAATTTTCCATCGGCTTTGGCCCAGCCATATTTAAAAGGAAAGGTAAGAAAAATGGTGTGGTGTTTTCTATAAGACCATTTCCGTTAGGTGGGTCCTGTCAATTTCTATCAGAAGATGCAAGTAGTGATGACCCAAGTGCATTTAACAATAAAGAGCCATGGAAAAGGCTTATAGTTTTATTTGCTGGTGCATTTTTTAACTTTATTGCTGCTTTGATTATAATTACACTCATATTCACATTTTATGGACAATTACTTCCAACTATTTCAAATGTATACGACGATTCATCAAATAAAGAAATTCTATTAGAAGGCGATGCAATTTTGACTATCAATGGCAAACAAATGAATATCGTAATGGCAGATGATTTTCAAGAGGCATTTTCTAATGTAAATAATACTGTTGAATTAGGTGTCTTAAGAAATGGTAAGATAATAAAATTAACGTTGACAAAAAGTGAGTGTGTGCTAGGTTCCTATGATGAAAATGGTGTTTTTACACCTGAACTTGACGAATCTGGAAATGAGCAAACAGCATTCATGTTTGGCTTTACTAGTGCAATAACAGCACAGAGGCTAAACTTTTTCCATGCCCTTGGGCGGTCATTTTCTTTTTCATTCTTTCTAGTTGGAAAAATTTTAGAAGCTTTTGCTATGCTGTTTACAGGTAAAATTGGTCTTGAAAATGCTGGAGGTCCAATTACTACAATTTCGCTTATGAGCACAGCAGCCTCATCAGGATTCGCTGTTTTTTCTTATGTTATTTGTTTAATATCTGCAAATCTTGCTGTAATGAATTTAATGCCATTACCAGCACTTGATGGTTCGCGAATGGTTTTTTGTCTAATTGAATGGATATTCAAAAAACCCGTCAAAAAGAGCATTGAAGCAGCAATACATGTCACTGGATTCTTTTTGTTAATTGGATTTGCTGTCTTTGCTGATGTGTTTAGAATATTTACAGTGGGACTTTAACACTAAGCTAATTAAAGGATTTATAATGCTAAAGAAGCGTATAAGTGTAAAAAATTTAATAATTGGTGGTGGGGCACCTATAAGTGTTCAGTCAATGACAAACACTTTAACAGAAGATATAAACTCTACTATTAAACAAGTTATTAGACTCGAAGAAGCCGGCGCAGATATCATTAGGGTGTCAATTCCTAATTCTAAAGCTGCTGTAGCATTAAAACAGATTGTAAAAGAATCAACCGTACCAATTGTCGCAGATATACACTACGATTATAAATTAGCGCTTGCATCAATCGAGGCAGGGGCGCACAAAATACGAATCAATCCTTCCAATATTACACATAAACAGGGACTTAAAACCTTAGCACGTGTCGCTGGAGAAAAAAATATCCCGATTAGAATAGGTTTCAATCAAGGTGCGTTCAAGACTCGAATTAGTATAGATGAATTAGTTTCAAGAACACTTGAAGCAATCAAAGACATGGAAGATTATGGTTGCACCAATTTGGTGTTAGCAGTGAAATGTTCTGACGTTAACATAACCATTGCATCATATAGAAAATTGTATGGGTTAACAAATTATCCACTCCACATTGGGTTGACCGAAGCAGGTGCTGGTGAAACTGCTATTATTAAATCGTCTATCGCAATTGGCACACTTTTAAGTGATGGAATTGGTGACACGATACGTGTATCTTTAGCAGGAGATCCAGTACGTGAAGTTTTGGTTGGAAAAAAAATTCTTCAGTGTGCTGGTATCGTTAAAGATTTTGTGGAAATTATTGCATGTCCGACGTGTGCTAGAACAGTTTTACCTGTGGAAAAAATCGCTATGGAATTGGAGAACATGACTAGAAACACAAAAAAACCACTTAAGATCGCTGTGATGGGTTGTGCTGTTAATGGAATAGGTGAAGCTGGAAATGCTGATTTTGGAGTATGTGGGGGAAAAACACAGTCACTTCTATTTAAGAATGGTGAGCGCATAAAAAATGTTATTAATAGTGAGATCACCAATGAATTGTTAAAAATTTTAGAGGAATACACGAATGAATGATCACGATTACTTCATGTATCATCTTAATGCACAACTATTACCAGAAGAACGAATCTTAAAATTATCAAGTAAGACTCAAGACAAAAAAGGCGTTTGGTCCATATCATTCATTCTCAATGCTGATGACTATGATGCTTATCTTAACGCAAATTTAAAGAATAAAGTAGAAACCATTGTACAGCAACTTATGCCGTATCAGCACGATGCTGTAATATCTTACGAGAAAACTATCACATCCGAGGATTATATATCACATCTGATTCATGACTACTTATATAGATGTAAACCTGTTTTATATACACAGGTTAGTAACGCTGACATCAAAGTAAAAATGAACATAAATAACGTGAAAATTGAAATGACCCTGGCTCCATTTTTATGTGATCATATGCATAATAGTGGAACGAGTGAAAAATTAACTGAACTTTTAAATTCTAAGATTATTGAGGATGTAGAATTGGAATTTGTCCCTGACGAGAAAGGCGATCCTGATTATAGCACATATGCTAATACTTTACCAATAATAAAAACTTCACACTATTCTATTAAAACCTCTCCATATAGAATTAGCAAACATATAATAAGCTCAGTCCTGCACGATCCACGAATAATTGGAGAAGTAAACAATAAAGAAGCTGACATGTGTTCAGTCGCAGGTGTGGTTTCTTATTTTAAACAATTCATGAGAAAAACTGTACCTCTCCCATTTTATGTTTTTAAATTAAACGATGGTTCAGCAGAAATTCAAGTGAAATATTTTCCCAAAAGCGAAAAACAGGCCGATTTGTTCACTAAACATGTCGGAGATGGATGTCTCTTGTGTGTTGAAGGACCGATTAGATGGGATACTTATTCTAATCTCTTTGCATTAACATTATACCGCGCCGCAGAATGCATCTTAGTTCAAGAGGAATCTGTGCAGGAAGAGAAAATCCCAGAAAAAAAAGAATTGCCCTTATCTTATGTCAATATCCATCCAAAACCTTATGAGGGTGATTTGCAACTCGATATGTTTAAGATTGCGGATTCTAAATCTAAAAGAGCTGATGAATTCGCAAAGCAAGATTTTGTAGTATTTGATCTTGAAACTACTGGGATTAAAGCATCAGAATGCTGTATAATAGAGGTTGGTGCTGCTAAGATCAAGTCCGCTAAAATTGTTGAAACATTTTGGTCTTTCATAAAACCTACCCATTCTATCCCGCCTGACGTGACTAAAATTAATTCTATAACTAATAAAGATGTTGAATTTGCTCCTTGGTGGGGAGACGTCGTAGCTGACTTTTACAAATTCACATTTGGTACAACATTAGTAGCTCACAATGCAAATTTTGATATGGCCTTTTTGCGAAACCAGAGTGAACCACTGGGCTTTCATTTTGAAAATCCAGTCATAGACTCTCTAGCTTTAGCTCAATCTAAACTTGCTTTGTCAAACTATAAACTAAATACTGTGTTAGAACATTTCGGATTACATAATACTAAAGCTCATCGTGCACTCCATGACGCAATATCCACTGCTAAAATGTTTATTTTATTATCACAAATGTGATCGCATCTTTTTTAAAACTAACAAAACAAAGCTAATGTCCATTGCATTTTTTTGTAAAGCTTTAGGTGAACAGTCAAGCATCTTAGACAAGCAAATTAAAGAATTTTTTAATTTCTGCTGGTTTTTCAAAAATTTGTTTAAAAGTCTTTGACTCATAATCATGAATACTAAATCTAAAATATTATTAAATACGTGACTTAATTTTGACAAAATAGATTTTAAAAGCTATAATAGTTAGGTAATAATAAAGATAGATTTGAATTATGCATTGATAAAAATGTTTATAAATTCAAATAAAAATTGTGTACTATTTGTGCTAATTTTCATATCACACAAGAAAGCTTAAATATTTTGGCTAAAACTACTATTATTTATTATTAGTATTTGATTATTGTCATCTTTTTTTGTCCTTTCTCAAAAACTCTGTTAAATAAATTCATAACTCAACTAAGGAGATGCTACAATGATGTCAACTCAATATTCACTGATATCCCCCATGCCATATCAAGATCAATCTGATCTTGATATAATTAAGTCTGGTCAATCTAAAAGGCCAAATAAATTTTTTCAAGAAGAATATGTGATCTTTGATTTTGAAACAACAGGCTTCAAGGCATCCGACTGTTGTATTATAGAAGTAGGCGCTGCCAAAATCAAATCTGGAAAAATTGTTGAAACTTTTTGGTCCTTTGTTCATCCAACTCACCCTATCCCACCTGAAATCACACGAATTACCTCTATTACAAACAATGATGTGGCGCATGCACCTTTATGGGAGGAGATAGTCCCAGACTTTCATAAATTTACTCTTAATACTACATTAGTAGCCCATAATGCTAGTTTTGATATGGCATTTTTAGAAAAGCAAAGCGAACCCGCGGGTTATTATTTTCGCAACCCTGTGCTAGACACTATTGCATTAGCTAAATCTAAAATTCATTTGACAAGCTACAAGTTAAATGTTTTGTTAGAACACCTCAATTTACATAACACAAATCCACATCGTGCACTTCACGATGCAATATCCACTGCTAAAATGTTCATTGTCCTATCTACGATGTAACCCATGCACCTCATTAAAACTCATAAACTTGTATTTAGCATAAACTGTTTTTTCTGTGCATATATTAAATTAATGAGGTTTGTTTATGTCATTAATAAGGAAGAAACTGACACTTAAGAATGGCACAGTAACCATTGCTAGTTTGACAATTATCAAGATTGGTAATACGTGTGGTATAAAACTAATATTAGAAGATGAGCTTGAAAATTGTCCGTATGCTTTTATTAAAACAGCAGTAGATCCAATAGTGTTTTTCAAAATTGTGAATAAAAAAACAGAAATATCAAAAAGTCTAATGTTCTCTTTAAATGATGCAATAGACGCTGTAATTATAAATAATCAATACAGAATCTTAGGGCGTGGCGGTTATAAAAATCTAATTGATGTAAATGAATTAAAATCATTAATCAACTGCGATGATAATTCGATTCAAAACTGCATTATCAGTGATACTTTATCATCAATCGACAATTCTAATACTGATAGCGTTGAGCCTCTACATCATGATAATTCTGTTAACGGCAAGACAAAACCTACACAAACAGACTTGCATAGTAAAGCATCTAATAACAAATCACCCATTCAACCGAAAACTGTAAAAGATATACCTATACAATCAAATAACAATCCATTTGTATTAGCCTTAAATAATAATTTTAGTAGGCTTATTAAAACAAAACTCAATGAGTTATTTACAACGAATCCACAAGACAGTACACTAGAAAAACACATTCCAAATAGTAAATGGGTAAAAATCAAGTATGATAGTGATGAATATTATTCGATAGGAATACTTAGCAAAAATGGAGCTTCAACACATCTTATTTATGCCGTGCCTGGAGTGCAGAACATAAAGCCACCGCAAGAGGCCCAAGAAATATGCAAGTTCTTAAAAATCGATGGTGACGATGTTAAGGGCTATTGGTTAATGGCTCAAAGCCTCAAGGATGGGCTCATTGAAAAAAATTGCGCCTGTTTAAATTTAGATTTGTTTTAGATTCAGTTTCAAACTAATGGATTGCATTAAAATTATAGTTAGATCTTTTGGAATAATATGTTAAACTTAAAATCTATTCATCCCGCATCTAATCTTATAATAAACGATTTGAATTTGAGGTTACATCGAAAAATCTAACAAATGAGCTTATAGACCTATTAAGCAACACCGACGCTAATTTTGGTGCCAAATCTAGTAAAAAATTTGGTTTCGTTATAAGAAAACGGTTTTATTTGATATGGGATCAGGATTAATCGTTGATGTTTTTATAACATCTGTCAGCTACAAGATAAAAGCGGCAGAGCCAATATTACCTAAATCTGGAGCAATTGTTGCTGATAAGGGATATTTAGGGCTAAAACAAATGGCAAAGGAAAATGGCCTACATGCAATGGCAATTCAACTAAGCAACATGAAGACACAAAATAAAGACTATGATAGATTCCTGACAAAACTCAGAGCACCGTATGAGAGTGTTTTTAGCAAAAGAGACAACTTAGAGCAAGATACAAAGGCAAAGAAAATAATCAAGGTGTCGAATATTTGGTCTCAAGTATCATATGATATGTCGAGGGCACTAAAACTAAATATTTAAGAGAACAAAATTAGTCCTAAATAGGATAATTTAATCACAAACAGGATAACTCCGCCCTTTTGCCGATTAATTAAACAAAAATTTAGATTTGAATAGTTAAATCTCTTAAGCGAGCGTTTTTGAGAAAAATTAGCATTTTCCACCAGATCCATTATACTAAACATAATAAGGAATATTTCGGGCTTTGACGCCCTATTGTTTTATCTCCCGACGTGTTTGCACCGTTCGTTCTCCTGCCATTTTTGCCGAATGCTCAAGCATTTTTTATATTACTAGTCCTTTAAACACCCTATCGACACTACGAATACGCCATCGGAGCGACGGTAGGCGATGTCGGTAGCGGTCAACACCATTAAGAACACTGGATCTCTTTTTACTAACGATCGAAGCATTCTTAAGTTGTTTGCGCCGCCGTCAATTTCCCTGCTTCCCATTTTAACCTCGATCGCGCCCCAACGACTGTCTTTTAGTTGCACGACCGCATCGCACTCCAAGCCGTTCTTGTCGCGATAGTGAAACACTTCGCCGTCTATCGCCTGTGTGCATACTCGCAGGTCGCGGACACATAACGATTCAAATAAAAGTCCGAATGTATTGAAATCTTGTAATAACCTTTTCTGATTTACGCGAAGTGCGGCAGCCGCAATCGACGGATCTATGTAATGTCTTGTCGCCGTGGTTCTGATAGCGGTCTTTGACCTCAAGGCAGGATTCCATGCGGGCAAGTCCTCAATGACATGAATCCGTCTAAGGGAGTTAAGATAACTCGCGACGGTCGGCGCGGAAAGCGAAGCACCCTCGCTAACCATGTCATTTCGAAGCGTTTCATTATTCGCCATAGACGCACTGCACCGCGCAAGGCTACGCATAAGCACGCGCATGGAATTAGGATTCTTTTCAACGCCGTCCACGCGGTTTACGTCATGGTTGATAACCGCCTCGACATAATCGTAAACTCTGCGCAGTACGATATTCTCTTTTTCACCAATAGATTGCGGCCAACCGCCTCTTACAAGCGCATAAGCCAGTTCCTCTATCGTTAGCGATGAAAAGCCTTGTACATCATGTGCGCCGTCGAATAATGCTCCGAGACTAATTTGTCCGTTAGATTCCCCCGATTCATAAAGACTCATAGTCCGCATTTTGAAACGTGATATTCTTCCAGTTCCCGTATGCAAATTTACGTCATCGAGCGGCACGGCGGAACCCGTAAGGATAAACTGCGCCGTATCCGAGCATTGGTCTACGGCAAAACGCACCGCGTCCCAAAGAATTGGCGTTGATTTGCACACATACACTTTGTGAATTACATATTATGTCATTTCATTAACGCCGACTTACTTTCCGTTGTGTGCTGTTCTTCAAAGAAACCTCGTCGAAAGCCGTTTTTATCGCTTTTGCCATCTCAAACGCCAAATTGACGAGTACGGCGTTTCCAATCAATTTGTATCCTGTATCGATATCTTTGTAGTAAAACATAAAATCGTCTGGAAAGCCTTGAACTCGCGCGCATTCTCTAACCGTTAAACGACGGTATAAATGCTCTTTGCCATCTTCAAAAATATTTTTGTCCGTTGATGCTTTTGGCATAGTCGGTGCCTTTGGATGAATTTGGCACTGTCTACCCGAAGCCTGCACCGTAAAAGCGGGTTCGTTCCATTCCGAACCCTGTTTCTGCTCATGAAAATCGTTGAAAAATTTCCCGTGTAGTATTCGTGATTAGCAACCTTACATTTATTTCCCTGCGTCTTATTATTATCTGCGGCGGTTAATGCGTTGTCGATCAAATCCGCAATGACATCTCTAAAAACTGGCTTGTATTTATGCGGCTCTGGCGGCTCAAATTTAAGCTTTAGGTCTTTTCTGAACCCTATATAAAAACGCGCAAACGGTCTTGCTCTACCCCATAATCGTTCACATTGACGAGAAAGACCTTTACATCTTAGCCCGTTTTGTCAAACTGTCAGATAATTCCTTGCACCGCCGTATTGTGCCTTTGCTAAAGCATTCCTTTTGCGTTTAGGCAAGAAAAAATTTAGGTTGTTTGTCTTTGAGAATACATACGTATTCGTAAAATAATTTTCCGCGTGGGTCGTCTATCCCGCAAAAGCGCATCAGCCTCGCTCCACGACTGGCAAGGAGGACCACCGATTATTCCGTCGCAATCAGAGAATTTATCACTCTCGATTATGCAAATATCGCCCTTTAACAAGGGCTTAGTATGGTTCTTTTCATATGTTTCCCAAATCGTATCGTCGTATTCGTTCGCGGCGACTATATCAAATCCCGCTTTTTCAAAACAAAGGTCAAATCCGCCTGCCCTGGAAAATAAGCTTAATATTTTCATCAATGCCTCTTATTGCTTAATGTTATTCCTTGTCAACTGTTAAGCCATATTATACACCGTGTGCGTTTTCAATATAGCATAATTAGGGCAAAAACACAATGTTAATATAGGGGGTGAAATGTAAAACTTGTATGAGTTAATTATCCATGTTAAGTGCAGTTCCTTAAGAAAATCCTGCACTAAACTTCAGACGCTTAAAAAAACTGCATTTAATATGAGAAAATAGATATTTGTTTCTACCTAATTTTGATTGAGAACTTCTTGCAAATTTTTCAATATTATGATATATTTTATATAATTATTTCTACGTAATGTTTTACATAGTATGTTTTTATTGCTCAGTGAAAGCTGTAGTTATTATTTAAATATGCAACCATTACTGTTTTCTTACTTGTTAAAAAAACGAATAATTCTAGACGCTTATTTGACAAACAGGAGTCCATTATTAATGAGCAATACTAACTTCAATAACGATAGATACAATTTGTTCGATTTTGCTAACGAACAATTTGAATATGAATCGTTGATTGAGGAAGAACCTGACGAACGTTTCGATATTCCTCCAGAAGGTGTATGCCGAATATTAATCACAAGTATGTTCAAAAACGTTGTTGGCTCTTTGCAGAAAGAAAAACGCAACAAAATCAATTCTCTAATAAATGAATTAAGTCAATTATCATACGTTGAAATCAGAACACGCCTAGGAACAAAAAATTCGAAGAAATTCAAAGGTATCCAGCCTGCAACGTTTAAATTTAGAACTAGTCCCTCTGAACGCATTGTTTATATATACGGAAACGCTGCTAATGTAGACAATGTGCGCATATGCGATGGAGATATAATATTTCTCACTTATGTGGAAATTCACGATCAACAGAAAAATGATGCCATTGATGCTCTTAAAGAATTAAGACGTGGGAATTTAACTTTTTTTAATATTGTAGACAAAATCAAAAATGACGTAGCCATTTGCTATCGTGATATGAATGAAATCGAGTTTATACAACCCGTATATTTTGCTGATACTAATCGTCCTATTCTATCAAGCTCACAATTGAAGCTTTTAAATGAAAAGCCACCTGTAATATTCAGAGGTAGCGCTGGAAGCGGTAAAACAATCTTGAGTTTAGAATATTACGAGAATTTATCTAAGTCAGTTAAATCCTTAGTTTATATAACTTTAACTGAAAACATGCGCAAATACGCAACGGATATACTAGAGCGAAGCAAAATAATGAATCCAAACTGTGTCACTTTCAATGAATTTTGTGGTGAAAAGACGATTCGAAACAAAATATTAGAGAAACGACCAGAGCGATTTGTAGAAGTCCCTGAAAAGGTTAGTCGTAGATACCCTAATTTATCAGTAAATAACGTGTATACGTATATTCGTGGTGTAATAAAGGGTGGGGTTTTAAATGGTGAGCGTGGAAAATACAGTGGTTTAATATCCTTTGAGGAATGGAAAAACTATGCAAAAAAAGAACAACTCATAGATGAAGAAATTCGTGAGATATATTTAATTGCACAAGAATATCAAAAAAAACTAGAAAAAGAAAGTAGATATGATGACAACGACAGTGCTTTTAATTTACTTAAGAATCCACAAATTTATGATTGCATGATTATTGATGAAGTGCAAGATTTGACCGAAATACAAATTTTGGCACTCGCAGAGTGTTGTCCTAGCCATAATCTTTACTTTTTTGGGGATCCGAATCAAGTAATAAATCCAACTATTGTTGACTTTGGTAAAATTGGTGGTATTTTTTATAGAAAACGTGAAAATATTTTAAATATAGAACCCAGAATCCCTCAACACGTTTTAAAAGAAACCTGGCGCTGTGGCCCGCATTTAATCGAATATATAAATAGTTTGACAAAATTAAGACAGCAATTTATAGGGAAACAAGATTATAAAGATGACGCCGACGAAAGATCTATGCGCCTTGGCTTAGATGAGAGCTATTGGGCTTGCTATGTTACAAACCCTGAAATTATATATGATGTCTTAGATTTTGCAAACCAATCTACAGAATGCATCATCATTGTCAGTGATGATGCTAGTGAAGCTCGATTAGAAGAACAGCTACCATCTTTGCGTGGACGCATTTTTACAGTACAAAGCATTAAAGGGCTTGAATACCGCGATGTAATTATTTATAATCTAATATCTGATAATGAACACTCATTCCGCGATATGCTTGATGGCAATGCAAAACGTAGCACCCATCATAGAATGGTGTTTAACAAGTATTATGTCGCATGCACGAGAGCCCAGGACAGAATTTTTATTTGTGAAGATAAATTATATGACGAAAGGATAGAAAGGCATTTTTTTACAGAACAGCACATTTTGCCAAATAATGATATAAGTGCCTTGAGAAATCTCATTAGCGAAACTAAAAATAGTGAGGATTGGATAAAAGAAGCCTTACATCTCAAGAAAGAACACCGGTATAAACAAGCTAAAGAAGCATATCTCCGTGGAAAGGATGAGTTTGGGGCATCTGTAATGCAAATTTATATAGACTATCAAAATACCTTAGATATTTGTAGTGTTAATGAATTAGAGTTGGAAAAATTAAAATTTGCAAAATTGTTTTTTGATAGTTGTGAATACGATGTGTCAGAAGAGCTTTTTGTAGACACTGGTGACGAATGGGGTGCTATTCTTTCTCAGAAGTGTAACGGAAAAAAAATAGATAACGAAAAAGTGAGAAAGGCTATAAATTATTACTCGAATTTTAACAAGCAAGCTTTCATAAACATCGGAAATAGTGATTACATTGATACTGAAACAAAAAAAATTACGAAGCTAATTGCGGAAATTAAACAATTATAGAGGTAGGTAAAAGTGCAAATGGATAATAAAGATGAATTTAGAACTATTTTAGACAAATTCGCTAAAACTATTGATGAACTCAATCAATTCAAAACACAAGCGGCTGAGGTTCTCGGTTCTATAGATATCATTGATGACACTGTAACACGTATGCTGTTATTTGGTAAGCGAATTCAGAGAACACTGACTGAGCACAAAAATTCGCAAGACGAATTAAAAAACACCCTAAACTCTTTCGCGGAATCTCAAATTGCAAATACGGAGTTAGAAATCAGGATCGAACCTGCTTTATCATCACTTACTAGTAGTTATGATACGATCCTTACTAGATTAAATCAGTTAGAGAGTTCTGTTATAAAAATGCAAAGTGTTATAGAGCTACAAACTAAAGTCAATATTGAAATGATAACTACTATGCGTGAAAATTCAGAGCTAGTTCTATCTTTAAAGAGATATCTTGCAACATAAATAATTGGTTTATTTAAAAATTAAAGATCTTGTTTCATTTAGGCTTAAGAAGTAGTAATAAATTTGTTATCCTTAATTTAATCGATATGTTCTATATTGTTTTTAAGAATTGTCAAGCTTTCTTATTATTGATTATGAAATTGTCTCTCATCACATTTTATGATTTCAGCACTCTCTAGAACAATACATGAGTTGATAAATTTGCACATTACTCATTGCTTTTTTACAATTTTATAGTACTAACTTTACCCTAATTCCAATCGATTTTTCCTTATAAAATCTAACCACAGGGGCTGTTTCCCCTCCTATTTTGGCATAAGTCTTGACAAAACCCCTGCGCGCGTGTTATATTATATAACTAATGTAAACTAAAAGAAATAGAGATTTGCTACACGCGTGTCCCTGTTTTTTGACTCAGCAAAACTAGCTTCCAAATTTTGAGATTTTAGCGCTGTGCTTTATTCGAATTTTAATCTATATTTACAACATTAAAATTCGTTGGGCACTATTTTTGAGATTGCTTTTTAAGCTGTCAGTTGCAATAAGGAAGAGTTACAATGAAATTTATAAAAGTCCTTACATTGATTATCTTAATAGCGTTGTTTGCACTGATGTTAATTTCTTGTGCAGAGGAAAACGATCCTGGATCTCAGATTTACTATATTTCTTTTGATACCAATGGTGGAGAGGGCACTTTCCATCGCGTCCCTACTCTCGGCAATGCAACATTTTCTATGCCTGCTCTCGCCCCTAAACGAGATGGTTATGTTTTTGACGGATGGTTTTTTGATCTTGATCGGTGGGAACGTCAATTAACAGCAACTTCTCTACTGCTCGACCCAATTTATGCTAATTGCACTGTTTATGCAAAATGGACTTTTAACACGCCTTCTGAGCCAATTGTCGTAGATCCAACACCTCCGACATTGAATTTTGAGCTTCAATTAATATCAGACGGACATCAAAATGTGGTTCGTCATATTTCAAAAGCTGCAATTGAGGAACAAGACGTAAATATTTTTAGCAAAGAAGGTTATTTGCTAGAAGGATGGTATCTCGACTCGAAATTTCAAGGCTCATCAGTTAGCTTCCCTTTCGACAACGGCGGAGTTTCTGGTTCGGTTACTCTGTATGCAAAATGGGAAATAATTACATATACTGTATCATACACCATCCCGAATCCTAATGTTACAATTCTACAAAATATACCTGATCAACAACGTTCAATCGGAGAAGTCTTTGTACTCCCAGATCTTACCACCTCACAAGCATATTATGTAAATTATGTGTTTTCTGGCTGGATTACTAGCTCTAATGATACTGTATTAAAGGCTGGCTCTCAATATGTTTTTACAGAAGTACCTACTGCAAACAGAATTACTTTTATAGCTAGCTGGACTCGAACTTACACTGCCTCTTTCGCTAAAAAACCGGAAGATAATGTACTTGGAAATCTTCCTTCAAGTATTTCGAGAACAGCAGGCTCAGAATACTCTCTCCCAGTAATTGATCAAATTAATTTCTCATACACAAGCCATCGTTTTATTGGTTGGTATGATGGAGTAAGTTTATATAAACCAACTACTGCTAATCCAGTTACTCTTACAATGGACACGAATAACATCGTCTATTATGCTACGTGGGAGCCTTTATTTGGTGTACAATACCTATTAGCAACTGGATTATCAGGATCTATCCCTGATGCAACATATGCTGCAGGAGAATCTTTTATTCTACCTTCTGCCACAAATTTGGCTCTACCTGGTTATGAATTTATTTGTTGGCAATATAATGAAACTAACTATTTTGGTTTGCAATCATTTGTTATGCCTGCCTATAGCCTGATTTTTACTGCATATGTAAAAGAAAAGGATACATATACAGTCAAGTTTGATGCTAACAACGGCACGGGGGATACACCAACAGTTTCAAACAAAATTGAAAATGAGTCATTCATAATTCCAGACAACCCATCGACTTTTACTCGCACCTATTATGCCTTTGACCATTGGTCATATTCAATAGGTCAGGAAACATACATCGTATATACAGGTGGCACTGTAGTTATGCCTGCCGAAAATTTAACTCTTGTTGCAGTTTGGCGTGCGCTTGATTATGTTGTGACCTATGATTATGGAACTACTCCAACTTTATATTCACCAATTGTTAACAATAACCCAACAACATATAATGCAGATCTGACTCAAGACATATCTATTGAAAAAATAGCATGTGAGGGTTATCTTTTTGCTGGATGGTACGAAGACTCCGCCCGAACAAAACTAATCGATGATCCTTCACTAGACGTCACCACCCCAAAATCTGTTACCTTTTATGCAAAATTTGAATTTATAAAATACAAAGTAAACTTAAATGATGGTTTGACGGACAATGGATACTACATTGCAAATTCTGATTTTATTTTAATTGATTCAAAACAAAAGTATTTCGTTATCAAGTACGGTGATTACATATCTGATATAATAGCATCTATTTCTTTAACTCATCCTTTATATATAATAGCATACTGGGACTTTAATGGATCAGTTTATGCCCCAACAACGCGTTGGGCAAACGATGGAGACATAAGTTTAACTGCAGTTTGGACCGAACCTGGGAGTGAGGGACTTGCTTTCTTAGTTAATTCAGACGGCAAAAGCATGAGAGTTAAGGCCTATAATGGCAGTGAATCTAAAGTCGTTATACCCTCATACTACAATAGCTTGCCTGTTACCACGATCGATATTAATGCGTTTAAAGATAACACAATAGTGACTGAACTAGTGATCCCTTCTACAATAAAAGAGATATCATCTAGCGCCTTTGAAAACAGTGTGATTAGCGAATTAACATTAGGAGATGGAATAGAAGTAATTGCCCCTGATGCTTTTAAAAATGCGCTAAGTCTAAAGCGGGTTTATGCTAGTACCAATACTAAAATTTCTACTATCGGGAGCAACGCTTTTTATGGTTGTACTAGTTTAGAATATGTTTTCCTCCCAGCTTCTGTCCTGACAATTGGACAAAATGCCTTTGCAAACACATCTGAAAAATTGAGAATTTACATGTCAGGTATGGGAACTCAATCTGGCTTTGCCAGTGATTGGGCTGACCTTGATAATGTTGTTTGGAACGTGCGTTTGGACACTTCAAATTTAGTATATACTTTTAGCAACAAGACTGTTGTTATAGTGGGTTACATTGGCGACTCAACTGAGGTAATAATACCTAAAAAAATTCAAAGTCTTGACGTTTCAGGGATTTTCTCTTATGCGTTTGCAAATAATCAATCATTAAAGTCAGTGACCGTTAATTCCCAAGTATCAGTTGACTCTTATGCATTTGAGAATTGTCTCTCTCTATATGCAGTGATTTTTAATTCTGCGCCGACCAGTATAGACAAAACCGCTTTTTATAATTCAATAAATACCGTAGTATATGTAATTGGAAATTATATAGGAGAAAATCCTCACAATTTCTTTTATAATGGAATCGCTAGTTTATCTGATATCGTCATTGTTCAAGATGTGTATCTGTTATCTCTTAATTCATCATGTTATTTGACGAAATATTTAGGTGATGCTACGGACTTTCATACCAATGATAGCGCATTAACTTCCTATCAGATAGCATATATTGGAGATGGGTCATTTGCTGGATCACAAATTACAAATCTTTATTTGTATCAAGATATAAATATAGGAGCAAATTTATTTTACGGAACTAAAAATAATGTGGTATTGAATTTAATGACCACTGTCGACTTTGAGAAATGGAATTCAAAATGGAATATAACAAAAAATAGTGCAACGGTCACAATTAATTTTCCAACTGGCGGCACTTGGACATATTCTAATGATGGATCCTTAGCTTTAGAATATTATGAAAAAGATAATCAGATTTATATAACAAACTATTATGGAACAAATCACGATTTCTCAATTTCATCAGAACTAATTTCGAACAAGACAATTAAGGGTATCGTTGGCACATTTAATAGCAAAAATCTTGAATATATCTTTATAGATGCAGGAATATCAATTATTGACTCATTCATGAGTAATCCCGAATTAGTCGTTGTAGCAAGTACTCCTGCACAAGGCAGCTACTTCAGTAGCATTGGTGTTAACTACTATCAATCATCCGTACAACCAACACGCACTATCCTTGACAATGTCAATTATTATACTTATACTAATGGTACTACTTCCTTAGTAAGAGCAGTTACTAGTTCTACTACAATTACCGTTCCTACAAATTTGGGCATTAATAATGTTTCAGATTTTGCATTTAACACATCAACACTAATGAGAATAACCTTTTTACCAGAACACCCCGTACAAATTAAAACAAAAGCCTTCTCTAGCAATCCTGGTCTCATTATCTACTATTCAAATGATCTCAATTTCACTGATAATGTACATCCAAACGCATATATCCAGAGCACTTTAAATGTATCTGATAATTCTTACTATTACACTGATTCTAATAATGATGTTGTTTTAGTGGATTTTACAGGCTCTGGTATTGTGTCATTGCCAAATAATATTACAATAATAAAAAGTGGAACGTTCACAAGAGGTCAATCGATTAGCAATATTACGGTGCCCTGGACAGTTCATACATTCCCTCAGAGTGCAGTAAACTCAAATGTCCCAATATATGTTTATTCGACAAGCAACCCAGGATGGGAAATTTCTAATCCATTATATAAAAAAGAAGATTTAAGTTACTCATCTACCACAGAATTTACTTATTTTGTCGAAAATTCCAAGGCTTATATCGTTGGTGCATCCTCTAATAACATTAATAATAAGAATGGGATTCTGACTATCCCAACAACGTTTAGCGGAAACACCGTGGCTGGAATATTAGATCCATTTGCATTAAATGCAAACGGTCTAGTTAAATTTTTATATGTGACACCTGCAAGTGGCTATTTCATTGGCTTGTTGAATTCCTTATCCCCTGATGCCGTTGTGATATTTGCAGGGCCTAACCAAAATTATTCTTTGTATGACTCAAATCCATCTACAACTAATTTGTTTTTTGGATTAACTTTAAAAACAGACCAGCCGGATGATGATGGCAATACATTAACAGGCTATTATGATAACAGCAATAACCTGATTGTACTCTCTTCATTGACTGTTAACGCTGATTCATATAAATATGTTTTGCCATCCACTCTGAAGTTTATTTTACAGAACGCCTTGTCAAACACAAAAATAAATATACTTGTTGTCCCATCAGGATGCAAAATTTCTGCAGGCTCTTTTGACAATGCCTATGTGGGAATGCGTATAATTATCGAGGATGATTTAGACCTAGATTATTCACAAATTTTCCCAGGCCGTATTATTTATGACAACACCAAAAATTCTGAAATCTTAGTATTTAATAATTTTATATATATAGTGAATCAGAATTCTATTATCATAATTGGTATCTCTACTCAAAATTTATCTGACGTTGTCTATATCCCATTATCCATGCCTTTATCAACAAATTTATCTGGACTATATGTTCCATTGACTGCAATAGATAATTATGCGTTCGATGCTTTTGATGGAGATAATGATGTAACGGTAATTTCTATTCCCTCAACAATAACAAATATTTATGCAAACTCTTTTGCAAGTGTTAGTGATGTAGAATTGCAACTACAAGGAAATGTCTCATCTGATTGGGAGTCAAATTGGAATAATAATCTAGCGTATAAAACTTATTATGGTATAGAAAAAGATAATTTCAAATTCTATGTTTCAAATCAACAAGCCTACATCACTTCATATATCACAACTATTCCTATGAGTGTTACAATTCCAGTTTCATTCGATGTTGATGGTAATACTTATTCTGTTGTTTCATTAGGAAGTGCATTTGCAGGATCAAAGACTCTTGAAACTTTAATTATAAATGCACAAATTACAGAGTTTGCAGATGCTATAAAAGGTTGTACTTCTTTAACAACTATAGTCCTACCTGACAGTGTAACTAGAATACCTGATTATGCATTTGCTAATTTATCCGCATTGACATCTGTCACAATCACTTATAATGGTCAATCTATCAGCATAGGCAATTATGCTTTTGCTAATCTCGTAAAATTGGAAACCTTAAGTTTGCCAGATATTTCTGCTCTTGGTATTTATGTCTTTAGCGGGTGTAAGGCACTCACATCTTTCACAAGTTACCTCCCAAATGGTATAATAACGGACGGTTTGTTTTCTGAATGTATTAATTTGGAATTTAATTTGTATGGTTATGTTGAAATTGGGGCTTATGCGTTCTATAAAAACCAAAAATTTGAATCTATAGATATCCCAAATACTATAACATCCATAGGCGCTTATGCGTTTGCCAATATCCCTACATTGCTATCTGTAAATTTTTCAACAAATTCCTATTTATCGAGTCTGCCTTCTGGCATTTTTTCTGACTCTTTAGCACTTAGGGAGGTCGTCCTTCATGAAAATATAACAAAAATAGATTCTGCTGCATTTAAGAACTCTGTCAATTTGTCAAATATTACTCCCTTTAACCAAGTCACTATTATTGGTGATAGTGCTTTTGATGGATGCACCTCGTTGACCCTTTTAAATATTTCCGATGACCTAACATATATCGGGGCAAGAGCGTTCTTTGGTGTATATTACATGGGGGATGTTAAATTAAATTCAGCCGAATCAATTGGAGTAGCTGCGTTTGCTTATGCAGGCGTCAATAGTTTCATAATTATTAGTAGCCCCTATTACTCCGTAGATAATGGCGTTTTATATTCAAATAATACATTAATTCAATATCCAGTACTCAAGAGTTCTACTGCTTTGTTAGAATTATCTGATCTATCAGCTATTTCGCCTTATGCCTTTGCTGGAGCTAATTCTCTGTCAAGAGTTAATATCTCTAATGTCCCTTCAATAGGCGAATATGCTTTTACAACTGGCAATAGTTTGACTATTTATGCTTCTTATACTAGCAAACCATCAGGTTGGAGTGATACATGGGCTGACGCATATGTAACTTGGCTTAGCACTCAATCAATCTATTTTGATAACGGTTTTTCTTATCAATTAAATCCTGATAATACTCTTTCACTAATAAATTTCAGTGGGGATAATAAAATAACTATTCCTACTAGTTTTGACGCAAAACTTATAACCTCAATCGGTGATAACGCATTTGCTAACAAAAACATGACTTGGATTAAAATAGAATCAACAATAACTTTTATTGCAAGTACAGCTTTTAATAACAATCCAAATTTAACTGTCTGGTATGCTGGGGATCCTGCTTATTTAACCTACGAAAAAGTATCGTCACATGAATTTTATACAGGTGCTAATACACTTACCCATAATGAAATCACAAGTATCGATGATGGTTATACATATTACTATTACAAGACGCCTTCTAATCAAGTTGTTTTAGTTAAATTATTAACATCTGAGCTGTATTTAAATCTAAATGGTGTTATTGCCTCTGAATTGCATTTGTACCCATTTGTGTTTGCAGGAAGTTCTCTTCTTGCTATTTCCCTTCCAAATGTTGTAGGAATCGCAAGCACGGCTTTCTCTGGAATATCACATTTGGTTGTGACAACTGCTAGCACTAAGAGTAGTGGATGGGAAACAGGATATGATAGCAATGCTACAATTCATCAAAATACTACGCCTACTATGGAATCAGATTATCTGCAATATGAGGATGCTGAAAATTTATATATAATAAGATATTTAGGCAATGACAATTCTATTATTATACAAAACACGCAAACCGAAAAAAAGAAAATTATAGCGCCGTTTGCTTTTGCTAATATTTCTAGTATTAATGAAATAACAATTGTTGATTTTGACATCTCTGAGTATGCATTCTCTAATATGTCAAGACTTTATGCTTTCAAATTAATAACATCCTCACATGTAAATATTGGTAGTTATGCTTTTGCTAATTCATCTCTTTTACATACGTTTGTTATTTATGACACTAATAATAACTTGTCATTCAAGAATGCAACTGTACAGGATAATATATTTAGTGATTGTATCTCATTAGTATCAATAACCACAGAGCATAACGGCACTGTCGATTGGTCTAAATTCTGGAATCGAATTAAAATGCAAACTTCATCTATGCCTGTACAAGTTTTGGTTAAAACTTGACTTTTATACCTAACTAGATTATAGGAGAAAAGGTTAAATAGCAACCGTATTGCTACACCTGTGAATAATATGAATTCTAAAATTAAATCCTTCTTAATGTTTATTTTGTTACCGCTCGCACTAGCCGTGGCAACTTTTATTGTTTGCTTTAATCCTAGCATTAGCGCATATGCAGCAACTAACAGTTTTTCAATTTCTTGTTTGATTGACGGGTCAACAAGCACTATTACAGGTGACTTTCATGAAGCTGAGACTATATATGGGAGAGATTCAGCTCTTGAAAACCAAAATTATATTAGATATAGTGTAGTTATAAATGGAAGTTATTCAGTCATCACGTGGGCTAAGGCAGATTCACCTGAGGGCCCTTTTGATTTTGAAAATAGCGCTATCAAAGGTTATTCATATGAACTAACAGATGTGCTTCAGTCAGGTTATTATAAGGCTCGTGTCACTTTTGAAAATGAGGAGTATATCGATTCTGACGTTACCCTCCACGCGATAATTAATCCTCGCGAAGTTTCTGTAAACTGGAATACTGTATCTTTTGTGTATAATGGAACGCCAAGAATACCGACCGCTTCAGCTAAAGACTCTCTCATGAAAGATAAAGGCGATGACGGCAATGAATATGACCATATAGTGCCTTTGTCTTTATCAGGGGAGGCTATTAACGCATGTCCCGTTAATGAGCCATATATTGCAACAGCTGAATCTACTGATCCAAATTATACGATAAAACCTAGTTCTTATCAAAGATCATTTATAATAACAAAAGCCTCTGTTTCTGTTGATTGGAGCCAAGATAAGGTTGATGGTATTATAGTATTGACATACACATCAGATCCAATATCTCCCACGGCTAACGCCACTACGTTATCAGCAGATGGGTCAAAGCAAATTTCTATCATAACCACTAAATATACTGATGTTAATCCCACTGAAATTGATTATGTTTCAACCGCATCAATCGATCCTGACGCTGATCCTACTATATATCTCAATTATTCATTATCAAATGCTACCCAAACTTTCAGAATCTCTCCTAAAACGATTGATTTAACTTGGGATGGATATGAAAAAGATAAGATTATAGAATTGACATACAACGGTACACGACAATTCCCAGTACCTATTGCATTATTCAAGGACAATAATTATGCAATTATAGCTGATGATATAAATTATGGGGGTGCTGATGTAGGAACGTATCGCGCTAAAGCTATCCCTAGTAGCAATAATTTTGTTTTCGCGGATGCTTATGAAACTTCTGAGCTGAACGTCATTAGCTTCAGTATAATACCACTCCCGCGTTTAATAACCTGGTACGACGCTACAGACTCTAATAACAAGGTGTTGGCTACCATAGATAACAATGGATATATTGCAATTGATTTAACATATAATAACACTGATCAAATTCAAAATATTGTCGCTGCTCTTCTCGATCTCAATGACAACGAATTAACTTTACTTGTGAGGTCTGTTGATAACTCTGTTTTCAGAAATGCTGGCGAGTATGAATTAACAGCTGTGACATCTGCATATGATAGTTCATCTAACTATACTGTTGATGTTAACTCTATAACAAAGATAAAAGCAATAATTAAAAAAGCTAATGCTCAAATATCTGTAGGAACAAGTGTCTCCTTTATCTATGATGGATTATCTAAAAGCATAGATGTTCAAAACACAGGTGATGGGGAACTAAAATTTCGCATTAATGACAGTGAAGTGTCAAATTCATTTCTCTATCCTGGGATTTATAATGTGGAAATTTTTTCTTTGGAATCAGTCAATTTCTTTGCCTCACCGACTGTGCATACAACTATCACTATAAACGCTACGGAACTATCAACTAGCGATAATGACATAGCTGCTATTATTGAATTACCAGAAGGTATATCACCAGTTGCAACAATAAAAATATCTGATAAAACTGCTTCTAAAGACACAGCATATTCTAGCACTATTGTTCGTAGTATTGATAAGCTCTATAAAATTGACCTTTTTGACGAGTATTCTCAAATTGACTTTACAACCCCTGTCAAGGTGAAAGTCCAACTCAATGGCTATAATAACGATGATACAATACGTATTGTTACTCTAGATGGCGATAAATTAATCGAGCAAACTGTAACAATGAAGGATGGTTATTTTACATTCACATTGTATGAGGATGGCTATTTCGCCTTGACTAGCATTGACGCTGACTCTCTCTTCCTGTGGTGGGTAATTGTTATTGGCGCGATTGCTTTAGTTGGGATAGTCCTGTTAATTGCCTGGCACAAAAAGCACGTAAGAACTGCACCGTTCTAAATCCAATCTATTTAACACTACTTAAAAAACAGTGTTTTCCATTTCTCTCCAAAATAAATCAAATTTGTTTAGAATACTGCAGGCTTTAACAATGCAAAAACAGCATTGCCACATGCTCATGGAACACTTTTTTAATTTCTAATTTTAAGTGTTTTCTACTCAGGTTTATTGCCCTATAGTTATATATCCCCCAATTTACCATTCGCTTTAAAAAGTGGCAAAATCAGCCTCAATATAATCACAACACAGAATAAATGATCTATATGGTTTTGACCATGTAACATAATATGCTACACTAAATCTAATACTATCTCTGATACGATTTTGGGCTGAATAACATTACGATTGGCAATATTTCAAGTCTGCCTATAAACATATTTAACACTAATATTATTTTTGAAAAGGCAGAATAATCTGAAAAATTAATCATTTGTCCATTACCTATTGCTGGCCCAATATTATTCATAGTAGAAACGGCAACAGAAAAATTGCTGAACAAATCAAAACTTGAATCGAGTGAAAGTAAGAGCCATGATGCAAATATTATTAATATATACATCCCAAAATAGCTTGCTACACTAGCAGTTATTGTGTTAGATATCAATTTGCCATCCATTTTTACACCTGTGATAGCGCGTGGTGATATGCTTTTCTTTATATCACAAATCCCAGTTTTTATTAGTATTGCAAATCTCGAAACTTTAAACCCACCTGCTGCGGAACCTGCTGAGCCACCTATAAACATCAAGAATAATAAAATTGTTTGTGAAAAAACAGGCCATTTTGAGAAATCTGCAGTTAAAAACCCACTCGACGAGCTTATCGAGACAACTTGAAATATCGAATGCCTGAATGATTCACTAAAAGTATCATACGTGGATTCTATAAAATTAGTCACTGTGATTGCACTTGTTGCAAAAATTATAATAAGAAACATCCACCTTAACTCTTCGTTTTTGATTGCTTGTTTGAAATGCCCTATTAATACAAAATAAAAGAGGTTAAAATTAATCGAAAATATAAACATGAAAACAGTTATGATCGACTCAATGTACAAATTATTATACGTCGCAATGCTTGCTATTTTATATGAATACCCGCCAGTCGATGCTGTGCCAAAGGCCAGTGTAAAACTATCAAAAACAGATACACCTCCACACAATAAAAGTATTACTAAGAGTGCAGTGAGAGCTATGTATATAGCATATAATATTCTCGCAGAAAATTTTAGTTTACTAACTAGTTTACCAAATTGTGGACCTGGTGTTTCGGCTCTAAGCAAATGTACCGCTGCAGGCTCATTTTTTGGTATAATTGCTACAACAAAAACCAAAACCCCCATGCCACCTATCCATTGAGTGATTACTTGCCAAAATATCAATGAGGAAGGAATCACTTCAGGATTTGCTATTAAACTTATACTCGTCGTGGTAAATCCAGATACTGATTCAAAAAACGCATCAATTACATTTGGCAATACCCCGCTTATAATAAAAGGCATTGCTCCAAATATTGATAATTGAATCCATGCTAGAGCTACTACTACAAACCCGCCTCTAGCGCGATAAGAGCGATTTTTAGGCCTTTTAATGATGAGTGGTACTGAGTAGGCTACTAATACACCAATAGTTATTAGAAAGGCAGAATATGTTGTAGTCTCGCCTAATACTAATGCAATTCCAAACGGGATTAACAGCAAAACCGCTTCCAATGCTGCGATCAAACCTAATATATATGCTGTCATACGATAGTTCATTATTTTATACCAATATATCGTTCAAATCGTCTACGACTTCATCTGACACAACCACTATTACATTATCTCCTATTTCTATTGTGTCTACTCCGCATGGGGTAATTGCATGGGTTCCTCTTAATATGCCAACGACAAGTGTATTAGTCTTTGTAGGCACCTGTGATAATGGAACAGATATGGCCTTAAAACTTGATGTTGCTAGAAACTCTACAATTTCCGCTCTGTTATTTAAACTCCTATATAATTTTTTTATTGAGCTCCCGAATGAATTTTCTTTTTCTCTAACGTAGCGCACTATCTCATTTGCGGTTGTGGCTTTCGTGCTAATTATGCTATCTATGCCACTTGCTTCTAACAATCTCATGTATGAGACATCATCTATCTTTGTTATAATTTTATTTAAACCCGTTGTATTGGCAAACAACGATACCAAAATGTTTTGTTCATCTCTACCTGCTAGCGCAACAAAAGCATCACATGATTCTAATCCTTCTTCTATTAGTAAGTCATGATTTGTTCCATCTCCATTTATGATTTCTACACCTTTTGAAACATCGTCTAGACTATGACATTTTTCTTCACTAATTTCAATTATTTTAATATGCATGCCAGATTTTGTTAATTCTTTTAATAAGTAATAGCTTATCCGTCCTCCTCCAACAATTAAAATCCGTTTAGCAGCTTTTGTCATTTTTGAGAGTTTTAAAAACATTAATAAATCTGAATCATTAGCAGTAATAAAAATAATGTCGTCAGCCAAAAGTTGAAATGTTCCAGATGGAATAAATATTTCGTCTTTTCTGCGCACCACGCACACTAATAATTTAATGTTCAATTTAGAATAAATATCCTTCAAAAATAAATTTGCAAGTGGTGATTTTTCAGAGATCTTCATTTCAACTATATTTATTTTGCCATCAAAAAAAGGTTCAATTTTTATCGCCTTAGGATATTTTAAAATCCTTGATATCTCTTTGGCTACTTCATATTCCGGATTAATCATAACGCTTAATCCTAATTCGCGACCTATAAAAAGACTAAAATACTCTGGATTTCTGACTCTTGCTATAGTATCTCTAACCCCGAGTTTTTTCCCAACAAGTCCACACAAAATATTGACTTCGTCATGCGCTGTACAAGAGATTAGCAAATCAGCATGCTGAACGCCAGCTTGTAATTGAATTTCAGAGCTTGCTCCGTTCCCATAAACACCTTTAACGTCACAACTTTCAACCGCTAACTCTAGCGTTTTTCGGTCGTTATCTATGACTATTATGTTATGCCCCTCACCAGACAAGCGATGTGTTAATTCACGCCCAACACCACCAGCGCCGATAATGATTATGTTCACATTCGTCTCCATCCTAAATTGCTACCAAACTTTGTAAAGGAATATCCAATTTAATTATACAGCAATTCTAGTTAATATTATCAAATGTTATTTAACCTGTCAACAAAATCTTACTCTCAATATGAGTGTTCCTCATTCATCTTATGCTCATGCATTGTTGTGCTTCAATATCTATGTCAGTAGGGAGCAGAACCAAAAACTTAAATTCAATTCGCAAATTTCCGATTTTCAGGAAGATCAGGTTATATTCTATTAACTGTTGCACTTTTTGCGAGATTTCATTATATTTTTCCTGTTTTGAACTTGTTTTTTCTAGTTTATTTTTAGTGTTTATTGATTCTTTTATCATCTTGGACATAATTATGTCCAGAATTTGATATCGTTATTAGTTCTACCTTCCTTTTTCAAACTTAAAGACGCCTCTCTTTTTAAACAAGGCTTTTGAGGTATATGTATCTGTTGATATTGTACAGCAAATTCTTACCTACAATTTCATTTCTTACTTTTTCAGACCAATACTTTGTACCTTTGTCTTTTTGAATGTCATATTCATCCAACCAAATTTGCTCCACCCTAGCCCTTATTCTTGAACGCTCTCTGTTTATTTCTTTCTCCTCTGCTGTTAACTCCCGATTCCTATATGCTCTGTTAATCATATGTAGTACAACACTATTAACTAATTTTTTAAATTTTTAATGAAAAATGTTTGACAGAGAATTAGGAAGTATCTATACTATACAATGTGCGCCTTTTAGTGCCTATTTAAAGAAAAGCTATTGCTCGACAACAAGTAAAGACCAATGTTGATGTGCAACATGGACGGATGACAGAGTATAGCTATCATTTTGCCAACACGATTAAGACAAACTGCGGTGGTAGAGATGTATATTCTTTGGTAGGGTCAACTGCAAAACTGGTATGTATTATAGCGCTAGCGGGCCATAAAACCGGTCAGCGATAAGCTAAACATATGCTTTGAGAGCGAGCCGTTTAATTCATTCGTTCCTACAAAAGAAAAATGGTTTGTTTGGGTTGATGGAACCCAGAATAAAGTAAGGAAGATTGAACAGGTTTTTCTTTTTCAATCTTATGTCTTCATTGATGCGGCCTGGTGTCCCAGAATTGATATTTGATCTCAAAGAGTTTCTGCCCACCTATAGTGATACTTGCCGAATATTGATTTATAGTAGAATCACGGGGAGCGTTATGGATACACGCAGGAGCAATTAAACGCACTTAAAAAGCATGACGATGAGCAAAACGAAACGAGCAGGCTTTCAGTGGTTACTTGGGGCAGGAAAATTGTAAAAAATTCAACCAGGACCATAGATGTAGCAATCAAATACATATCGAATTTGGACGGTTAAAATGGCAAGAGGCAGATCCTAAGGCTTGACTGACATAAGAGATGTGCAGAGATTATTTTGATATTATAGGCGCCCGAGTACTGTGACTGTGCTACTTATGATGACATCAAAAGTTATCAATTTATGGATAAAAAGTATATAATCGTTTCAATTTCCGACGTTAAACATGGTGCGTATTGTAAAGCATTGAGTAAACAACTGTTTATTTAGGCTTTGGATTCGAAATTAATAATGATAGTGAAACTCGGGGCGGGAATTCGCAAACTAGAAATAGAAAAGGTTCCTATTATATTTATGTTGGGAATAATGAATTGAGCTATAATACCATTTCTGTGCGCACCAGAGGATTGGGCGATTGGAGAATATGTCTATTGAGGAGTTTATAAAAAATATTGAACCAATATTGGCGCTGGGGACTCCAAAATACCAGAGCTTAGATGATTAATCTACTAGTGAGGTTCCGCCCTTGCTGGGATGTTTTGTGAATGATACTCATGATAGCATGGGTTTCTACCCATTCCAGGGCAAATTAATTTTTTCCACTTTAACAGAAATAGCTCTGAAATAGACTCAAAGCTAGATTTGATCCTTAGGTGTCCATACTAGCAAATAATATAGACTTCTTGTATTAAAATTAAAGGGTTATGAACTGAAAAGTCTAGAAGAATTCTATAAAAATTTCATAGTAGCCCAAGGAGTGGTACAAATCAAAAATGATTAGATAGGGGTCATTATTAACCGAAGTAAAAGTTTGCCTCTTTTGCTCACATGCATGCGAAACAACAATTTAAAATACGGTTGGATAGGAAATAAATCACTTTAATTTATACCTAACATCACCTAATCAATTGGATATAATTTTGTCTATAAAGATCTATGTTGAATATGTTTTTTGGTTTAGGCTCACTAACCTTGGGAGGATCTGTCATGTTTGATGTCATTATAGTAGCAAGTGGGAAAAGCTCACGAATGGGAACTATAAATAAATTACTTTTTGAAATTGGCAGTGAATCTGTTTTATCAAAATCAATACGAGCCTTTATATCACATCCAAAAATCACTTCAATAATAATCGTAACTAATAGTGATAGTATACGGGATGTTCTATCAGCATTCCCACAAGAAAAAGTGATTTGTGTGGCAGGTGGAGAAACACGCTCGGACTCTGTCGAGTCTGGATTAAAATGTGCACAAAGTGACTATGTTTTAATTCATGATGCGGCTCGCCCTTTTGTATCATCAGATTTAGTTTCTAGAATAATGGAGAGTGTTGAGAAGAAAGGAAGTGGGATTCCTGTTTTACCAATCTCAGATAGTGTGGGCGAAATCTCCAATACAGGAGAATTAGTAGGCCGTGCAAAAAATAAACATGTATCAATACAGACGCCTCAAGGTTTTATAACAACTGAAATCAAAAAGGCTTATGAACTAAGAAATGGCATAACTTACCCAGATGAAAGCTCTCTGTATATTAGCACATTAAACAAACAACCTCTAACAGTTATTGGCGACTCTAATAATATAAAATTAACAACACCTGCTGATTTGTTTGGATTGAATTCGCTCATTGGAATCGGATACGATTTGCACAGATTGATTCCTAATCGGAAGCTTGTACTAGGAGGAATAGAAATAGCATCTGATCTTGGACCGTTAGCCCATTCCGATGGTGACGCTTTAATACACGCGCTTATAGATGCTTTATTGTCAGCGATGGGCTCAGTTGACATCGGCACACATTTCCCTAATACTTCACCACAATTCAAAGACGCTGATAGCACTATATTATTATCTAATGTATATGAAATGCTCAAGTCAAAACACTTAACTGTTTCAAATATCTCATTAATTGCTATTCTGGATTCACCAAAGTTATCTGATTACATTCCACTCATGAAAATCAAAATTTCTAATTTGTTAAACATTAGTCAAGACATGATAGGTATTTCAGCTAAAACAAGCGAAGGTACTCATCTTAATATGCTCGAGGCATTTGCCGCTGTAAAATTGCTATGATACTGATTCTTTTCTTAAAATCAGCATCATCAATAATGCAATTTTCATTGTTTTATATATTTTGTAAACTAATTTTTTTACCGTTTGTTATATGAGTACTAAGCGCATATAATCTATAGGCTCATCAGAAATAACTTTTCTTAGTCCTGTTAGACAATCATCTTTAAAGAACACAGAGTTGCGATGGATTTTTATGCGCTTTTATTCTATTCAATCCCAAAATTTAATGTTTCCCCTTAAATCAATACTACTAATAAATGTTTTTGTCCCTTACCATAACTGGAAATTTCATTAAATTTTTAAAATGATTTGAATAGTTAATTATTTGTGATGCCTTAAAATCTCCTAAAAATACCTCTTTAAAAGTCCTTCGAATGCACAACCATGGCGCGCTTCATCTTTGCACATTTCGTGTACTGTGTCATGGATTGCATCGTATCCTAGTTTTTTGGCTTCCACAGCTATTTTCATTTTACCTTCAGTAGCTCCGTGTTCAGCCATCACCCTTAATTCTAAATTCTTTTTTGTGCTCGCGGTCACAACTTCACCTAATAATTCAGCAAATTTTGCTGCATGTTCTGCTTCCTCAAAAGCTATCCTTTTATATGCTTCTGCAATCTCAGGATATCCCTCACGATCAGCTTGCCTACTCATTGCTAAATACATCCCTACTTCAGTACATTCACCAGTAAAGTTAGCACGCAAACCCTCGATTATAGATGGCTCCACATCTTTTGCAACACCAATACGATGTTCATCAGCCCATGCCAATTTAGAATCACTAGTTTGCTCTATAAATTTACTGGATGGAGCTTTGCATTGTGGACATTTTTCGGGTGCGCTATCACCCTCATGTACAAATCCGCAGATTGAACAAATAAATTTTTTCATGAATAAATTCTCCTTATTGTATATATTATTAATTTTCATCGCATTTATTACAGTATGGGCATTTCCCATACACAAACAAATCGCGCCGAATTTCTTTAAACCCTGATGGCAGAACTATATTGTGAGTTTGTGGATCTAGATTTAGATCAAATATTTGCCCACATTCTGAACATCTAAAATGTCCATGGTCTGGCATCGTTGCATCAAACCTCATCACATCACCATCAATACTAACGCTCCTGAGTAACCTCGCTCCTGTTAGAAGTAGTAATGTATTATAAATTGAAGTGCGCGATAATGTAGGGATCTCGCTCGCTAACTCTTTATAAATCATATCCACTGTCGGATGGCTAGTAACACTCTTTACAAATGAGAGTATCTTAAGCCTTACTAATGACGGTTTGATTCCTGCTTCTTTTAAAAGCAAAATGTTTTCTGTGTTCATTTTTGTACTCATTACAATACTGATTATATAACAAAAAATAACCCTTGTCAACTAAATTACAAGGGTTTAATAAAATTTTTACTTGTTTTGCCTATTTTTCATAGTTTTTATACAATTGCCCCGCTTAATGTTATTTAACGCGTATATTTGATTTGATTATCTTTGTTAAATAAGCTAGCAGTAAGGGTTATAAGTTATTTATTAATAAACTGCTTTATATTTAAGATAAAAACTGCGTATTTACTTTTGACCTATTCGTTCAATAGTTCGTATAATTCATCAGCTTTTTCTTTTGAAACATTTCCATTTGGAATTTCTTTAACCTTGAATTTAGCTATTTTATCACCAAAACGAATGGATATAATATCACCAACTTTTACAACTCTAGATGGTTTTGCGGGAAGTGCATTTATCAGAACCCGATTCACATCGCATGCTTCGTTAGCTACTGTGCGCCTCTTTATAATTCTTGAGACTTTTAAAAATTTATCTAATCTCATATAATACCTCCATACTTTAAAAATTATGATTTTATCTTAACTTAAATTAATTTAATACATTGTATCCTATTTCTGAAAAACATCTTCACTTAATTCATCTCCATGATTATTCTCTCTAAAACACACGTCTTAAAGATTGCTAATTCTCATGAATGATGTATAACCATTATAACCGCAGGAGCTAAAAGCATCATGTTATTTTGCTTTGCAATATAAAATATATCGTGACTATAGCATATATTTATTTTTAAACATTTTGCTGGCAATCATACTTGTTTAGTACTGTTTATGACCTGTATTTTACAGTTGAATTGTTCATACCATTCCTAAATATCTTTAAAAATTTAGACATATAAAAGAATATTAAATTTAATTAACATCAAAATTTCAGATTTCTTCATTCTATAATAGTGCCCTCTTAACTTGGGGTTTTTATTCCTTTGTTAATTTTACAAGCGTCCAAATTCTGCGATGTAATTGAAATCCCATTTTTGTTACCACCGCATCAATTACACAGTCACAAAAGATGGATTATCATAAATATCAATATGCTCCTTAAGATATCCAATATCATGGATGGATTTAAACTGTTTTTATTTGTATGCTATTAACATACTACTCTATTACTCACAAATAAACGCTCTTTTTTCGGTTACATACGTTGAGATACATACTAAAACCCCAGATGTTATTGAATGATTATTTCTACACAACAAATCAATATTTATAGCGCAAATTTGTCTTATTATTATAACATAAAATGCGAATTAAGCTATACAATTATCATAATTAAGGCGGATTTAGGCGCTTTTTCAGTTTTGTCCAAGTAGTACTCATGCCTTTCTTCTTGCTCCGCATTATCCCACTGCCCTCTGTTCTCAGATTCAAGCCTCCAACTACTGTTGTAACTGCCCGAATTAAACCAAATACCCGTAGTATAATCCTTGTCAGTCAATGAAGCGGCATGCTCAGTAGTGCCACCCTATCAACATGATTATATAACAAAATTCTTTATATTGTTGGTTTGTGTTTTAGCATTAATAAATCAGTATTGTTATTATTATAATTATATGTTATAATAAAGCAAAATTAATTTTAATTAATTTTGTGCTGATATTTCACACTAAAAGCACGTTTTTTGTTTTAACTAGTGTAACTATTGTATTGCTACTAATCTCTACCTGAAAATATCCCTAACCATGTTTGCCATGTTCATAAAGGAGTTTGCATATCATGACTGATGAAAAGCTTTCTTTTAGAAAAGAACATAAATTCCTTATTGATCAAACTCAAAAATGTAAACTAGTTAATTTGTTATCTTGCATTTCTATAAACGGCGATTCTCCTCGTTGTTATGCAATCAAATCAATCTATATTTCAACATACAAAAGTGCTGATAGTTCAGGCAAATTAAGACTAAGAATTTATATGGATCCTAAAAACAATGATCACATACATAACATATTTTTAGAGGAAAAATTCAAGGTTAGCTCTAAATCTTCCAAAAAAAGATGGGAAATCTCAACTGACACTTTCACTAAAATTATTCAAGCAAAAACATTGAATATTGTAAAATCTATTTTGGGTGAATTGAATATAACTATATCTGACTTGTATTTTTTAGATGAAAATATAAATTTCATTTCATTTCAATATGTGCGCAATGCTTTTATTATAAAAAAAAGAGCTGATTTTGTATATAGAATCACAATAGATTCAGATTTTAAATATTATCTCAAAAATGAAGAAATCAATCTCGCCAATCCCTTAACTATTTTAGAAATTAAAAGCGATAAACCTCTTGAACTTTTAGAATTAGATACAGATATTAATTTATTCAAAACTAAATTTTCTAAATACTCGTATTTTTCCAATCTTGTTAATGCAGAGCAACCCTTGTCGCTAGTACAATATGATGGATTCGAAGATGAAATTAAGATATTAGTCTCCAACCACCAAAATTATTACACTGAGATGCTAAAAGCCTTAGATCAATACGGTTTTATTCTAAAAAAATTTAAAAATAAACATTATAACGACATTTATTTCGATCCTGATGATGATTTCTTATACAAAAACAATTACACATACAGAATCCGAAATTATATTTCCTCGGCAGAGAATATTTTGAATTTTAAAACTCCACCGCCCCCCCGAAATTAATGATTATCTTGAAAGGCGCGAACACAAATGTATTTTATCACCAATTGAAAAAGACTTTGATGACGTTTTTTCAATGGATTGCAAAATTAACCAACTTTTAAAAACAATATTAACAGAACACAATCATGATCTGAATTTGCATAAACATTTTATAATTGAAACAAACCGTGAGGCTTTTCGTTTATTTGATAAGTTTAAATGGATGGAGGATGGCACCGAATATGGATTAGGAGTGCTTACAATTGATCACGGAAAAATTATAACAAACGAAAAAATTGTTAAACTCCCTATTCATATAGAGATAGAGTTTTTAATGAGTTTTTACAGCAACCATAATTGGACTGATGAAAGCCTGCGACATATAGAGCGATTAAATAAAGTCATCAGTGCACTTGCTCAAAAAGGGATAAATACTACAAAAACTAATAAATACACCATAGCGTGCAAGCTATTAAAAGGTGAAAATTATGAAATTTAGAACAGAAAATGAAATTACATTTATCTTTAATAATGACTGCAACCAGTTAATTCTAGACAAACTAAAGGAATTAGAGGTAAGTTATAGTGTCAAGTTTACAAACAAAACAATCCTCGAGATTTATATTAACACTGCTGAGTATTTCAAGGAAAAATTTGTTGTTTCAAAAAATGGTCAATTTTTTGAGGGTAAATACATAACAAAAAAACTAATCCCTAATAGCAATGTTATGAGCTATACTGAAAATTCCATATCAAAATGGGAGCCTTTTATTTTTAATGGTATATCAACAAATTGTATTATATTAAAAAGGAAAACCCAACTCCTAACAAACTCAGGATATGTCATAACTTTCACTGAACTGCTTAATCCAACGATTCCTGAACGTAAATATTATTATGTAGAAATAGAATCTAGAGAATTATTTTCTCCTGACAATTCTATTGTGAATATTCTTTATAATGTTATGCAAACAACTGGCGGACACGAATTAACTGTTGCTGATTCAAAAATATCTAAATGCAAAATGCATACTACATTCATACCTTTATCAAGTTATCAAGACGTTATTGAATTCTTTAATAAATATTCTGCCTGTGAAAGAGATGATGCGTTATTATGGATAAACAAACAAAAAAATGTCTAGTCAAAGGCAAAATTATAGTCCATGGAAAACTCAGTAAAATTGCATTTTCCACGAAAAGCAAGCCTGGCGACGGTTTATATGCTTGTTAGAAAAAAGGCGGCCGTCAAATCTAATTTGTATACCTTTTTATAAACAGCTTTTTGTAAGAATTTCTTTTGCTTGCATTTTTTCAAATGACATTCTCTAATCTAATTGACAAATATGCAAGACCGAATGAAGCAGTCACCATCACATTAAGCGGTGAATTAGATTCAGCTGTTGTTCTAGTACCAACAATTGACACAGGTTATTCCAATACAGAAGCTTTTAATTTATCATTCAAAGATAGTAAAATGGCACGACTTTCTGATGAAGTTATAGTAGAAAAGTTAGCGTCTCATTTTGACATAAAGCTTCATATCTTATATGGTGATGATAATTTTCATTATGATTTCCTTGATGTCGACGAAATATAAACCAATTGCATCGAAGAAATTAACGGACCAGCTCAATTAGGTTGTTCAAGGTTTTATGGAGAAATTTCAAAACTAATTAGAAACCGCTGTGAAATTGTGTCTGGTGGTGATGGAGGTGATATACTATTTAATGGTACTAAATTTTGCGGAGACTATTTGATTAAAAACAGCCATTTTAGAGTTGCTAAAGAAAGAAGTTCCTATCTTTCACAGAAAAAAATAATTAGGAGGTTCATCAAATATAATGTAATCCCTTTTGTGCCCTTTATAAAAGATTGTTTTTACACTAAATATTTCTGGAGCGATGAAATTTCTTATCCAAATCCCAAATTCATGAATAATAAAAACTATAAACTAAAGACTTTTTTAAAAGACAAAAATAAACTCATTAAAAGTAGTGCATTTTGCAACACTTGAGCACAAAGATACATTTACAATTTTACGTTCTTTGTAGCTCCTACCAAAAATGATTTCTTTTATTTCAATCATTCCAATCCGCTCCTTGATTATGAAATTTTTAACTTTGCTTTCAAAATCTCCCCTTATCTCCATTATCCTATTTTCTTAGTGATATGATTTCGACGAAAATACCGCTTTATAAACTGACGCGCATATTTAACTTAGATGATATTTGCAACAGTGTTAAATTAAAAAACACCACTATGGTATAAGAGTTTTGACAATCCTATATAATATTAATAATTATTTTAGAAATCGATGGAAAACTTTTGAAACATCATTTATATTTCTTGACAAAAAGTAAAGTTTTCATTACAATAGTAAGTATGATTTCATATTCAAACTTTTTTTCACGCACATATTTTTCTTTCTGGGGCTACTTTAGTAACTTCTAATTTTGTGCGCGGTGATTTTTTGGATATACTATGTTTTAGAAAATTTGAGCCGCTAATAGCGGCTTTATTTATATATTGCTTATTCTAGAGGGAAAATAATCTAAACAACATACTTATTTTTGGAGGCAGTCATGATTCTTGTTATAAAGAATGACAGTCAGACTCGACAATTAGATAATCTTATATCCTGGATTAAAAGTCTTGGGCTTAACGTACATCTAAGTCATGGTGAAAATTGTACAATAATGGGCATAATTGGTGATACATCTCTTTTAGATATTGATCTTATTAACTCTCTAGACATTGTTGAAACAGTTAAACGTATTTCAGAACCCTATAAAAAATCAAATAGAAAATTCCATCCTCAGGACACAATAATCGAAGTTGATCAAGCTAAATTTGGTGGTAAAAACTTTGCTGTAATTGCAGGACCTTGTTCTGTTGAAAGTGAAGAACAGATAATATCTATTGCTAGAGACGTAAAAGCCGCAGGGGCTACCGCGTTGCGTGGTGGTGCGTTTAAGCCAAGAACATCTCCTTATGCATTTCAAGGGCTCCGCGCGGACGGAATCCGTTTGCTTTTACTAGCAAAAAAAGAATGTGGTCTGCCAATTGTAACCGAAATCATGAGTGTCACGCATCTAGATATGTTTTCTGATGTTGATATTATTCAGATCGGCGCCCGCAATATGCAAAACTTTGAGCTCCTAAAAGAAGTGGGGAGGCTAAATAAGCCCATACTTTTAAAACGCGGACTTGCCAATACAATGGAAGAATGGATCATGAGTGCAGAATATATCATGGCAGAAGGCAATAGTAGAGTGATTTTATGTGAACGCGGGATACGCACTTTTGAACATTACACACGTAACACGCTGGATTTATCTGCTATTCCTTTAGTAAAGGAGTTCACTCATTTGCCTGTAATCGTCGATCCATCACATGCGTCTGGGCTTTCTAGACTTGTCAGACCATTATCCTTAGCATCCGCTGGCGTTGGTAGTGACGGATTGATCATTGAAGTTCACAACAATCCAGAAAAGGCTCTTTGTGATGGGCCTCAATGCATAAGACCAGCGCAATTTGCTGATATTATGAATAGAATAAAAGTAATTCTTCCACTTGTTGGTAAGGAGTGTTCTTTTTAATGAACATTGGAATCATCGGCTTAGGGTTAATCGGAGGTAGCATAGGGCGCGCCTTAATCAAGAAAACTGATCATGTCGTATATGGTTATGACACTTCATCTGATACTATGCTAAAAGCTAGTTTTCTGCCTGCAATCAACCATCCACTAACCGATTCTGATTATATTTGTCTAGATGTCTTAATTATCGCACTCAACCCAGATGCTTTCGTGTCAGTTGCTAAAAACATTATACCAAAGTTAAAAAATGATGCCATAGTTATTGATATAGCTGGTAACAAAAGTAAGGTCTTAAACGAAATGCGAAAGCTTGCTCTTGATTATCCTCTGATTAATTTTATAGGGACACATCCAATGGCAGGCAGGGAATATAGTGGAATCAATCATTCAACCCCATACTTGTTTGAAAAGGCATCAATATTATTAATACCTCTGTCACAAGAGATATCCAAAATATCACTTTTGAAAATGCTTTTGTTATCAATCGGATTTAGTGATGTTATAATAACAACCGATAAGATTCATGACAAAATAATCGCATATACGTCCCAGTTAGCACACATTATTTCTTCTAGTTATATTAAGTCTCCTACCGCAATAATTCATGACGGATATTCAGCTGGAAGTTTCAAGGATATATCTAGGGTAGCTCGTTTAAACGCTGACATGTGGGCAGAACTAATGACAGATAATTCGGATAATTTATTGTTTGAATTAGATCATTTTATTGCGAGTTTGAACGAATATAGACAAGCACTTACATCAAATAAGCGAGATCAACTTCGAGATCTTTTACAGACTGGATCAGATATAAAGACTGCCATAGATAAGACTTCACGTGAATATAAAAGGAAATTATAGGAACATCAATGGAAAAAATACTTGTAACCACATCATCTGAAAATTATCAAGTAACTATAGGACCAGATCTCCTAAAAATGGCTTCGGATTTTACAGGCGTGAAGCTACATGCTTTTTCTAAAGTAGCAATTCTAACTGACACTACAGTTGATCCTCTTTATTCTAATACACTTATCTCATCACTAAATTCAACTCAATGTGCTGTTTATAAATATATCATACCAAGTGGCGAGCGCAGTAAATCAATTATACAATATGAAAAGATATTGAATTTCCTAGCTGACAATAATTTTACACGACAAGATGTCCTTTTAGCTCTTGGTGGAGGCGTTGTTGGTGATTTAGGTGGATTTGTTGCAGCGACATTCAAGAGAGGCATAAATTATATCCAGGTGCCAACTACGCTTCTATCCATGATAGATTCATCAGTAGGCGGTAAAACTGGAATTAACCTCTCTAGTGGCAAAAATTTTGTAGGTGCTTTTTATCAGCCTCGATCAGTCATAGCAGACACAAATACTTTAAAAACCCTACCAGCTATAGAATTGATTAATGGATTAGGGGAATTGATTAAGTATGGGATATTAGCTGGTTATAATATATTCAGTGCTATTACTAAAGACAATTATTTGTCACAAGAAACTCTAGCTAAATGCATTCAATATAAGGCAGAAATCGTACGCATCGATGAAAAAGAAAAAAATCAGAGAATGCTTCTTAATTTGGGGCATACAATTGGCCATGCTATAGAAAGACTGTCTGAATACACAATCCCACACGGGCTTGCGGTTGGCATTGGTATTTCAATAATTGCCAAAGCTTGTTATAAGAACTCTCTTTTATCAAAAAGCGATTATCTTAAAATCTCAGATTGTCTTACAATATTTAATATCCCATTGGAATCTGAATTTGATATGAAGAGTCTAATAAATGCAAGCTTAGGAGACAAAAAGGTTATAAATAATAATTTTAATTTAGTTATTATACGGCAGATTGGTGTTTGCGAAATATTGCCTTTATCACTAGATGACTTTAGGGAGTTCTTTTTATGATACTAAAATTTAATCCAGCGTTCCTCTCTGGTGTCGTTAACATGCCACCCTCTAAATCATATCTACACAGGCTTTTGATCGTCGCGGCTCTCTCCGACAAATCAACACAAATAATAGGTAAATCCGACGCAGAAGACGTCCTTGCTACCATATCTTGTTTGAGATCCCTTGGTGTAATTATAACTGAAAATTCAACTGGTTATATAGTTAATCCAATTTGGAATAATTTGCAAAATATTACTCAGTTAGATGCAAACGAGAGTGGATCCACTTTTCGATTTTTAATCCCCGTCATAGCATCATTGAATTTGAAAAGTTGCCATTTCACAGGTAGCGAGCGATTATTAGAGCGTCCAATATTGGATTTGATACAATCACTAAAAGCGCACAATGCCAATATTGAATATGATCAGACTGGAATATATATATCATCAAGACTATCGCCTGGTAGATTCATAATTCGCGGGGACATAAGCTCACAATTCATAACAGGTGTCCTTTTTGCCTGCCCTTTACTTAATGGCGATAGCGAAATAGTTATCACGGGGAAGAGACAAAGCCAGAGTTATATTGATTTAACAATTGAGATTATGCAGAAATTCGGAATCAAAATTTCAACAACACCTGATGGTTATTATATTGCAGGTGGGCAAGTATATACATCCCCCTATTTTGTAAAAGCTGAGGGAGATTGGTCTAATGCGGCATTCTGGTTAGTGGCTGGCGCACTAAACGGAGACATTATTGTAAACGGATTAAATTTGCACTCAACCCAAGGAGATCGTGCCATTTTTAATATATTAAAAGCTGGAGGGGTTAATATTTTTATAACCGAAACTAATGGTGTGCATGTAAAACAGTCTGTCGTTTATCCGTTTTCTTGTGACCTCGCAAATATTCCTGATTTGGGTCCAATATTGTCAATATTAGCAACTGCAATCATTGGTAATTGTACACTCACAAATATCGAAAGACTACGTCTAAAGGAATGTGATCGAGTAATGGCTATAGAGGAAACTTTAGATCGCTTAAAAATTCATGCCTTTACTGATGTAAATAGCTTAACCATAACAGGCGGTCAAATGCAAGGAGCCACTTTGAAAGGTTATAACGATCATCGAATGGTTATGAGTGCAGCAGTGGCGGGCTCAGTAGTGCCCATTATTCTAACTGGTGCTAATGCTTTCAAAAAGAGTTATCCCTCTTTTTTTGAGGTATATGAGAGTCTAGGAGGCAATTATGAGACTATGGAATAATGGGCTGGCTTTACATATTTATGGTGAATCCCATGGTCCTGAGATTGGGTTGATATTAGAAGGAATTCCAAAAGGTTGTAGTATTAACCTAGATGAGTTGCAAAATTTTGTAAACCGACGTAAAAGCCAAAATTCTAACTATTCGACAAAGCGTGCTGAACCAGATTCAATAACCGTGCAGAGTGGTATAACGGACGGGATTACAAGTGGATCTATTAAAATATCAATAAAAAACACTGATGTTAGAGAAGTGGATTATGAAAATTTAAATTCGATTCCTAGGCCATCACACGCAGATTATCCTGCATATATTAAATACGCTGGAAATCTTAACATGTCTGGCGGTGGTCCGTTTTCTGGCAGATTGACAGCACCCATAGTGATCGCTGGTGGCATCGCATCACAAATCCTTAAATCCTATTTCAATATCCCTCTTTTCTCTCATATTACGAGCATTGGGCCTGTATCAAGTGATAATTTTGAATACAGTAAATTACCTTTTGAAGAATTAAATGCCCTTAAATACAATAATTTTCCCGTACTGGACGATAACAAAAAGCTTGAAATGTGTGAAGTCATAAATAATGCTAGCTTAAAAGGTGATTCCATAGGTGGTGTCATAGAAGGCGTTGCTTTTAATTTACCAGTTGGCTGGGGCGGGCCTCTGTTTGATGGTATCGAATCTAGATTAGCAGCATTATTGTTTGGTATTCCTGCAGTTAAAGGGGTCGAATTCGGTGCAGGATTTGCAATATCTAAGATGTTAGGATCTAAAGCCAATGATCAGTTTGAGTTCAATAATGGTAAGGTTGTTTTATTATCAAATAACAATGGTGGGCTAACAGGCGGCATGACAAATGGTATGCCAGTTATAGTGAGAGTAGCATTCAAGCCAACCCCGTCTATATCCATCCCACAGAAAAGTGTTAATCTTAAGACAAAGGAAAATGTTATATTGCAAATCAAAGGCAGACATGATGTCTGTTTTGTTCCACGTGCAGTAGTTGTAGTTGAAAGTGCACTAGCAATAGCATTGTTAGATGTTGCTTTAGAGAATGGAACTTTTAACAACCAAATTATGTGATAATATTTGTGTTGTATAACATGAATAAATTAAGTGCGCTTGACTTTAGCGTAATGCCACTGAACATAAAACCCCAACACTTAGTCTAAAACATTAAGCGAGGCATTTGGTAGAATGTGGAATAAAGTCACAAATCATAATGATTTTATTAAATTAGATAGAGGTATTGTTTATGTCTGACATCGAACAAAAACGTCATCTGTTAGACAAAATAGATGACAAAATAGCCAAATTATACGCCGAACGTATGGCTATTGTAAAAGAAATTGGAATTGCTAAAAGTATTGCTAAAATCAATATAATTGATGAAGCTCGGGAACAAAGTATCATATGCCGAGTTACAAAACCACTTGATAGTGATTTAAAAATTTTCACCAAGCAATTATTTATGACAATATTAGACACGTCCAAAGCTTATCAGAGTCGTTACACATGCCCTGACACTAAACTAAGTTCAGCCCTTGAAATTGCTTTAACGGAAAAAGCTAAACCTCCAGTTGATGCTGTGATCGCGTGTCAAGGGGTGGAAGGCTCTTACTCTAGCATAGCAGCCGAGAAATTGTTTCAAATACCAGATATAACATATTTCAAAACATTTGATGGCGTTTTCAATGCAGTAGAATCTGGGCTTTGTCAATTTGGCGTGTTGCCTATTGAAAATAGTACTGCAGGATCTGTCAATGCGGTGTATGACTTAATGCGTAAATATAATTTTCATATTGTGAGATCAGTTAAGTTGCCAGTTAGACACAGTCTGTTAGCAAAAAAGGGAACTACTAAAAATGGTATTCGTGAAATTTTCTCTCATGAACAAGCTATTAATCAGTGTAGTGAATATCTGAAACAATTCAAGAATGTGAAAATAACCGTTTGTGAGAATACCGCAGTAGCAGCAAAATTAGCAGCTGAACATCCTGATATGAATGTTGCATCTCTGTCGGCACCACGATGCGCTGAAATGTATGGATTGATTGCACTAGAGGCCGACGTGCAAGATAACGATCGAAACTACACTAGGTTTATTTGTATAACTAAGAAGTTAACTATCTATTCAGGGGCAGATAAGATTAGTATAATGATCAATCTACCACATGAACCTGGCAGCCTTAACAGACTACTATCTAAGTTTTCTGCAATCGGATTAAATCTAACTAAACTTGAATCTAGACCTTCAACTGGCACAAATTTCGAATTCTTGTTTTATTTTGACTTCGTAGGCGATCTCGAAAACCCTGAAGTCTTCAGTTTGATAACTGACCTCTCAAACAGAGCTGATAAATTTGTTTTCTTGGGCTGTTATAGAGAAGAATAGGTGCAACGTGCAAGGAATGAAATTTTGCTTAATTGGCAGATCTTTAGGGCATAGCTACTCACCCAAAATTCATCGTCATTTTGGTTATACATACGACATTGTTGAACTGGAAATAGGAGAGCTCGAGCGCTTTGTCAAAACCACTACCTATGATGGGTTTAATGTAACTATTCCATACAAATTAGAGATTATGAAATATTTAGATTGTCTAGATAGATCAGCAATTCAAGCGGGCTCAGTCAATACTGTAATCAAATCTCAGAGCGGCTGGATAGGGTTTAATACTGATGTTAAAGGTCTTGACTATTTAGTATGTGATTCTAACATTTCATTAACTAATAAAAAGGTTATAATTTTTGGGAGTGGTGGCACATCCAAAACAGCGTGTACCTTAGCTAGTATTAAAGGAGCTTCAGAAATCGTTGTTGTTAGTCGAAATGGGATTAACAATTATAACAATCTGAAAAAACATTTTGATGCAGAAATTATTATAAACACTACACCAGTAGGGATGTATCCTAATAATATGGAACGCTTAGTAGATATATCTAACTTTTCTAAAGTGTCTGGGGTCATTGATGTTATATATAACCCTACTATCACTGATTTAATATTTCAGGCTCGTTCATTAAATATTAATTGTTCGAGTGGTTTAAAGATGTTGGTAGCACAAGCCAAATACGCACGTGACCTGTTTTTAAAAAATGAGTCTGATAATTCTTTAATAGAAAATATATATTCTATTATCTCAATGCAAACCACAAATATTGTTTTAATAGGTATGCCATCATGTGGCAAATCTTTAATTGGTCGCAAATTGGCAAGTATCCTAAATAGAGAATTTGTTGATACTGACACTGAAACTGAGACCCTGATGGGGATTAGTATCCCAGATGCTTTTAATAAACATGGTGAGGCATATTTTAGGGAATCAGAACGTTATTGTATTGATCTAATAGGAAAAAGACAAGGATTAGTGATAGCAACAGGAGGCGGAGCAGTCTTTAATTCTGATTGTTATAAATATCTAAAACAAAACGGTGTAATTGTACTTTTGACAAGAGATTTATCTAAAGCCGTTTGTGACGGCAGACCTCTTTTGAGGGACAAAAGCTCCCTTGTAACCTTGTTTAATGAAAGATTTCCTAAATATCAACTCTTATCTGATACAACTATTTCTAATGACTTAGATCCAAATAAGACGATACAAAATATTATGAGGTGGCTTAATGAATATTACAATAATTAACGGACCTAATCTTAACATGCTCGGCGTTAGAGAACCCACTTTATATGGAAGCGGCACGCTAAAAGATCTTGAAAATTATATTATGGAATCTTCTAAAAGATTTAATAATGTACATCTTGAATTTTTTCAAACTAACCATGAAGGCACCATTATTGATATAATTCAAAATTTGGTCGGGGTTGCAAATGGCTTGATAATCAATGCAGGGGCATACACTCACACTAGTATTGGGATCTTAGATGCAATTAAAGCAGTAAATATCCCTACCGTAGAAGTTCATTTAACAGATGTAGAAAACCGGGAGGTTTTTAGACATATCAGTTATATTTCACTAGTAGCAAAAAAAATAATTAGTGGTAAGGGTTTTGACGGGTACGTTGAGGGCCTTGAATTTTTGGTTGCTAACTTTTCTGAACAACAATAATCCTATTAGCTTTCTGGTAATTTCTCATCTAAATAAGAGGCCTGGACGTCAGCTAAATGGAGCATTAGTGCAATTGGATAATTATAGTAGACTTTTGATAATGCGCCTGCTCCAGCTCCTTTAATTCTATCATCAAAGCCTCCCATGTGCCAATTAATCGCGAGAGCCTCCTTTCTAGTCAATCTCATAAACCCATTTATTATATATACTGATTTTTCGCCATGCCCAAATGGCAAATCATCATCAATTACATAATATGGTTTTTTAGACCAGTTACCATTTGCATCTTTAAAATTTCTATATTCTATTTTATACATGTTTGTTTTACAGACATCATGCAATAGTCCACAAATTGCAACCGTTTCATGGGAACATTGATCTTCCCAATTTTCCCCATATTCTAGTTCAACTAATTTTACCAATCTGTTATATACGTTTATGCTATGCAAGCAAAGCCCACTAACCTCAGCTGAATGGAACTTTGTGCTTGCAGGAGCAGTAAAAAAATCACTGGACTTTAAATATTCCAGAAGTTTTTCAGCCCCAGCGCGTTCAATGAACGTTTCATAAATTTCTATAAAGGATTCTTTGACATCCATTTTTATCTCCTTTGCTAACCAAACACAGCTAAGAGTACACCTGCAGCAACCGCAGAACCTATAACGCCAGCGACGTTAGGCCCCATTGCATGCATTAACAAGTAATTGCCTGGATTAGCCTTTTGCCCCTCAATTTGTGATATTCTAGCAGCCATTGGTACTGCTGACACTCCAGCAGAGCCAATTAGAGGATTTACTTTTCCCTTTGTTATTACATACATAAGCTTACCAAATAATAGACCTCCCACTGTGCTGAACATAAATGCAGCAAGCCCAAGTCCAATTATCGATAATGTCTGTGTTTGTAAAAATGTTTCCCCATTTGCTGTGACCCCTACAGACACTCCTAAAAATATTGTCACTATGTTTATAAGCGCATTTTGTGCAGTTGATGAGAGCCGTTCAACAACACAGGACTCTTTAAATAAATTCCCCAACATTAACATCCCAATAAGAGGTGCTACTGATGGCAAAAGCAGAACACAAATTACAGTTACAATGATAGGAAAACAAATTTTTTCTATTTTACTAACCTTGCGTGGGGTCTGCATTATTGTTTGACGTTCTTTCTTTGTAGTGAGGAGCCTCATGATAGGGGGCTGTATCATTGGAATTAACGCCATGTAAGAATAGGCTGCGATTGCAATTGCTGGCAATAATTCTGGCTTTAATTTTGTTGTTAAGAAAATAGCGGTTGGGCCATCTGCTCCCCCTATAATAGCAATCGATGCTGCCGCTTGATCATCAAAACCTATTTGCGTGGCAATAACAAAGGCAATAGCTATTCCAAGCTGAGCCCCAGCACCTAATAACAATGAGGATGGTCTAGCTAAAAGTGGACCAAAATCAGTCATTGCTCCAATTCCTAAAAATATTATCGATGGATAAATTCCATATTCAACCCCTAAGTGTAAATAATATAATAGACCCTTATTAGTAGTAGTAGCATCGTAAATGCCTGTGTTGGGAAAGTTTGCAAGGAGCATACCAAATGCGATTGGCAATAAAAGCATAGGTTCAAACTTTTTAGCTATTGCTAAGAATATTAAAATAAAAGCAATCCCCATCATAATTGCTTGCTGTATGCTTAACGTTGCAAATCCAGATTCTGACCATAGTTGTATAATTGTCTCTTTTATTTGCATAAGTCCCTCCATTTATTAAAATTAATAGTACAGGTTTTCATTGAAAAATCTTTGAACTTAACTATTAACTTTTTCGTCTTTTGTTTGAAGATCATCATTTACCTTTGTTTTCGTTTTTTTGTTGCTGAGTTTCGTTTTTATTTTGGCTGTAAATTTATTGCATGCGCCTCTTATTTCGGCTTCTTTAGCAAAAACTATTGATAATAATTTGAAAAACATCCCAAGAAACGCAAGCACAAGAACGACAGTGCCAAACAAAAACAATGCTGTTACTACACTATCACCAAACGACATTGCAGATATTAAAAACATGGACATTTAACTCCTTAACAGATTGTTTATAAAAACCATAGATCATATCTCATATTATACAATATGTTAATCACTAGCAAATTAATTTGTCATTAGCTACACGAGACTTATCTGATGCTTTTGACAATAAATTATTGATTTTTATATAAATAGCTCTATGAAAAATGATATTTTTCAACCTCTATATTAATTTAATATAATACAATAAAGATAGCCTGTTGTCAAATTAATAATGCCGTTTTGATAACTAACTATCTTTATACGTGGTAAAAACTACTTGATTGTGAATCAAATATTACATGTAATAATGCTTACATTTTTATAATTATTGCATGATATAACATCAATGAATCTTTTATTTGTTGCGTTTTTTTGATGCCCTCTAGTATTAGGCTTATGTTAATCCTGTTTTATGCACAGAGTTTTTGCGGAATTAGAAAAAAAGGATGACAATAATCAAATACAAATAAAAGATAAAAGTGGCTTTAGCCAAAATTTTTAAGCTCCCTCGTGTGATATAAAAATTAGCACAACCAGTACACAACTTTTATTGGAATATATAACCATTTTTAATCAATGCAAAAGATTGACTTATGACACCTTCTCGTGTTTTCAAATTTATAAGTGTTCGACACTTCTGTGATTTTTATGCCATCTTTTCTCTCGTTCTGATTGTCGCTTTCACGTGCAAAAATAAGTTAGTTTTTTTTTAATCTATTCTACCTGCATAAATACATTAAAAAATATAGGGCATAACTGGATCCTCAAATATCATATCATCATTAATACTATTCGCCTTATTAATAATTATTCGGTATCCGCTATTATTGTTGTCCTCATTAATGGTCATATTTGAAGCAAAACCTGCTATTCCCCCACAATGGACAGTGCCTTTAGCAAAAATATCCATAACACCCTCAACAATCGATTTTTCAATATACATATTCAATGTTGATACACTGTCTGATTTGGTTGCATAACCAATTATACCACCTGCATATAAATGCCCACTCCCACTTATGATTTCTATCAATCCCCGCGCCTCACAATTTGTAATTGATGTATTTAATACTTCACCAAAAATACCACCAATTTTGTTAGTTGTCTTGTTTAAAATATCTTTAATGATTATACTGCCATCATTTATTAATGTGTCGCCATTTATAAATTCATTTGTCAACAACCCAGCAATTGGAACTCTGTTATTGACATAGCCTACTATCCCGCCAATCGTCATTTCCAACGCGTCATCATCATAATTTGCAATAGTAATGATCCCAGAATAGGTACAATTCTTTATTGATAAATTAACTAAACTACCTACAATTCCACCTGTAAGTATTTTGCCATTCGTCTTAATATTAATATTAATTTGAGATAAACAATCAGATGCGGCGTAAGGATCTGTAGCATTCAAATACTCAGTCGTTCTGTCATCATACTCAAGTGTGCCAAATAAAGAACCTATATTAAAAATAGCTGTATCAGGCAATTCGAAACTTATACTGCCACTCGCCTCAATCCCATAGAAGTGCGATGCATATGCATTATTAACTAGCGCCCCAAAGAAAATTCTAGTAATATCCGTTACTTTGCCTTGCACTTTATCTAATTTAACACCAGAAATTCGCGCATTTAATAGATTATTAAACAAACCACTATTATTTGAAACATCTAAACCACTTATTGCAAAATAATTTCCGTAGTACTTACCACTAAAATCATCAATCATCGTGTTTGATTTTACGATGAAATCTTGTGTTTGGATGCACAGATCATATTTTTCAATACTTTTAAAATCATCAGCACTACTTATATACTTAGGATTACTGAATATATCTATTATATAAACTGCGATAACCTTGTTATCGTACAATATTTTTAACTCTGTTTGTCCCTCTTCTTGAGGATCTAGAATATAATCACTGTTCATAACAACAAGGCTACCTTTTTGAACAACGTCAAAATCGTTAAATTTAAGACCTTGAACCCAGGTTGAGTCTACTTTTAATGGAACGTTGATTGTTGCCCCATAATAAAATGTTTTTGGCAAATCAAAATTAAAGTCTTCGTTTTTATCTATGTTTTTTATTAGAACTACTGCTACAATTGTAACAATGGCTAAAAATACTAAAAAGCTAATAAATAAAATAATGGTTTTTGCCTTGCGCGTCAATTTTCTTTTTTCTAAAACAAAACCACTATTATCGATCATATTGAAATTATATCAGGTTTCACCTGTAAACGCAAGTAAAATCAATATTTACCATGTCTGTTAAATACATGATAATATATCTCGCTAAATTTTGTTTTGAGAACATTTAAAGTAAAATTAGGTATTTGTTCTATGTCTATGTATGACATTTAAACAAATGCAATCGTATTCATTATAGCATTGTATATGCTCACCCAATCATTACCCACTGGGAATGCAAACGAAAAAATTATTGCGCTTGATTCATGAAAAACCCAAACAAAATTTCCAGATCCCACTGTTTCAGAGAGCTCATAATAGACTATTGCACCGTCAAACCCATTGATTTTTTTCTTTTCAAACGAAGTTATCTCAATATCACTACTAGAGTTTAGAGAATTAACATACTGAATAAAAAAGTATTCATTAAAGTCAGCATAACTCACTTCATCAACAAAATAAGTAAAGTGTGCAAAGACATCTTCCGATTGAGTGACAAAGCAATACTGGTCAAACGGGAAATCATCCGTAGCCGCATTATCAGCTTCATATATTGACGCTTCAAAAGTATTTGGATAATAAAAACTTACACCTGCACCACTTTTAGAATCCTCATATAGCTTATAACCGACACCTGGCGAAACTGAATAAGGAATTTTTAATGTCTCATTTTCGCATGAAATTTGCAAATATTTAAGACCTGACATTTTAGAAGTATCAAATCCAGTTACATGTGAAGAATCTATGTTGACAAATGTCTCGGTGCCATCACTGTACGTTTTCAGTAATTTTACTTCATTATAATTAAAGCTTTCATTAATTTGATATTCTTTTTTATCTATATCATTTTCAAAAACAAACTGACGAGACACCACTACAGGTTTTATAATTACATTATATGCTAGTTCAGCAGTACCTATAAAGTTGTCCCCACCTTCTATCTTAATAATGATTTGTAAACTATCACTAACTTCAGAGCTGTCAAAACCACTCATTGTCAAAATTAATCCATCTTTCTTCGCATCGGTGTCTAGATTATACATAAAAAAAGTTGTCTCTTGTTTGTCTATAATAAATTTAATTTCGACTATTACTTGACTAAAATCAAATTCATCACCTACATAATATTCTATTTGTGTACCATCATTAAGTGTAACAGAGATTATTTTATTTTTTTCCTTTTCACATGCGTTTAACATGATTAAGAGTACTATAAAAATAATAATGATAATTGGTATGATTAAATATTTTTTTTTCATATTGTCTCCATAATTAGATGCTTTGTAGCGCAAGATCAGCTCCTTTAGCCAATCTGAACTACAAGATTCTTAACAGTATTCGTATTAGATAGCTATAACGTTATTTTTTCAGTGTGTATTTCCCATTCTCATTTTCTAAGCTCTTTGATTTAAACGAAGAAGCCTGTCTATAACAAGTGCTCTCCGTTAATTCATAAAACTTTAACTTTAGTTTATATAGCTTGATGATTTTAGTCCATCTCGCTACTCCAATCATGAACTTTTTATTTCATAGGTATCGCAGAATTGGCTTTATTTCAAACATATAATATCATTCTGGCTTTAATTCAGTTGACGCATAATCAAAATGTTTAACCACTAAATCTTGCAATAGATAACAAAATTTACACAAACTCGCTGGTACAACTAATTAGAGCTAGACAATATTAAGGAATAAAAATATCAAACCATATAGCAATATCCTTTTCTCCACTATGTGAATTCAAATAGTCATTTTAGTATGATTGTCATTTATAACTCCTCAAAAGCCACGTGAGACACTGTTTGAATGGACAACATTTACAAAAGTAATAGCACTTTTTTACGAGATTATATATTATCAGCCTCAATATAATAACACATGAGCTCAGTACTTATATGAAGTATTCTTTTGCAAGAACGTTCAAGTTAATGCAAATTGCATCATGCTAATATATTGACTTAAAAATACTGTTATTTCAAACTAAGTTTTAAAGTTAACATGAAAATCACTGCTTAGATGTTATGTGAACTTAATACACTTATATTTCGAAGAATTTTTATTAATCCTTATAACCTATCGTTTCAACAATTATAACCCTAAAATTACAGTAAGTCAATATCTATTGTTATTGTTATGCTCCAATACATGCGTGATTTTCAGAAAGTTAATTATAATAGTATTTCCACCACGTAATTTATGGATTTTGTGAGAGTAGGCTAACTCTCGTTATCACTCCCGTTTTATTTCTGAATGTCAAGCTCCTTCATTCCACGGTCAAAATCACTTACCAACCCTTTCATTTCACGCTTCCGAATCAGGAGCAAGGTTTCTATATTTAGCGTAGTTGAAAGCCTTCATACATAATATCTCCTTAGTGTTAGCATAAGTTTAACACAAAATTATAGCGAAAGCAATCGGAGCTATGTAAATGCAAAAATTTACATTTCAAGGGTAGTATCCTTAAAAAGCAAGTGGACAGAGCGGGACAGATTTTTGCTCGATTTCTCCCGCGTTCTCACTGAATTTAACAGGCGGAATATTTAAGGGACTTAAATAGAAAAGTAAAGCAGCACACGTCTAAGTGGCGTTTTTCAATAAAACACAAAAAATTTAAAAAGTGGGATAGAGAATGGTAAAAAACGACGCGTGGCGCACGCGATACAAAACATAAGTCTAGCTGATAGAGCGGATCTATTTTTCTAATTTTACGCAGGTTTTCAAAACAATACAAAATAAAAAGCAATCAATGGGATACTTTCTAACCACGCAGAAAAAACTTGGAGAGATGCTTCTTAAAAAAGTAAGCAAATGGGATAAAAGTGGCGAACGGTATAGGTAAAAAACAAAAAAGCCGTAAATAAACGGCTTCCCTACAAACAAAAACACGGCTTAACATGTTTCCTTTGTATCCTATATGCCTTGAACAACTGATTTTGATACAATCAGACGCACTTTCAAGTTGCGTATGATTGTTTGCTCAAGGGTGCATTTTATCATTTGGTATCACACTTGTTGCTCTTGTGCTGTCCCAACCAGATGGGAAATAGCGACGAAATCCACTCCGACGCTTTACGTCTGCCCTCAAACGGGACATAGCCTTTGTATTTGTACTGATAATCAATCTTCCACTCGTTTGGCGCAACCTGTTTTTCTTTCAATAGCCGCGTGACACTCGCGGCACCGAACTCTTCCTTGAGCCCCGTTTTGCCGATAATGTAAACAATGTCAGTAAGTGAAAGCGCGTAGCTTTGAGGCATCATAATATCGGTGATATGCCGACAAATCGGCGTATCGGAGGATAACCGCAAGTACATATTATGGCGAAGCATATAGTCAGCACCTTGCTTAATTAGTGCGTTTACCTTGGAATCATTCAAGCGCTCCGCATAATCAATAAGCGCCAAAACAGTTTTGCCAATACCGATATAACACGGCGTTGTAGCAGGACACAAGTTCCTTCACGCCACCAAGCGGTGCAAAGCCCTCATTGGTGGCAATGCTCTTGTTTATATACTCAATCAACCGCTGCGTATACGGCAACCGCTCCACATAGGGGATTTCACTGATACCCACAATCCGAAACACGGCGAATAAAGGATGTTCCATATAATCTGCAGTGAGTTTTTTCACCAATTCGGAGGATTCCAAATGCTCTTCGATTGCCATATCGTTAAGCGATATATTCTGTTCAAACGCGAGCCTTAAGCGTAGCGCACTATCCATGTCCATTTCAGCGGCGATGTTGGGTAATGTTGGTGCTTCTCTCATCGTCCCACCTCATTCTTTCTCAGCAGTGCCATTTGCAGACTGCTGGGTTTGGCTCGCTCTCCACAGCAACAGCCCGAAGTGCGGCGGTGTAGTCTGCGCAGACATCTTCGGCTATGACCTCGTACTCTTCTTTGTTTGCCTCAAATCCCAAGCGGTCGTAACCGACTGCCGCAGCGGCATAAAAAAGCAACCCGAGTGAATGCGGCGCGGCGTGTATGCTCCCTGCTGACTGCCCGATGGCTCTTGCGGCGGCCTGCGCAACAGGGTTATCGTTCAGTTCGCGGGCTGCCGCATGACATTCGTTCAGAATTATATTCTTCACATACGGCAGCTTTATCTTGCCGTCAAGCCACTCGCGAGCGGCGGCAATGGCATGAGCCGGACGATTGTCGTCCAGGCAATGACTCAAGAAAAGCGGCAACATTGTCCGCTCAGCGTAATCAAGCGTCCAATTTGCGATGGTCGTCTTGCTCTGAGTTTCAATCAAGCGCATAAGTGCGACGGTTGAGGGAGCGTCAGCTTTTCCGTATGTTTTTCGTAGTTTTTTGTTCATAAGCCAGCCATTTCCTTCTTAATTAGTGTCAACGCGACCTTCAACGCGGCGATCCTGTTGCGCTGTAATGTGTGCTGCGAAGTTCCCTCCGCAAACTTTCCAATAACCGCTTCGGCGCGGCGCAGAGCGTCAGAAAGCACGGCAAACGCTTCATTGAGTGTCGTATGTTCAATCGCCACAGCAGACGTTCCGTCTATCAGGGCAAGCGCGATGCCGCAAGCCTTCACGTTGTCGGTCATCATCCGATATTGCCATGTGTCAGCATTCAACTTACTTGACGCTTTCTCCGACTTGCTTTGCAGGGATAGTATCGCGCGGCGGGTTTCGCGGAGTTCTGCTTCACTGAAATAGCCCGTACCTTCGAGTGCCGCCGCATCTTCGATAATGGCCTTTGCCCACGTTGTGATACTGTCACAATATTCTTGTGCTGTATTATGTTTGACATCGGCTATTGTGACTCGCCATTTCACATCTTCTACTCCCAACAATTTCTCGCCCTTTGTGATACTCGAGTCCCGCTTTGAATTAAAGCTGTTTTGCAGCATCTGTCTTGCAGCTTCCAGTTTCAATCCATCCTGTATGAATTGCGCGAGCAAATGGTAAGCGTCTATCCAGCCCGTCCTTGAATATCTGTTATGTTGCAGCATAAAACAAGGAACGCTGAGATGATGGACAACAAAATATTCAGGCACTTCCAGTTCTTTTGCTTGAAGCATATTGAATCTGTCATCACAAGTTTCATCTCCGATAAAAACCGCCCCGCATTTTTCACAGGTACATGCCATAATGAATCCCTCAATATTTATCGTTTCCAGGCGCGAGTGTTTCTCCTTGCGGCGCTTCCTCTGCGACTACGTTCCAATTTACACCGAACCTGTCTGTAACGGCGGCGTGGAATACGCTGTAAAACGTATCCGTTGGCGGCAATGTCACCTCGCCATCCTTGCACAACGCTTTGAATGCTGCTTCTCCTTCGTTCCCTGTCGGAACAGTTACGGATAGCTTAATGTTGCCGCCGATAGCATGCGGAGGAGTTTCGTCCGCGAACCACACATTCGTGCCGCAGATGACCATTTCTCCGTGCATAATCCAATCACTCAAACCCTGCGGCGGCGTTTGCGAACCCTCCGGGATGTAGTTGCCGTAATGCATAACTTTTGGTTCGTCGCAGTTAAACACAGTGCGATAGAAGTCAAGCACCACTCTACACTTGCCATTAAACGTCAGATATGGTGTTACCATTATGAATTCCCTCCTTGTTTCTTTTCGGCATTGGTCGTTGCTCTGTCCTGCACCTTCAACGCCTTAATCTGCGCTTTAATCTTCTTCATCGCCCAGTTGTAGTGGCTCGATGTAGCCGAAGCACAGTAGCTGCCAAGGTTTGTCGCGCCAGTCCATGCGAAGTGCTTTTTCTCGAATAATTCCTCATTACTGAACTGTTCAATCAGAGCGATGACCTTAGCATGGCTTTGTTTCAACATTTCACGGGATTGTTCGTAGTCGGTGGATTGATGTTGCTCCCAAAAGCCCACGTTCATATCGCCGTAAGTTTTCCATGTGTACGGATCCGGCAGGAAGGGCTTGCTTTCGCCGCTTTGGTTGGCGTTCACCCAGTTCAGCAAAAGCTGATGCCATTCGTAAAGATGAACAAGCACGTCACGGATATTCTGGTCGCGGCTCCAGTGAGCCTCTTTGCCCGCCGCTTCCGCATCAAAGCAAAACGGCGTGGTTTGGTCACTTTCCGGCATTGCGTTGATCAGCGCGAACAGCTTATCAAAGCCTGTGTTCGCAGCGGTCAGCAGTTCGTTTTTTGTTGTTGGTCTTGGCATAATAAAATCAATCTCCCTTCATGAAAACCATGCAGTATGCCTTGCCGTCTGCTCCCGTCTGTGACTTGACGGAAAAGCCACATCGTTTGCTAGCGTCGGTTAACTGCATGAGACTATATTTCTTATATCCCTGCCGTGTCATTGGCAGTCTGTCGAGCGTGTCCTTTGTGTAGAGCGTATTTACGAACATGCCGCCCAGCTTGAGGATGCGGTGCATCTCGGCAAGCCCTTTGTCCAAATCATCCCAGAAATATAGAGTGTTGACTGTATAGACTTTGTCAAAAAGCCCATTCTCGAATCCCGTGCACAGCGCATCCGCCAAGGATAGCTCCATGCGCCCGCTCTGAATAGATCGACGATTGCGCTTGGTTGCCAAAGCGAGGCTGTCCGGGAAGTGTCGATACCGCAAAGCTCGCCCCGTACCGCTTTGCTATATGCTCTAAAAGCCAGCCATTCCCGAAGCCGACATCGAGGACTTTATCTGCGGGCATTGGTGCAAGCACCGCTTTGGTAGCATCGTAGAGTGCCCGATTCTGGACATTCATTATCCATGTCGCCAATCTGCCGAAGGCGCCTGTCGGATTGTGGAATTGCCGACCGATATAGTCAATTAGGCTCATTCCCTACCCCCGGGCTTATAACTCGTATACCGCCTGTCGCCGACTTTCTCAATCGTTCCGTCGGTGGCCATCTCACGAAGCAATGCTCGCATATACCCGTCGCTCAGTCCAAAAGCCTTGACCAAGTCCGCCGTTTTCACCTCTCCGTGTTCTTGAATGAAGTTTTTGACTGCGATTTTTCTATCGGTTGTCGCCACCGATTGACCACCGATAGACCTCCGATAGACCTCCGATAACTTCGTACCTTCAACGATTCCAAGCTCCGCGAGATGTGCGAATTTTTCAGGCGAGATATCGACAATCTCGTCTTTGTTGTAGAACTTTGAAATCAATATATAGTCCTCGGTGGTGAGCTTCTCCAAACGCTCCTCTCCGATTTTATGAAACATCGTGAGTATGCGTTTTGCCGCGACCTGCCCGCTTATTGTCAGCTTCACGAAATAAGCGTCCGTACCCTTGAAGTCAGGCAGAGCCTTCGCTTCGCGGACGGCAAGCTCGTATATCAGATTCATGCCTTGCCCCGAGCGTTCCACAAGCCCGCAAAGCTGAAAAATCTTAGCGATGAGCAGGTTGCGGGGCGACTGCCTGTCGAGGATGTTGTCGACCGTTATTCCATAGGGGAAACCGCCGGGGCTTTCTATCACGAGCTTGTCGCGGTATTGGCGCACAAACACGCTTCCCGCGAGTTGATAATCGCGATGTGAAATCGCGTTAAGCAACGCCTCCCTGACGACGCGCTCGTTGAACGTGTCAATCGGAAAGACGAACATGCCGTCTTGGTAGTGCTGCTTGTCATTGCGGAGGTTGACGAGTTCCCAAATGCGGTCGTTGTAGTTGAAGAAGCCCTCGGTGAACTCCTCGCGCTGCGCCGCCGGACCCGACGCCTCTGATGAGCGGTACTCAAAGATTACCTCGGAGCGCGGGAGGTATTTTCGCACAGCTTTTCTCGTTCCGAACAATATAAGGGCTGCGTATGTGACGCCGGTATCCGTTATGGCGTCGCAGTCGCGGAGAAGCTGCTCCGCGGATAAGGTTGCTATGCGCTTGTTACCGCTGTACGTCGCCCACGTCTTGCGGAATGCGGAAATGGCCTTCTCGTCAAGGTCGGTGAGCGTTGCGCCACGGCAAACCTCGCCCGAGAAGTCAAAGCCGTTCTCGGCGTATATGCCTCGCCGAACATCCTCTGGCATTGGGATAAGGCTGTCCGCCTCATACCACCAAGCAATGCCGTCGACTTGCACGGGCAAGCCCACGGGGCGGCTTGCTACGTTGAACACAAGTACGCGCTTGCTTTCGCTCTCAAGAATCTCAAAGTCCACCATGACGTGGAGCTTGTCTATCAGCCCCTTGCGTGTGCGCTCTGGCTGATCGAAAGCAGTGCTACCCACCACTTTGCGGGGGCGTTTGTCGCTTATGCCCATCACCAGTTTGCCGCCACCTCGATTGGCGAGCGCACAGCAAATCCTCGCCGCTCCGCCGGAGTCAAAGCGGTTTTTCGCTTCCTTAAACTGTATATGCTCGCCTTCCGTAGCGACCAGCAACTCTTCAATGGTTGCGTGATTATTGCTCATACATCATTTCTCCTGACTTGTTTTGAACCAAATCTCGGGGCGCCGTGTCTCAGGGCGGACTTGAATTCGTATTCGGAAGCTTCCGTGATGAGAAGCTGGTTAAGCGTTGACATATAATTCACCCCTTCTAAAAGGATTATTCATGCTCCGATGCCTCCCTCGTTTGGGCTTCGCCCATCATCATCTTGTAGTGCTGCTCTTGGTCTAATGCCGTGAAGATGAGCCGGAACACCGCTTTATACTGCTCCATATCCGTGCAGTCGTCTATGTAGTGAAGTCCGTCGCCCATGCCTGCGGCGTGTGAGCCGAGGTATGACAGCATGGCGTAGGCTAAATGGAATTTCGTCAAATCCTCCGCTCCATTAGTCATGATGTCGACAAACCTATCCCTGTGGTCGGTCAATACCAGTTTGTGGATGCTGTCGCCGTCATGCCCGCATATCTGAAGAAAGTAGTAATCTAATATGCGGAAGATGACATTCAGCAGCGGGATAGCCGTATCCACTTCTTTGTACTCGTCCCACAAGGCAGCATATGAGTTCTTCACCGGGTTTTGGTTCTCCATCTCGGTGTCCCGTTCAAACTGGTACTTCTTCTCACAAAGGCTGAGGCTGGAGATGTTCGCCGCCTTTTTGACCACGAAAAATGAGACACAGTCGTAGAACGGCACTTTGTTGTAGGTGATGACCTTATGGAAGTAGGCGTTGTGCGTCAGAATGAAAAGCTGCTTAATGTATTCGCCTTGCACCTGCCTGTATTCGGGAAGCCGCACATTGTTATGGCATACCTCGATCATCTCGCGCACGAGGGTGCTGACAATGAAGAGGACGCTGCTGTCCATACTGGAAACCGGGTCGTCAATCACCACGATTTTCGGCTTGCCGAGGTCGTTGCTGTCCTACCCGCCGCGCACGTTATGGTAGAAGTAGAGGAACGCGATAAAGTTCCTCTCGCCCTCGCTTAAGTTGTCAGCGGGTTCGCCGTTTTCGCGGATGATTGTGTACGTGCCTGGCTGCGCGGCGTTCTCCTGCAGATAAAAGCCTTGGAATCCCGAATCGCGGAGACGGTTATTGATATCTGAGATGGTCGGCAAAGTGCTGACAATACGACCGTTCAAGTCAGTGATTTCTGTTTGCAGAGTGCGGGCGCCATGTCGGTCAGCGTTTAACTTTGAGATAAGTGCGCTGATTTCACCCTCCAGCGCTTTAAGGCTGTTATGATAGAGGGCGACCTCATCCTTCAGCATGAACGCCAGTAGTTCCCAGACCATCCGCTTACACTCGGCTTCCTTGGCGGTCTTGGCGCTCACCACTTCATTGTTTTGGTCAATCAGTTTGTTGAACGCCACCATGATGTCGTTAAGCTCTGTCCGCAGAGCCTTCACATCTTCCATTTGGATGATGGAAGATGGCTCCTTGATTTTCTCGGCAATTCGCTGGAAATTGATATTAACCGCCTGTTCCAGCAAGGCAAGCTTATCACGGTACTCGGTCAAATCAAGTTTGGGGTAGACCTCGCCTTCCAGATTGCCTTTCAGCACTTCAACAAAGCCAAGCATGTCGCAGGCGTAGTCTTCTTTGAACTGTACCAATGCATCGATGTCTCGCTGGTACTGCTCATCGAAACATGATGCGAAATCGCTCTCGAAATTATCAGGCAAAATCTGCTGGCAATAAGGGCATTTGCCGTCGGCCGCTTCCTTGAAATGTTCGTGTCCTTGGCGCACCCAGTTAGTCGCTCCGACGACTTTCATAAACTCGGCAAACGGGAATCGCCGCTGTTCGAAATCACCTTACTCATCAGTGCGTTGCCGTTGGAATTCTTCAGACGTGTAACTCCACCCAAAAGCGTGAAGCCGCCATAAGCCCTCGCGTCCGGGTCGTAGGCGGTTTCATATAGCGAGCGCAAAGCGGCAAGGTCGTGCTGGGTAGGCGTGGCTGTTCGCAAAATCTCGTCAGCAAAGGTCGCCTTTTGTTTCTTGCCCACTTGTGTCTCGGCGAACTCATCGCGTTCAGTCTTTGTCCTATCCCAACAAGCGCTTTGGAATGATGTGAGCAAGGTGTCTTTCGCGGTCTCCTTGCGCTCCCTCTCATCAGTATCGGTCTTTAACCGCGCATCAATCTCATCCTTTTCCTGTGTGGCCTTTTCTATCCGGTTCTGAATTTCGACGTTCTCCTCGCCGATGGTGTAGACGCCAGGCAAATTGCGATAGCTCTGCAGGGTGCGGTCGATGAAATCCTGGTTATAGACAAGAACGCTGTATGCCTCGAAAGACTTGCCTTGTTCAAAGGTCAAGCCTTCGTCTGCGGCAATGACCTTTGCTATCGTCGTTTTGTCCTGTGCACGCTGCCTTTGCGATACGGTCGGCTTTTTTGACAGCAAAAGCTGTGTGAAAAACGTCCCTCCACAAAGGCGCGGAACTCCACCCATTGCCATCTGATTTTCCTCCGTAGAAAACTTTTAACCCTATCAACCTTAACTCGGATTGACACCGACCTTATCAAGATTTGGATAGTTCTTGTGGACATTCACAAGGACAAGACCTGCCGCCCTTGTGGGAAACCACAGGGGCTTTTTTGTTGCCCCGAAATGGTTTCTCGCTGCATGGAGAACTGGTGTAACGACAACGAATACCCACCAAACAGCATAACACACGCTATTTCAAATGTCAAGAAAAACCGAGAACCACATCACCAAGCGGCGGTTCGTGACGGTAGCGAACATCTTACTGGGGAGTTGCAAGCGGGTGAAATCCGACTTTGACGAGATAGAGGATGCCATCTTCGCCACCGCAGACCTTGAGAAAGAAGCCGCCGAACTGCAAGGCGAGATGTCGATAACGGCGGAGCTAATCGAGAAATGCGTGGACGACAACGCCCACCGCAAACAAGACCAGACCGAGCACAAAGCCTGCTACGAGACCTTGGCAGACCGCTACGACAAAGCGAATTCACGTCATGCGGAATTGCTTGAAACCATCGCCGACCGCAAGGCGCGAAGACGGGCGGCGGAATTGTTCCTGAAAGAAGTCGTCAAGCGAAAAGCCCCGCTGGACGAGTTCGACGAGCAATTCTGGTACACCATGGTTGATACCGTGATGGTGGGCGGCGACGGCAGATTGATGTTCAGATTCAAAGATGGCACAGAAATCGAAGGATAAGAAATGAATACGGATTAAGCCTCGCAGGCTACGGTTTGCGGGCTTTTTAATGTCTTGTCCTTGCTGGGAATTTCATACTATCATACGCACTTTTTTCCGAAACCCAAAAGGGTGCAAAAAGGTGCAAATTCATTTTGAGCCATCTTCGAGTTTAGCTTTCGGAGCAAAATCCGCCAAATCAGGGGTGCAGGTTTTCACGAAGCCAAATTCGAAAAAGACCGCTGTTACTGCATTTACAAACAAAAAATCCGCCATGAACACGACGAATTGATTGTATCAACAACTGTTGAGTAATATGGCGGAGAAAGTGGGATTCGAACCCACGTGCCCTTTCAGACAACCGCATTTCGAGTGCGGCTCGTTACAACCACTTCGATACTTCTCCATTAAGTTGTTATTTTCATGATTCAGTTTACACCTTAATCATTATAAATAATATTATACAGTGCTTTTTAAAAAATAGCAAGTAATCTTTTTTAGTAAAAAATAATACATTTTGTTTGATTTTTCAAAGTTGAAATGCTAAAATTATAGTTAAATAATCTAAAAACATTCATTTTTTTTTACATCAGTTTTGTAATTATTTTTGGAGACTAATGAATTCTATCATAGAAGCGATTTTTCAGTTTTTATACATTCTAATTCCCATTATAACTATTGGGCTATTAATTAATGTTTTAATGAAAATCACCATCCGTTTAGCTGGGGGTCTTGCAAAACCAATGATTTTTGCGACGGGGTTAATTGGCGTGCCTGTACATGAATTGTCACATGTTATAATGTGCATAATTTTTAAACATAAAATAGGCGAAATCAAATTATTTAAACCAGACATCGAAAACGCTTCATTAGGATATGTCACTCATTTTTATAATAAAAAAAGCCTGTATCAAAAAGCAGGTTGTTTTTTTATAGGTGTTGCTCCTATTATTATTGGTGCCTTGTCAATGATTCTATTGCTTAATTTAATAACACCTGTTACTGCCTATAATGTTTCTATAGCTATGAGTGATAATTTTGTTAGTAGTGGTACGACGCTTAACAGAATAGTGTCCGTCTTTTCTTGTACAGCTCATATGCTAAGTGCGTTCTTTAATCCATCTTCCATTCGTCAGATTAGTTGGTGGGTGTTTTCATACGTGGCCTGTTGTGTAGCCATGCACATGAGACTCAGTCCTTCAGATATAAAAGGTAGCCTTACAGGAATAGTGGTTACTATCTTTATACTCTTTTTAATTAACCTTTTTTTACTGGTGTTTTTTAATAATGCGAGTTGGCAGTCGTATCTAAACTCATTTTATACCGGGTGCTCATACATAATGACAATGATGTTATTCTCTTTATTTTTTAATATCATTATCGTAATTCTCTTTACAATAATAGGCGCTTTTCGAAAATTGTTTGCTCGCAATAATAAAACAGCAGTTAACACAGGTGATGATAAGACTAGTAACCCTCTATGATTTTAATATGTCCACGTATCATAACCTATATTTAGAATAAATTTTCTCTATTCGTCCATTATTTGTACCCAATTAGAAAGAAATGCTTTTTCCTCTATCTTTCCTTTTACTAATTGACTAGCTGCAACTATTGGCATCCACTTTTGCACGTATTGTTTTGCAGTGTCACTTTTTATACAAAACCTCGATAAATACTTATCCGCTACACTCTTCCTGTTTTCTAGAGAAAAAAGTAAATATGTTCTTGCTACATCAGCACTCGCATTCCCAACTGTCGCATGCGCCCAATCTATTATATAATACTTACCATCCTCACCCACTATTATGTTCGATGGATTAAAATCACCATGGCATAATTTATTGTGCTTAGGCATGCTATCAAGTCTTGTATGTAATTCATAACGTGTCGTAGCAGGCAACCCAGATGCACTAATTTTCCTGTTCATCTTGTCTTTTATATTATTTAACAATGGGACTGTTTTACTATGCATCTTTAATTGAATGTTTATAAATATGTCTAAATATTTATCAAATTCTTCAGAGTCATCTGACATTAGATTATCTAATGTGACACCTGGTATATACTCACATATTATCGCCCATTGATCCTTAATCTTAGTAACTTCTTCAATTTTTGGAACATTTAAATCAGTCGTTTCTACTCGTGCATGATTTAATGCTTCATTTAGTATATCGGCCTTAGAAAATTCATTTCCGAAAAGCTTAACCCTAAAATTACCTGATTTATAAATGAGTTTATTATGACGTTTTGCCAATACTTGATCAACATTCCATTCCATATTCATCTCTCCTTGTTACTATTTTGTACTTTTCCCATAGTAAGCATTTTTATACATCGCCTTCATCTCTGACAATAACGGATATCTCGGATTTGCACCTGTGCATTGATCATCAAATGCGGCTTCTGTCATCTCATCTATTGTTGCCATGAATGTGTCCTCATTAACCCCCGCTTCTTTTATTGTTTTTGGCAGGTTCAATATTCCTTTTAACTCATCAATCTTATTTATAAGACGATCAATTTTTTCTTTTTCAGTGTCACCACCTAATTTTAAATAATCAGACAGATCCGCATAACGTCTCGCAGCATCAGGATATGGGTATTGCGAGAATGTTCCCATCTTCGGAGGGCAGTCTGTAGCATTGAATCTTATAACCTCGTTTATTAACAATGCATTTGCTACACCGTGTGGCAGGTGATGATACGATCCTAATTTGTGTGCCATTGAATGACAAATACCTAAAAAAGCATTGGCAAAAGCTATGCCAGCCATACAAGAGGCATTTGCAGTGCGCTCTCTTGCAACGGGATTAGAAGAACCCTCTATGTATGCAAGTGGTAAAAATTCAAAAATTAATTTAACCGCTTCTTTTGCTATACCATTAGTATAATCTGTGGCCAGTATCGATGCTATAGCTTCCAAAGCGTGCGTCAAAGCGTCAATGCCAGATGCTGCAGTAAGGCCTTTGGGAATATCCATCATTAAATTTGCATCAATTATTGCCATATCTGGCAGTAGCTCATAATCAGCAAGTGGATATTTTGTGCCAGTTTTTTCATCAGTTATAACAGCAAATGGAGTCACCTCGGATCCAGTACCAGCAGTAGTTGGGATTGCAATAAAATAGGCTTTTTCTCCCATTATTGGGAACGGATTTATGCGTTTTCGTATATCAATAAATCGCATTGCTAAATCATCAAATACTACATCTGGATGTTCATACATAACCCACATTATTTTAGCGGCATCAATGGGCGACCCACCACCAATCGCTATAATGACATCTGGCTTAAAGTCTAACATTGCTTTTGCCCCATCTTTTGCGCATTCTAGTGTTGGATCGGGTTGCACTTTAAAATACGTTGTGTGTTTGATTCCTAAATTGTCTAGTATTTCTGTTGTAGTTTTTGTAAACCCGTTTTCATACAAAAAAGCATCTGTTACTATAAATGCTTTACTTTTATTTAAAGGGACTTTAAGTTCACTCAGCGCTACGCTAAGACATCCAGGCTTAAAATATACTTTATCTGGAGTTCTAAACCACAACATATTTTCTCTCCTTTCCGCCACCATCTTGTAATTTAACAAATGTTTGACGCCTACGTTTTCAGACACGCTGTTTCCGCCCCATGATCCACATCCTAGAGTCAATGATGGCGCTAGTTTAAAGTTGTATAAATCACCTATCGCACCGTGTGAGGCAGGTGTGTTTATTAAACATCTACATGTTTTCATCAGGTTCATCCAACACTCAATTTTCTTTTCTTCGCCAGGTTGCTTAATATATAATACGGATGTGTGACCTAAGCCCCCATCTTCTACTAAACGCTTAGCTTTTTCTAATGCGTCATCAAAATTATTAGCTTTATACATCCCCAAAATCGGGCTTAGCTTTTCATGAGCGAACGCTTCATTCAAATCAACACTTTCAACTTCACCTACTAAAACTTTCGCAGTCTCTGGCACATTAATCCCTGCTAGTTTTGCTATCTTGTATGCACTTTGCCCAACAATTTGCGCATTTAATGCTCCGTTTATGAGTATGACTTCCCTCACTTTATCAATCTCTTTTTTGTTTAAGAAATATGCTCCATAATTTTTCATCTCGCGCTTGAACTCATCATAAACGTTTTTAAGTATGATTATTTCCTGCTCGGACGCACAAATCATTCCATTATCAAATGTCTTAGAATGTAATATTGAGCTTGCCGCATTTTTTATATTGGCACTTTCGTCCACAATGACTGGCGTGTTTCCTGGACCTACACCAACTGCTGGTTTTCCAGAGCTGTACGCTGATTTCACCATCCCAGGCCCGCCTGTTGCCAAAATTAAATCCGCTTCCTTCATTATTTGCGCCGATAATGGAACCGTTGGTTGATCTATCCATCCTATTATGTTTTGAGGTGCCCCCGCACGCACAGCAGCATCCAAAACAATCTTTGCTGCTTCTATTGTACATTTTTTTGCACGTGGGTGAGGACTGAAAATAAGACCATTTCTTGTCTTAAGGGCTAGTAGCGCCTTGAAAATTGCAGTTGATGTTGGGTTTGTAGTTGGAATAACAGCAGCTATTACGCCAACAGGCTCAGCAATTTTTTTTATTCCAAAACCTTGGTCGTATTCAATAACTCCACATGTTTTAACATCCTTATAAGCATTATATATATATTCAGATGCATAGTGATTTTTTATTACTTTGTCTTCAACAATCCCCATCCCAGTTTCTTCAACTGCCATTTTTGCGAGTGGTATGCGTGCTTTATTAGCTGCCATGGCAGCTTCAAAAAAAATCTTATCAACTTCTTCTTGTGTGAATGTTGCATAGGCCTTCTGTGCTACTCTTACTTCAGCAATATGCCTTGTTAAAGCAGATTCGTCATTTACAATTTGTCGCTCAGTCATTTTTATTCCTCTTTGAAAGCTTTTCTATTATATTCAATCAAGGTTACATTTCACTTATATAATCTTAAAAATAAACAGTTGTAATACGTGATTAATAGCATTTTATATAAATATTATACTGTTATATTCAGAAAACTCTAGTCTAAATATGTGTATCCAATTTAATTCAATAGCTTAGTAACTATCAAAAAACTCGCCCTGTTAACTGTTTAATAAATATTAACATTTATAATAATAAAGTGCAAATAATCAAAATCAGTTTTTTTAAATTTTCTATTTTGTGTAAAATTTTATCCAATATAGCTGATTATTTTCTCGGCAATTCTTTGAATCGTGCTAAATCTAATCGTTACGTGTTTTGACTTGATTAATAATATTCCTATATAGCATAAAATGTAACTTTTATTGCTCGTCAGCGATTTTATCTCTTTTTCTTTTTAATTCCCTTATTTCATCACGTAAAAGTATTGCTGTTTCAAAATCATAATTTTTGCTTGCAAACATCATTTTTTCCATTAAACGCTCTATTTCTTCTGTTATTCCTCGTTTAGTATCAAATTGCATCTCTGTTTTTGGTTTCTTTGATATTATTAATGTGTTTCTCACAGGCTTTATTATTGTTGTCGGGGTTATCCCATTTGTCTTGTTATATTCTACTTGCTTATTGCGTCTTCTGTTAGTTTCTTCGATGGCATCTCTCATGCTACCTGTTATGCTATCTGCATAGAAGATTACTTGTGCATCCTTATTTCTGGCGGCTCTACCTACTGTTTGTATTAATGATGATTTTGATCTAAGAAATCCCTCCTTATCTGCATCTAAAATTGCAACTAAGAGTACTTCTGGAATATCTAAACCCTCTCTTAATAGATTTATACCAACTATTACATCTATATCCCCTAGTCTTAATTTGTTTATAATCTCTATTCTATCTAGAGTATCAATATCACTGTGCATGTACTCTACTTTAATTTTGTGTTCTTTCAGATAACTTGTTAAACTCTCCGCCATGCGTTTGGTCAATGTAGTTACTAACACACGTCCACCAGAATCCGTAGCTCGGTTGATTTCTGAGATCAAATCATCTATTTGCCCATCAGTACTTCGTATAGAAATGGGTGGTTCTAATAAGCCCGTTGGCCTTACAACTTGCTCTACTACTTGCAGAGCATTCTGCAATTCATACTCCGCTGGCGTTGCAGAAACACATATCACTTGCTTTACACGTTTATTAAACTCATCAAAATTTAATGGTCTATTATCAAATGCGGCTGGTAGTCTAAACCCAAATTCTACTAAATTCCTTTTTCTCGCGCGGTCGCCATTATACATCCCTCTAATTTGAGGTAATGTAATATGACTTTCATCTATGAATGTGATATAATCGTCAGGGAAATAATCCATCAGTGTAAATGGTGCTGTCCCTGGAGCACGACCGTCAAAATATCGTGAATAGTTTTCAACACCATTAACATATCCCATCTCAGTAATCATTTCAACGTCATATCCTACGCGTTCTTTAATTCTTTGAGCCTCTATCAACTTACCGTGAGATCTAAAATATTCTATCCTCTCTGTTAGATCATTATTAATTTGTTCTATGGCTTTATCTCTTAAATCACCCAAAATATAATGAGAGGCAGGGAAAATTGCCACATGCTCTAGCTCGCTTATGAGTTTTCTTGAATCTACATCATACTCAACTATTCTTTCTATTACGTTTCCAAAGAACTCACAGCGTATCGCAGTCGTTGTATTGTTCGCTGGAAATATTTCAACTGAATCACCTCGCACACGAAATGTTGATCGTGCAAAATCAATATCATTTCTCTTATAATGTATTTCAACCAGCTTATCTATTAATTCATCCCTGTCTATTATATCATTTGGTCTGATAGAAACAACACTTTTAAAGTACTCAACAGGAGCCCCTAAACCATATATACAGGATACCGAAGATACTATTATGACATCTTGACGTTCTCCTAATGAAGATGTCGCACTATGCCGCAATTTATCAATTTCATCATTAATTGCTATTTCTTTTTCTATATACGTGTCACTTCTTGGGATGTATGCTTCAGGCTGAAAATAGTCGTAGTAGGACACAAAATACTCTACCCTATTATCAGGGAATAGCTCTCTGAATTCATTACAAAGCTGTGCTGCAAGTGTTTTATTATGTGCAATTATGAGAGCAGGTCTGTTCAATTTATTTATTATGTTAGCCATTGTGAAGGTTTTACCACTACCAGTAACGCCAAGTAAAACCTGTAATCTGTGACCACTATTAATTCCATCTACGAGTTTAGCGATGGCCTGTGGTTGATCCCCACATGGGTTATATTTGCTTTTGAGTAAGAACTTTTGACTCATTATTTGATTATAGCGTCAATTATCATTTTTACAGCCCAACTTAAAAGTGCACATATTATAGTCATAATTATTCGTGCATAAATCTTTTTCCTGTTATGTTTCTTTTCGCGTTCGTATGCGTTTCCCTTTTCCTTTAGTGTTATGAGATATACAGGTTCGCCTTTTTTTGAGGTGAGCTCATATTCAAAATAACCATCATATGACAATGCGTCCAAAATAGGTTGCAGGTCCGATTCTGAAAATTTTACTTTGTATGGAATTGCTGATAAAATCTTGAGTGGGGCAATAAGACATTGACCCGTATTCTTACTTGCAATTTCGTATATTACGTTCATTAAATTTTTTTCTTTTTTACTTAAGGCCATAATTTAAGTACTCCTAAACTGCAATTTCTAGAATGAAATATACACCTAATAGGATGATTCCAGCAATAAAAGCTCCTAAAAAACCTGCACCAAATGATATCCTGCCTATTCTTTTATAATCAATATCAACATTTAAATAAGATGAATGCAATTCTTTCTTTGAGCCCTTTTTTATTCTTAAATCGTTCTCAGCAATGATCTTGCCTTTGGGGAGGGTAGTTAAACAATAATCATCATCCTTGTGATATCGTAGTGTAATGCACTCGGTCACAGCTAATTCTTTAATAATTTCATCAAGTTCGTTAGCTTTTAAATCTGGAATTGCATCAAAAAAATCAGAGCTTTCTATTACTGCAGACTCACCATCCTTTGAAATGTTTGATATTACAGAAAGAACCTCCAATGTGCGTTTATTCATGATTTATATGCTCCTAAAGATTTTTTAGGTTAATTATTGCGTTAATAATCAATTCATGTTAATTTTAACATAGTTTACAGGAAATATCAATTTTATTATCTTTATCTTATCAAACTCATTTTTGCTTTGAGAGGAATAACATGTGCATGCAAATTTTAGCATCATAATTTACTGCAGTTTCCAAATCAATAATCACTATGTATAAAGCCAATCGAAATGCGTAGGTTTTAAAAAAAATACTTCTCAATAGATGATAATACTTTTGCTACACGCTATCTAGCAAGTTTTTGATTTGCCCTCATATGATATTGTTAATTCTATTTATCTAGAAATCACTCCAGTAGTAAATCTAACTAGTATTCAAGCTGTAATTCCTTGTCTGCCTCTTGACATCAGAATAAGTAACTGTTGTTTTTGCATCAGTTTGCAATATGGTGCATGCTATAAAAGAAGTTGAAAATTACTTAAATACCAATTTCGTTGCACTAGTAGCTGTCGCTTCTTTAATGTATAGTCTAACTCCTTTTCTTTATATTTGATTTTTATGCTAAGTTCCCCTACACTTGTCTTATCAAAACCAGTTAATATACCTGATGATACTGTTATAATCTCTCTACTATCCTCTGAGTATAAGCTTTGATTTTCGAATCTCTAGAAATAAATCATCTATCTCAAATGATTTTGAAACCCTAACCTAATTTCAATTTTATTTACTGTTTAGCGTCTTCACATGCTAATTAAGACTGCTGTTAACGGTGCATAATACGAATGAAACTGATAAAATATTTTTGAATTTTTCACTGATTAACTCCTCTTGCAAATTATAATTTGAAGGTACATGTTTATAATGCAACGTTACATGCTTTTTTGATTTTCAATTGTTTTTTGAGCATCCACCGTTTTCTTTTATTAGAGGTTGTTATCCTTTCTTTACTTTTAAAATCCGTGCTTTTCTTAGTGCATATTTTACATTTTAATTTATTTGTTAAGTGAGTCATTTTTTATTATAATCTTTAGTGTCTTTAAATGCTACTTGTTAGGTATTTCCTTATGACTTTCATATGGTATTATATTTAACAAGGCTAAATTGTCCCTACTTAGTGTTATAGTTTGATTTACAATCATCACTCTATAGTTGTGACTGTCACTTGATTAAAAAAAAGGATATTATGAACACTCAAAATCCAGATTCGAATTATCAGAAAATTAAAACGCAAAATGAAAACATAATTATTCGAGGTGCTCGAGAGAACAATCTTAAGAATATATCTCTCTCATTGCCAAGAAACAATTTAATAGTCTTTACAGGCCTTAGTGGTAGTGGTAAGTCATCGCTCGCATTTGATACAATTTTTGCAGAGGGACAAAGGCGATATATAGAGAGCTTATCAAGTTATGCACGACAATTTTTAGGGCAGATGGAAAAGCCCGATGTGGATGGCATCGAAGGATTAAGCCCCGCAATAGCAATTGATCAAAAAACATCAAGTAAAAACCCACGAAGTACTGTCGGCACTGTAACCGAAATCTATGATTATTTACGATTGCTTTATGCTAGAATAGGGGTTCCACATTGCCCAAACTGCGGTAGGGAAATCAAGGGTATAACTGTTGATCAAATAATCGACAAAATAATGGCATATCCTATTGGAGCAAAGCTAATGATTATGGCTCCTGTCGTTCGTGGGAGAAAAGGTGAATATACTAAACAACTCGAAGGTTATAGAAAAAGTGGCTATGTTCGTGTCTTTATTGATGGTATTACGTATGAATTAGATGAGGACATTAAACTTGACAAGAATATCAAACATAATATTAGTGTAGTCATTGATAGAATTATAATAAAAGAAGGATTAAACAGACGTCTAACAGACAGCATCGAAATTGCGCTTAAACTCGCTGATGGACTTGTATTATTAGATATAAATGGGACAGAAGAGTTATGTTCAACACAATATTCCTGCCCTGAATGTGATATTTCTATGCCCGAATTAGAACCTAGAATGTTCTCTTTTAATAATCCATATGGTGCCTGTGAAAATTGTACAGGCCTTGGGTTTAGAAACGAAATTGACCCTGACCGCATTTTAAAATACCCAGAAAAATCATTAAGAGAAGGAGCTATTAGAGCAACTGGATGGATGCTAGGGGATATGGGATCAGCTTTACAATCACAATTTATTGCACTGAGCAAAAGATATGATTTTTCTTTAGATACACCGTATAAAGATTTGCCTAATGACATTAAAAACTTGGTATTATATGGTAATAACGGTGAAAAATTAACAATGGAATGGAATTCTGCCAATATGCGTGGTACATATAATACCGCATATGAAGGGATTGTTAACACGTTACAAAGGAGATATTCATCTACCGAATCTGATGCGGTTAAAAAAGATATTGAACGTTACATGACTAGTAAACCTTGTGAGGTTTGTAAAGGAAAACGTCTTAAAAAAACGGCATTAGCTGTTACAATAGGTGATAAAAATATATCGGAAATTTGTGATTTTCCTGTGGTTGATGCCCGTTGTTTTTTTGAAAATCTTTTACTTAATAGTCGTGATTCAATAGTAGCAAAACCTATACTCAAAGAAATTCATGAACGGCTAAAGTTTTTAATAGACGTTGGTCTGGGATATTTAACTCTCTCTAGATCAAGCGCGACTTTAAGTGGGGGGGAGTCACAACGTATACGTCTTGCAACACAAATAGGTAGTGGTTTGACTGGCGTATTGTATATTCTTGATGAACCTAGCATAGGGTTGCATCAACGTGATAATCAAAAATTACTAGCCACTTTATTAAAGCTACGCGATTTAGGAAACACCTTGATAGTTGTTGAACATGATGAGGAAACAATACGATCAGCAGATCACATCGTTGACATCGGTCCGGGTGCTGGCATTAATGGCGGTCAATTAGTAGCAGAAGGCACAGTAGCCGATATAGAAAATAATACATCATCGATTACGGGAGATTTTCTTGCAGGAAGACGAAAAATAGCACTCCCAACAAACCGACGCAAAGGAAACGGAGGGTTCATCGAAATTTCAGGTGCTCGCCATAACAATTTAAAATCAATATTTGTTGCAATTCCTTTAGGTGTTCTAACAGTCGTAACAGGAGTTTCAGGTAGTGGCAAATCCTCGTTAGTTAACGGGGTCTTATATAATCATTTATCACATTTATTAAGCGATGGATTCCACCATTACGATAATTTTGATTCTATATCTGGCATTGGGGAAATTGAAAAAGTAATAGATATTGATCAAAGTCCAATAGGCAGAACTCCACGCTCAAATCCAGCAACATATACTGGACTTTTTTCTCCTATACGTGATTTATTTGCATCTACGCCTGACTCTAAAGCTCGAGGCTATGGAGCTGGTCGTTTTAGTTTTAATGTCCATGGTGGCAGGTGCGAGAATTGCTCAGGTGATGGTATTATTAAAATCGAAATGCATTTCTTGCCAGATGTTTATGTTCCTTGTGAAGTTTGCCGTGGTAAAAGGTATAATAGAGAAACTCTTGAAGTCAAATATAAGGGTAGATCTATATATGATGTTCTAGAAATGACAGTAAAAGAAGCATGCTCTTTCTTCGAAAAATTTCCTAATATATATAATAAATTGAAGTGTTTAGATGATGTAGGATTAGGGTACATTAAGTTAGGTCAACCATCTACTACATTAAGTGGTGGAGAAGCGCAACGTATTAAACTAGCAACTGAGTTGTCAAAGAGGGATATGGGGAGAACCTTATATATATTGGACGAGCCTACTACTGGGCTTCACTCTGCTGACGTCGAAAAACTGATTATAATGTTACAAAGGTTAACGGCAAGTGGCAGTACTGTAATTGTCATAGAACATAATTTAGATGTCATTAAGGTTGCTGATTATATTATTGATTTAGGCCCTGAGGGCGGCGAAGATGGCGGTCAAGTCATAGCGACAGGCACACCAGAAGAAATAGCAAAAAATCCCAATAGCTACACTGGGATCTACTTGAAAAATTGCCTATCCTCTAATTGATTTGTAGAATAAAAACTATCATACAGCCTTAAGCCTCGTTGAGTTTTAATAGATGATCCTTTGCCATCTTTATTTGTTTACTTACCTCGCTTGTAGCAGTGCCCCCAAAAGACGTTCGTTTATTTAAACAATTATTCATGTCTATTGCCTCATAAATCGACTCATCAAAATGTGGTGAAAATTCTCTGTATTTATCTAGGTTAAGCGTTTCTAAAGTGAGGTTGTTTTCAATGCAATGTTTAACAATATTCCCTGCTATAGTATAAGCTGTGCGAAATGGCACGCCCTTTTGGCTTGTTAAATAATCTGCACAATCCGTAGCATTTATGAATCCCTCATTCGCTGTTTTTAACATTACATTGGAATTCACAGATAAAGTCTTTATCATTGGTGTAAAAACAGACAAACAATCAATTAATGTATCTATGCTATCTAGTAATAATTCTTTGTCCTCTTGCATGTCTTTATTGTAAGCTAATGGTAGCCCCTTCATAACAGTCAATATTGCCATTAAATTCCCATAAACTCGCCCCGTTTTCCCTCTGGTAAGTTCTGCTATATCTGGATTTTTTTTCTGTGGCATTATACTTGACCCAGTAGAGAATTTATTGCTCAGTTTAATAAAACCAAATTCTGTGGTGGACCATAACACTAACTCTTCTGAAAATCTCGACAAATGCATAATCAGAATTGCACAATTAGATATTATCTCAATCACAAAATCTCTGTCTGACACACTATCTATGCTATTACGACTAACTTCTAAAAACCCAAGGATAGATGCAGAATATTCACGATCAATTGGGTAACTCGTGCCAGCGAGTGCAGCTGCACCCAGTGGAGATACCAATACACGCTTTGTTACGTCAACAAAACGATCATAATCGCGTATAAACATTTCATAATATGCCATTAAGTGATGTGCAAACGAAACAGGTTGTGCGCGCTGTAAATGAGTATATCCTGGCAGAATATCATCTATATGCATTTCAGCTTTTTCGACAATGATACAAAGCAACTCTCTGATTTTTATTTTTAAATCATCAATTGCTTTTTTTGCATATAGCCTCAGATCTGTTATTGTTTGGTCATTTCTACTTCGTCCTGTGTGGAGCATTTTACCCAAAGTTGGCAGACGTTCTGACAATACGTTCTCTATAAAAGAGTGAATGTCCTCGAATGATTCATCTATTACTAAAGCGCCAGAGTTTAACTCAGAATAAATTTTTTGTAGCTCTGTTGTTATTTTGTCACAATCTTTCGGATCCAAAACATTGGTTTTTTTTAACATTGAAACATGTGCTAATGACCCAGTAATATCCTCACGCCACAGCCGCTTATCTATCCCTATGGATGCATTAAATTTATCTGCTATCGGCTCGAGCTTTGCATCAGTAAACCCTTCCCAAATTTTATTAGATTTTCTCACATTAAACCTCAGCAATGGTGTGCACTTGTTCCGTATTCAATAAAATCTTGTACATTTATTCTTTGCGTTTAAGGGATTCTTTCATCAACGCGTGAGCCTTAATTGGTAATCCGAATAAATTAATAAAACCTTCTGCATCACTTTGATTATATGAGCTATCAGCTGAAAAAGTGGCAAATTCTTCATTATATAGTGAATATGGAGATGTGATTCCGGCGTTTATAATATTTCCTTTATACAACTTGAGTTTAACGCTGCCTGTCACATTTTGTTGTGTCGTTGTAACAAATGCAGATAATGCTTCTCTCAATGGAGTAAACCACTTTCCGTTATATACAAGTTCAGCAAACTGTTCAGCAACAATTCTCTTATAATGAGAAACATCTTTGTCTAAGCACAACATCTCAAGAAGCTCATGTGCTTTATATAGAATACTACCTGCTGGATTTTCATAAACCCCACGCGATTTCATTCCAACTAATCGGTTTTCAACGAGATCATCAAGACCAACACCATGCTTCCCGCCTATTCTGTTTAATTCTTCTATTAATTGAACAGAGTTATATTTTTTCCCGTTTAATGCCACAGGTATTCCCTTCTTGAAGTCGATTTGTATGTATTCTGCCGTATCTGGAGCTACCTCTGGATAAGTTCCAATCTCTAAAAAACCTTTCTTGTAGTATTGTGGTTCATTAGCAGGATCTTCTAAATCCATCCCCTCATGTGACAAATGCCAAAGATTTTTGTCTTTTGAATAATTTGTTTCTCGAGTTATTTTTAGCGGGATGTTATGCGCAATTGCATAATCAATTTCTTCCTCTCTGGACTTTATATCCCATATCCGCCATGGTGCAATTATCTTTAAATTGGGCGCAAATGCTTTTATTGTTAATTCAAATCGCACCTGATCATTTCCTTTGCCTGTACAACCATGACAAATCGCATCTGCCCCTTCTTTTATAGCAATTTCAACTAATCGTTTAGCAATAACAGGTCTTGCAAAAGCGGTTCCTAACAGATAATTCCCCTCATACTTCGCTCCAGCTTGTAATGTTGGAAATACAAAATCATCTACAAATTCTCTTTTTAAATCCTCGATGTAGATCTTATCTGCACCCGTGTCTATTGCCTTCTGTTCGAGCCCATCTAGTTCAGTTGTTTGCCCTACATCACAAGAAACAGCAATGACACTAACATTGGGATATCGGTCTTTTAGCCATGGAATAATTATAGAAGTATCTAAGCCACCAGAATAAGCTAAGACTATTTTTTTTATTTCATTCATATATTATCTCCTTGATGATTGTTAGTAATTACTATTAATTATATATTATCAGTAATATATGTCAAGTGATTTCACATATTCGAGTTAATTATTAATTAATGGAAAACTACGAATTCATGTTTTAATCACTATTTTCTCTTCACTTTGATATGTAATCCTATGGTGTTATTATATTGGCCTTTAGCTTCTTTGTCAAATCTTTGGTTTAAGTTTTCATTATCATTATGAAATGATTCGCCTTGTTTTATCGTATCAAGGATTTTAAGGAATAATACATACATAACTTATATTCAAATAATCTATGCTAAACTCAAAAGATAACCACCCTGATGTACAATATATAAGCTAATCAAACTTAAGTACAAAATACTAACTATCAGAAAACAAATTTTATATTTTATATCATTGCGAGTTGAAAATGAGAATCTATTTGCTATTATTTAGTCTACTATTATCTCTGTTTTAACTGATCTATTCTAAATATTATTCTTTCACATATAATAGATTATGGTAAAATGCATGTCATGATAAATGCCTTAGCAATATACATCTGACACTTATCAGTGGTTTGATGGGCTCCATATTTGCAATGTGTCGAATTTTAGTATCATCCGTATTGCAAGGATAGAGTTAAAGCTAGAGATGCATATATAAATTCAAACTCCGAATCTAACAAAAATTATTTGTTAGTCTTGAAAAATTTCTTAATAGGTGCTATAATTCTTGATATAATAAAGCGTGCTTTTGAAGAATCTGTTAAGGGCGGCATATTAACTAAAACCCACGTTGAGTCTCGGCTATTTTCTTTTTATGCTGGCGGAGGCACCTTAGATTTAGCCGTTTTTCCTAATTCTTTAGCACAACTAATTAACGTAGCTAATATAATTAAAAAAAACTCTGTAGAATTTTTGATTATAGGAGCTTGTAGTAATACTCTTATTAGGGATAGTGGTTATTCTGGTATTTCTCTAATGACTAAATTTCTAAATGATATTTGCATTTCAGAAAATTTCTTAACAGCTTTATCAGGAACACGCTTGCAAACGGTAATATCTGAGGCAAGGCGCAATGGGCTTAGTGGCATTGAAGACCTTGCAGGAATCCCAGCATCGATCGGTGGGGCTGTAGTCATGAACTCTGGCGCATGTGGCACAGAGATCTGTCAACTTGTTGAGAAAATAAGTTTTCTTGATTTGTCAGATTTGCAAATTAAAGAAGTTTTGTCATCTGATGTTCCTTTCGAATATCGTAGTTCAAATGCATTCTTTAATGATAAAATTATAACCTCTGTTATGTTTAAACTTAAATCTGAGAACCAGGCTAAAATATCTGACAGAATAAACTCTGCTCTTGCTCGTCGAAGGAATACTCAACCATCAGAACCTTCATTAGGTTGCGTATTCAAAAAAATTAATGGGTTTAGTGCTGGGTGTTATGTAGAAGCCGCGGGGCTTAAGGGCACTAGAATTGGTGGGGCCGAAATAAGTGTTAAGCATGCAAATTTTATAATTAACACAGGTAATGGTACTGCCTCTGACTATATAGCGCTCGTTGAAATAGCAGAAAATTTAGTACAATCAAAATTTAACATTACTCTAAATCGCGAGATTTTAATAAAAGGTGATTGATCTGTAAAATATAAGCTCACGTTTTATAAATGAATACTAACGATTAATACTTGATATTATACAGATAATTTTATATAATATTACGTGTATAGTGCATTCTTTATTTACAATGTACATGAGTAAGATTATACTCCTATATGACTAAAAATTACCATGTTTACCAGGCATGCTTAATTTGTTTATAAATAGGATGGTTTATGAGCATTGCTACAATAATTAAAAATGAAATATTGGATGATCGCTTAAAAGGAAATTGTTGTAAGAAAGCATTTCTATCTGCTGTCATGCGTGGCGCTGGAAATCTCAAATTAACAAAGCATGGTCTTGGAATTATTATTCAGCATTCTAATCAACTATTAGTAGAGAAATGTGCAGGATTCATAATTTCATTAACAGGTTCTTCTCCTGACATTACACAAAAAACAAAACACCAAGGTTTAGGTGACCGTTGTGTTTTTGAGTTAAGCTTAGATGAGAACTCATCTGAAAATCTTTTAAGTGACATTGGTATAACGTGTGGTACTCTGTCATTAACTGATTATCTGCCTCTAGATTTGCTAAAAACTGATTGTTGTAAAAAGGCCTATCTCCAAGGCTTATTTGTTTCTGCAGGCTCCTTGACAATAGCGGATGATAATGGCACTTCAAAATCATCTGGATATCTTCTAGAGATTATATTAGTAGACGATGCAATATCTAATGCAATACTATCATTAATGAATGATCTTGGACTACATCTAAAACATAGAACAAAGAGAAGACATTCAATAATTTATAGTAAGAGCTCTCAAATTATTAGTGATTTTTTTGCGTTTATAGGTGCTGGTAGTGGATACTTTGCACTCCAAGACGTGATAATATCAAGGAATTGCAAAAACAACATCACTCGAAAAGTAAATTGGGAGATGGCAAACTTGGATAGATCAATGGCCGCATCACAAAAGCAATTAAAAGCTATAATGCTAATTGATTCCAAAATAGGGATTCGAAATCTTGATGCCGCTCTACGCGATGTTGCGTTTGCACGGATAGAAAATCCTTCAGCAACCGCTACGGAGTTATTGAGTAGGATTAAAAATCAACCAACTATGAGTGCTCTGCATCATCGCATGCGAAAACTCATTGAAATGGCGGATGAATTTAATAATTGATTTATATAGCTCAAAAATACACATGTAAAGGTGGTGCAATAATATGTATAAAGAAAAATTAATTACAAAAGTTGAAGGACTAAAATCTGAGCATTGCGCATTAATTGCGCATGCTGCTAGTAGATTTAAAAGTGACATTTCCATTATAAAAGGAAACAAAAAGGTCAATGCTAAAAGCATAATGGGTCTTTTGAGCTTAAATATTAAAAACAAAGATCTTGTGTTTATTAATATCAGTGGCGACGACGAAGTAATTGCAATGGATGAAATACTGGGGCTATTATAATAATTTATCTAACTAGCTGAAAACTATTATATAAAAGACTTTCTTTTAGTTTTTTAAAAATTTTTTAGTTGACAACACTTAATAATAATGTCACAATAAATGCTCCATGATTTCTCTTTAGATATCTAGGCAAAATAATATAGGAGTGATCAAATGCCCGGGGATAAAGTTTTCGTACATTTACATAATCATACTCAATTCAGCCTGCTCGATGGAGCAGCAAATATTAAAGACCTAGTAAACAAGGCAGTCGAATCAGGGGCCAATGCCGTAGCAATGACAGATCATGGCAATGTTTATGGGGCAATTAAATTTTATAACGAATGCAAAAGTAGAAATGTTAAACCGATTATAGGCTGTGAGTTTTATGTAGCAGAAGATATGTATGATCACTCAGGCGGTAATACTAGTGATGATGATGGGAAAAACAAACGTCATCATCTCATATTAATTGCAAAGAACTATGAAGGATTTAAGAATTTATCACGACTTTCTTCACTCTCATTCATTGATGGGTTTTATTATAAGCCAAGGATCGATCTGAAGCTTCTTAGTAAATATTCTAGCAACCTAATATGTTTAACGGCATGTATAGCGGGCGCTGTTCCACAGCTCTTATTAGCAAACAGATATGTCGAAGCTAAAGCGTATGCAATGCGTTTAAAAGATATGTTTGCTGAAGGTGACTTCTATATAGAAATGCAGGATCACGGACTCCTCGTAGAAAAAGAGCTAAATTCATTACTGTTTCGAATGTCTCGGGATTTGAATGTTAAATGCGTTGCTACTAATGATATTCATTACATAAACCAATCAGATCATGAGATGCATCATGTTCTGCTGTGCATCAGAACCAATAAAAAAATTGATGAAAGTGACGGATTGAGATTTCCTAGCGATGGTTTTTATTATAAATCTTATGATGAAATGTATTCAGTATTAGGGCAATACAATGATGGCGAAGCTTTAAAAACTACTCTTGAAATTGCAGATAAATGCAATGTCGAATTTAAATTCAAGGAATACAAAATACCTGAATACCAGTGCCCTGGGAATATGCCCCCCGCCGATTTTCTAAGGGAACTCACATATAAAGGTTTAGTAAAAAGATACGGCACAATCACTGATGAAATAAGAGAACGTGCGGAAAGCGAATTAGAAGTTATTATAGGCATGGGCTTTAGTGAATATTATCTTATTGTATGGGATTTTATATTTTATGCTAAAAATAACGACATACCAGTGGGAGCTGGGAGGGGAAGTGGTGTTGGTAGTTTAATTGCTTATGCGATAGAGATTACCAATGTCGATCCTCTGAAATATGGATTGATTTTTGAGCGATTCCTTAACTGGAATCGCACTACAATGCCTGACTTCGACGTAGATTTTTGTTATAACAGAAGATCTGAAGTAATAGACTATGTGAAAAATAAATATGGTTCAGACAGAATAAGTCAAATCATCACATTCGGTAAATTAATGAGCAAAGCTGCATTAAAGGATGTGGCTCGCGTTTATCGCATTCCATATAATGATGTGACTGAAATGACTAAGGCCCTTAATACCATTAAACGGCAGACAGATAGTACTGGAAAAACAATCCCTATTACAATTGGCTCTGTGATTGATAAGAACTCCCCCTATGCGATACCTGCAATTATCGACAGATGTAATTCAGATGATCTATATAAGAAGGTTTTTGAAATTGCCAAACAAATAGAAGGCTTACCTAGAAACACTTCTATTCATGCAGCAGGAGTAGTTATATACAAAGAGCCTGCCTTAGACATGATGCCATTAGCAAAAAATGGCGAGGATTTAACTACACAGTTTGATATGAGTGAGGTCGAGAATCTCGGCCTTTTAAAGATGGATTTTTTGGCTCTTATAACCTTGACTGATGTTAAAATGTGTCATGATTATGTTCTTAAAACTACAGGCAAAGACATAGATTTTAACAAACTAGGATACGATGATCCAGCGGTATATTCATTTATAAGCACAGGTGAAACCGATGCTGTATTCCAACTTGAAAGTGGTGGAATGAAAAGGTTCATGACTCAACTTAAGCCAAAAAATTTAGAGGATATAATTGTTGGAATTTCATTATATAGGCCTGGTCCTATGGATGCAATTCCAGGATTCTTGAAAAATCGCGAAAACCCCAAAAGCATTAACTACAAACATGAATTATTGAAGCCAATTTTAGAGCTAACGTATGGAACAATAGTATATCAAGAACAAGCCATGATGATAACCCGTGTTCTTGCAGGTTATGACATGACTAGAGCTGATCATTTGAGGACTATAATATCCAAAAAGAAAACACAATTGATCCCTGAGGAGCGTAATGTTTTTATATACGGAAAACATTCTGACGGCGTAGATATCCCAGGGTGCGTAGGTAATAATGTACCTAAAGAAGTTGGAGCTAAGGTTTTTGACGAGATGGAAAGCTTTGCTTCATACGCGTTTAACAAATCCCATGCAGCAGCATACGCAGTTTTAAGCTATGAAACTGCCTACTTCAGATATTATTATCCAACAGAGTTTATGACAGCTGTTTTGAACAATCGTATCGGCAAACCAGATGATACTAAAAAATATATGAATGTCATAAGAGCCATGAATATTCGCATATTGCAGCCTGATATAAATAAATCAGGCACGTTCTTTTTGCCTAGTGGCAAAGACATCCGATACGGACTTGCTTGTATAAAAAATATAGGCGTTAAAGTTATGGATCAAATTGTTAATGAACGTGAAAAATCTGGCCCATACAAAGACTTTGTAGATTTCATTTCGCGCATATTGTTTACAAATATCAATACAAAAGGCCTTGAGAGCCTTATAAAAGGCGGTGCATTGGATTGTTTTGGCCAAACTAGGCGTTCATTAATTATGAACCTAGATGCTGCCACAAAATGTGCTAAAGAGCTGATAAAACAAGTTGCTTCGAATCAATTCAATTTGTTTGAATCAATTAACATTAAACCATCCCATTTTGATTTCAAATCGCAACCAGAATATCTTAACCGTGAAAAGTTTCTACTAGAAAAAGAAGTTTTAGGCATGTATATTAGCGGTCATCCTTTAGAGGGCCATGCAAAAGAGTTTGAATCTTTTTCTTTTAACACCTCAATGTTATCATCATCTAATTATGAGGATGATGATAATGGAAATGATGATAATCATGATGATGCTGAAAATATCAGTGTGCCTGTCGAGTCGCTTGTGAGCGATGGACAAAACGTATTATGTGGTGGATTAATCTCTAATGTAGCATTAAAACGAACAGGAGGTGGACAAGAATTTGCGGTTTTCGTCCTCGAGGACCTACACGATAAGATTGAAGTGGTTGCCTTTTCATCTACGTTCGAAGCAAAAAAGCATTTATTAGTTAATGATACTCTTGTTCGAATTAGGGGCAGATTAAACTACAAAGATGATTCTTGGAGAATAACAGCTCTTGACATTTCTCCATGGCATATAAGTGATAATTCTGAGGATACACTCAATGATTCTATAATATTAATTAATAAAAACAATCTCGATCCAGATTCTATGAGCAAGATAAATACGCTTATTAATAATAATCCAGGAAATGTTGTTGTGCGATTTCAATATAGAGATCGCATAGAAGACGTAATAAAGAGAATTTCTGCCCCAACCGATGTTGTCAAAGAAATATCAGAAATCATTGGAAGAGACAAAGTTAAAATATTAACTGCTAAAATGGGTGTTTCTATGATTCCAGATAGTGAGAGATTTAATTGGACTGAAAATTTAATTAAACAAATTTTGTATATTAATTGTACGGATAAAGTGAAAAATAACTTAGAAGATATAATAAATATATTGAAAAAAAGTCCTGGTGAAACCACTGTTAGATTGCAAATTAACGGTAAAATAAAAGAATTCAAAGAAAAAATTTCAAATCCTGAAGACGTCTGTGAGGAATTACTCAGTCTCGTCGGCATTGGTAATGCAAAGCTCGTACCACTTCGCTAACTGCTGTGTGAATAAGACACTTTATGCAGTAATAACTCATTAAACCAAAGATTTATAATGTAAAGGGTATTTCGGATAGAGATACTACTACATTACGCGCAACCGACCTGTTTGCAGACATTTCCGCTTGCGCGGCGCGGTTTGAAACCGCAGAAAGGACACGCCTATGGAACTAACCTACACCCAGCGAGGGGATTACTTAATCCCCAACCTCATTCTCAGCGACCCGCCTGACGCACCACCGCTCGGACGGTACGGTATGTTGCACATATCGTACCTGCGGGAACACAGACCGATTCTGTACAGCCAACTCCTACTATCGGAGAAATTGTACCCGCTGTGCAGAGAGATTGACGAAGCGGCGGCTAACCGTCTGCGGACGATACCCAACCGCGAGCAAGCGCACGAGGTTATTCACGCGGAACTGGTCTACAATTAAGACTATAACGCAAAATCGCGAATGAGTAAAGCCCAAAACCGGGGCTTTACTCATTTCGATTGCAATAAGCTCAACTCTGTGCTCATTGAGGAGCGCGCAATTTTGCGCTCAATGGCGTCCTCAAAATCGAGGACACATCAATCCGCTTTTGGCTCGACCTCTCCCATCAGCGCGTCCACGGCGTTTTGTTGTTCAGCAAGCCACGTCGCAAAGTCGGAGAACGACAATTCTCCGCTCTTGACATCAGCCTTTCGTTTTACCGCTTCTTTGCGATATTTTTTGAACTTCGAGCCAGTCGCGCATATACATTGGCTCCTGCGTTTCGGCTTTCAGTTCCGCCATATCGAAAAAGGCGTTCACCATACGCCGCAGAGCAAACAATTCTTTTTCCGTCATATAATTCTTTGCAACCGTCACCTCGCTTTTCACAGGGCGTTTGCCTTTGAACACTGTCAAACCCATAAAGGGTAGTTCGGCGTTCGCCCTGTTGAAGATTATCTCGCTCGCCGTGTGTCCGCTGACGGCGTAGTGCAGTTTGTTCTGCACGATTTTGAAAAATTCAAGCGTCTCCGGCATCGTGGCGTTGTAGTCAAGGCTTGTGGCGTAAAGGTCGAGAATTTGGCGGTACATCACCTTTTCGCTTGCCCGAATGTCGCGGATACGTTCAAGCAGCTCTTTCCAGTAAACGCCGCCCATATTTTTCAGAACTTCGTCGTTCATTGAGAAGCCTTTTTGGAGGTACTCGTGTAGAATCTGCGTTGCCCATTGCCTGAACTGTGTACCGCGCGGCGATTTAACACGATAGCCGACCGCGAGAACCATATCCAGCGAATAGTGCATCACGTTGTGTTCTTGCGTTTTCCCTTCTATCGCGCCGTGCTGAGTGGCTATTGCAAAATTTGCAACAACCACTTTTTCGTCAAGTTCGCCGTCACGCAAAATGTTGTTTATGTGTCGGTTGATTACAGATTTATCCCGCCCAAACAACTCCGCTATCTGTATTTGCGAAAGCCACAGCGTCTCGCCCTGCATACGCACGCCGATTTTGACCTTACCGTCTCCCGACTGGTAGATTATCATATCTGTATCGTTAGATTTCATAGCCAATCGCCCCCAGTCTGCGCCGTATTTCGTCCTCTAACTCGTGGGATTGTTTCCACAACTCGGAGATTTCGCCTGTCAACCGCGTCATCTTTTCCTCAAACGGTTCGCCGTCGTCCTCCTGTTCCTCTATACCGACGTAACGCCCCGGTGTGAGGATATAGTCTTGCTTCGCTATCTCGGCGGTCGTCGCTGCAGCGCAAAATCCTTTTTCATCTTCAACGCGCCCCTCGTCAAAAGCCGTGAATGTGTCGGCGATTTTTAGTATGTCCGCTTCGGACAACTCACGCAGACGGCGCGTTTTCATCTCGCCCATTTTCCGCGCGTCCACGAATAGAGTCTTGCCTTTCTGCGGTTTGTTGCGGTTGAGAAACCATAGCGTCGCGGGTATCTGAACGCCGTAAAACAGTTGCGACGGCAGGGCGACAATGCCCCAAACAAGGTCGTCCTCGACTATCTTTTTGCGGATTTCACCCTCGCCGCTCGTGTTGCTTGACAGCGAACCGTTGGCGAGAACCAGCCCGAGTTTGCCGTTCGGCGACAGGTGATGAATCATATGCTGAATCCACCCGTAGTTGGCGTTGCCGTTCGGCGGCGTTCCGTACTTCCAGCGCGGGTCATCCGCAAGGCGGTCAACACCCCAATTAGAGAGGTTGAACGGCGGATTAGCCAGTATGTAATCCGCTTTCAGCGTCTTGTGCAGGTCATTATGGAACGAGTCCTCGTTGAACTCGCCTATATCCGCTTCGATGCCGCGAATGGCGAGGTTCATCAGGCAGAGCTTGCGCGTGGTCGGGTTGCTCTCCTGTCCGTAAATGCTGATGTTCTTGCGGTTCCCTGCGTGGCTGTCGATAAACTTCGTTGACTGCACGAACATACCGCCTGAACCGCAGCAGGGGTCGTACGCGCGCCCGCTATATGGTTTCAGCACTTCAACAAGCGTTCGGACGATACAGGACGGCGTGTAGAACTCGCCCGCCTTTTTGCCCTCCTGTGAGGCAAACTGCGACAGGCAGTATTCATACGTTCTGCCGAGAATATCCTTGTTGTCGCCGTGTTCAATCATCTGAATGTTGGTGAACAGGTCAACGACTTCGCCCAAACGCCGCTTGTCCAGTTCAGGGCGAGCGTAGTTCTTCGGCAAAATGTCTTTCAGCCGTTTGTTTTCCTTTTCGATTGCCCGCATAGCGTCGTCAATGGTCGAGCCGATTTCCGGATTGTGCGCGGCTTCGGAAATAACGCCCCACCGAGCGGACGGCGGCACAAAGAACACGCTTTGCGCGGTATATTCGTCGCGGTCTTCCTCGAATCCGTCGCCTCCGCGAGCAGAGCCTGATAGCGTTCATCGAACGTGTCCGAGATGTATTTAAGAAATATCAGTCCGAGGACGACGTGCTTGTATTCGCTCGCGTCCATATTGCCGCGCAGAATGTCGGCGGCCGCCCATATCTTTTCCTCGAAGCCGATGTTGGCGGTGTTTGTGTTAGTTGTAGCCAATTAGTTTTCCTCCCGCTCGTTATGACGTACTTTCCATAATTACTCTTTTGGTTTGCGTCCGGGCTTGAACTCGCCCGTGCGAGTCGGCTTCTTTGCGTCTGCCGGGATAGCCCAAGTGTTGCCGAACTTCACCGCACCGTCAATTCTGCCGGACTGGCAAAGTGCTTCAACTTGCCTGATTGATACGTTCCATTGCTCTGCCAAAACCTCCGCTTTGATATATCCATTCAATCCATCCAATGGAATTCCTCCTTTCAGCAAGGCGCATATGTGCAAACAAAACCATTATAATTATACGAATACTCGCAGAATGTCAATAGGCAAATCAAAAAAGTTTCCCAAGCTCTAAAAATCGAGTTCGAGAAGTTTTTTACTAAATCTCCGAAATACCCTTGACATTACAGTCCTAAGCAACGTTATTTGTTATTAGGTGAATACTTTTACCATCTCATATAAATATACATTTTCACTTGTTATGAATGCCATCAAACCACTCTACGGTTATGGTTTTTGTGTAAAATTGTGCATCTTTGTTTGCGTGAATATTACAAATTTCCAATTCATGCTTTTCAATAGATGATTCTTTAATGCTTTGGCTTCTATATATAATACTGTTGTACTTCTATTTGCAATTAATTTATACCCACCATTAAATGTCAGTATTAATAATTGTGCCAGCATACACTCCTTTAATTGTGTTCATTGTCAAAAGCACTAAATCCACTATTTAAAAACCAACAAATAAGAGTAAATGTATAAAAACAAAAATGATTTAGCCTAATGTTTTCATCATATTATGGCCCTTCTCATTTGATGGATATATTATAATCTATGATTTTAGAAAATTCAAGACTTAATGCAAACTTGATTGAGATTTTATGGATAACTAATATCAATAATGCATGACGATGATTCAATTAAATCGCCAATATACGATGTCACTCTCTCACCATTCCAGATTTGGTCTGTTATTTTAATATTCGTTGCAAATATATCTGTATACAACTCAAGTTGCTCTAACTTATCCTTTTTAGATGTAGCACTAATAATTACAGAACGTACACTCGTTATATTTTCCCAATCAAATATCAAATCTTCTCCTCGCCCAGAGGCATTTTCGTTGTCTCTGTACGCCTGATAATCGTCATTTGAATTGGTTTTAATTGAATAATTGGTGTGTGATGAAATAACAGATCCAAACCAATTTACGCGATTCGCAGAAAATACTGATCGGCCAGATGTTTTCGTGTATTCAATCAATGTATTTAGTATTCCATTTTTTACATAAGGTTCAGAGACTTGCACTCCTAATCCAATATCTATTTCATAATCAGCTGTAGGTACGCCCTCATAGATAACAACATCTCCATCAGCAACTCTAACTCTATCAACAGTAGAATCATACTCTAGAACAAACGGCTCTTTATAAATATTTTCTTTAAATGCATCATCATTAAATAGCGGCATTCCATTATCGTCTAGCTTGCTACTGACTCTCCTAAAACTGAATTCAAACGCATCCCTATTTTGAGTGTACGAAATCTCTATAGTCGTTCTCTCCATCTTGTTGTTTTCAGGTACGTCAAAATTGCTTGGCATTTTCTTGTTTTCTGCATCAAAATTAGCTAGCTTTTCACTTTCTATAGTGAACTTTAACGAATATGTAGATTCGCTTAAGAGCTTGTCAAAGACCGTTTGTTGGTGATCGCTTACTTTTTCGAGCTGTTCCTCTAAATCTTTATAGAAATCCGCATCTGATTTCCCAGATTCACAACCTGTCAATAATATAACCAAACTAATGATTACAGATAGAAACATAACTGCTAGCCTTATTATAGTCTTTTTCATATTTGTTCATAAAAGAATCTTATCAACAGACTCTCAATCTCCTATAAATTTATTATTAGAATGTTTGGTTAATAATTACCAAAAGTCATGAACTCAACTTAAAATTAATCATTATCTCCGCCATCTACAAGGCTATTAATATCCTGATTGGTTTTGAAATCATTTAAATCAGATTCCATAGCGTCATCCTTTATATATTCACTATCATTAATAACATTCAAATTATCAACTCCAGCTAAAACCTGATTTGTTACGCCAAATTCAGCGGCTCTCTTGATTGCAAGTCGTTCCCAAATTTCTGCCATCTTCTTTCTGTTTAGTTTGTAAAAGATTAATGGTATAAGGCAAACAAAATTAAGGGATGCAGGGATAAGCGTGAATATCATAAATATTCCACTTTTTGTAAAATTCAATTGCGCGGGAGCATGATTATTTATTGTTTGTAGTGGCGTTGTGAAAAAGAAAAAAGCTAAAAGTCCTGCTAATACGAAATCCTTAAAAGCTGATGATATTTTTCCGCGAAGCGATATTAATGCAAAAGTAACGCCTTCATTACGCTGACCCGTTTTATCTTCCCAATAATCTAATGTATCTATTGCCATATAATGTGGGACCACATTTATAGTCCCAACCGGGAACATTGCTAAAGGTAATATTATAGCGGACACAAACCAAGGGACAGAGAATCCAACAAAATACAATATAAACAACCCTGCGGAGTTTATAATAATTGACGCTGTAAACAAAGTTTTGTTATTGAATTTTTTTCGTAGTTTAGGCGCAAGTAACATTCCTACTAATGAAGCTATCGCACCTGGCAGGGCAAAGAATATTTGTAATGACCCGTTTGCATATATGTATGTGACCACGTATATTACAGCAGCGGTTGCTAAATTCCTGATAAACGACAGTAGTAATGCTATTATTAAACTTGCAAACTGCCCATTCCTAAATAAATATTTAAACCCGTCTAAAATTTTGGGAGGTACCTTAGCAGGTGGGATTCGTTCTTTAAGATTTAAGACGCCTAATAGCACAAATACAGGTACGCAAAGCCCTATAATTATCCCCATATACATGTACGTATCTCTCATATTGAAAAATAACATAAATAGTGAATAGAGAACCAATGCGCACTCTTCTGCTATGGAACCAACTATTCTACTGATCGAAATTATTTTAGTACGCTCCTCATTGTTTGGGGAAGCAACGGCTGGAAGCCCATCCATTGGAACCCCTATAATGGTTCCTATTATTCCGTAACTCAAATACGTTATATACATATAAGCGATCTTGCCAGATGAATTAAGGCTACCAATTGGCATGAAAAGCAAAATTGTTATTACACCAAATGGGATAGCTCCAAACATGATATAAGGTCGCATTTTTCCCCAGCGGGTCTTTGTTTTATCTATAATAACACCCATTAGAGGATCATTCATCCCATCAAATATTTTAGCGATAAGGAACATTAAGCCCACATTTATAGGGCTTATCCCCAGTACCGAGGTGTAGAATATAAGAAGATAACCTTGCGTTAAACCAAATACTGCGGATGTTGCAAATTTAGCCATACTAAATGTTACATAATCTTTAGCTTTTAAATGCTTTGCATCTAGATTTAAATTAACTCTATCCATGAGAATCTCCTAAAATTTCAAATTAGTCCTATTCTTGCAAGCAATTAATAAACTCATTAGACTTGACTAATGGCCAAGAATAGTAAACTTGAATTTGTCCAGGGTGTGATGTGTCCAAACATTATATAAGTCCACAACATTTTTAGTGCTCATTCATTTCCACCTTGTTTTTTCATTAATCAACCGACTTGGGTTCTTAATTAGAAACCAAAATATGATAATTATTAATCCTTTTTTTAGTGCTATTATTTTTCCTGTCTTTGTTTTTGCATCTTTTGGGATAACTATTTTAAAGTAAGCATCTTTTTATTTCAAAGATTCTTAGCAAAAAAATTATTTTCCTTGTTTGCTAACACAAAGGCTCCAGTTGAGCTCCACGCCTGCAGGGAAGATCCTTCCGGATGAAATGGTGAATAAAATTCAGTCGGCGTAAATTTTCCTCGCTCAAGGGCACATTCAAACCATCTAAATAAGGGATAATCACCATCCATTCCATATATATATTTTGTATATGCATATATATTTGATAGATATGGCCAGTCCCCACCATTATGATAGAAATATGGAAATGAAGATTTTTGTACCGTTGCATCAGCATTTTTGTAGAAAGGATATACACACAACGTTCCAAAATCCCCAGCACATTGTTCCTTATTGTTTTTTGTTTCTAATAATCGCTCTGCATTTGTTAACATTCTCATCGCTCTTAGTTCATCACATAATCCAAAAAGCGGTATAATCATAGTATCAATAGAGAGATTATCTTCTACCACGTCTCCATCTATATAATTAATAAACCAACCTTTTTCTTCAGACCACAATTTTTCATTTAGTGACCTCTTTGCTTTTTCAAATAATCCCTCATAATAAAGAGTTTTGATATCGTCTTTTTTTATTCTGTAAAACTCGCTCAACGAATACAATGCCCTTGCATACAGAGCAATATCGTATGAGACATAACCTCGCCTGAAGACGTTGTCACACCAGTCCCTCCGGTTATATTTTCCCTCCTTTACTAACATCCCAGTGTGATCCGTAGCGTTAATTAGTTTTGTCAAAGCCTTTTCTGCTAATTCTAATATTGATTTTTTATTAACAACCACATCTAAAATTGATCTGTCACCTGTAGCTACTATATAATCATGAATCATTAGAGAGAAGAATGATGGGGAATCGTAATGGTTTGCCCAGTGATTCTTAAAGTTGTATTTTACAGCTGATGGGCAATCTCCTGTTTTAGAATTAATCCCTCTTCCCAATGTTATTATTTCATCCCGCACAAGACTTGGTCGTGTGTTTAATGCGGCAAGACAAGTCCAATACCCATCTCTAAAATAGGTTCTTGCAGGAAATTGGTAAACAACACCAGCTAAGAATCCTTTAAATTTTCCTAATTCCTTATAATTTGAAAGCGCACAATTAAGCAGTTGACAATAATACGCTAAGTGCATAGGATTTTCCTTGCAATTTTGAGGCGCCATTGACACTAACGATTTTTCATGTTCGTAACACGCTGTGCGTTTCTCGTCAAAATTTTTGACTAGTGTTAAAGCATCAGTAAAACTAGAATCATGCCTTGATCCCGCACTGGTAACAAGCTTGAATGATTTTGTGTCACCCCCCTCTATTGTCCCGTTTAGGTTAAATTGTATGCAAAATCCACCCCACTTTTCGAGTGGCTTAATTTCTACATTTGACGCAAAATCTACATACAAATCGCCACTTATATCATTGCGTATACAACTAAAATCTCCATCCACAGATTTATGTGTTTTCTTCTTTTTTAAAAGCCCACCAATTAACCTTAATATATTCTTAAAAGACAGCCTGCCTGCCGTTGGCAACTGCTCAACATACGACAAATAATCAATACCATAATTAATAACGATATCAAACTTTATGGAGTCCTTTGCCGTTACTATAAATTCAGAATAAACGCCATTGTCATGCTGATCCAAAAACTGTTTTATTTCGATTTTGCAATTTTGTATATTAAAGCAAGTTGTTTGCATCCTGCCATTCATTGTAACCGTTTTTTCAGCATCCCAGTTAAATGCCTGGTCATTTATAGAAAAAAGTGTATAAAAACAGGAAAACACTGAGTATTTATTCATAACTGCATACTTTGATATCGCGCCCGTTGCATCAAATTCAACTGCCGCTTTGTTATTTCCTGTGGCATACAAAACCCGCTCGTGAAAAGCTGTTTTCTTTATTATGCTTCCGTTTTCAAACGTAATCATTTCTCACCTTTAACATCGATAGAACTGTTTTCAGTATCAACTCTCTTCTCAAGCTCACTCAAGAATAAATCCTCATCCAAAGGTAGTTCTATGTCTTCATTTAGCCATGTAGACAAATATGCCGCGTTAGATATTGTTAGTCCATTAATCCCATCAACACCAGGGGCAATCAATGTTTCTCCTTTCAAAATTGCCTCAGAAAAATTCTGAATTATGTTCAAGTGTTGTCCTTTAATTCCTAACCTATATGCGTTTTGGATAAAATTTGTCCTTTTGACCTCTCTTGAGCAATGTATTCTCGGCATGAATTTTGTGTTAATGGTGTTGAAAACTGATTCTCTTGTTTTAAGTCTATAGAAAGTCAACTTCTCAGATAATAAGTTTTGTTCGATCACTAATTTTCCGCAATTAGCATCTATTTCAAGACGATTAGTCCCAGGCGAATCATGAGTTGATGTGACGAATACACCACTAGCGCCGCTTGCATATTCAGTGTATATGGTGACGTCATTCTCAACATTAATTTTTCTATTAACACCAGCTTTACAATATCCTCTAATTCGTGTAGGTAGCCCTGCTAACCACCAAAATATATCCAATTGGTGTGGGCACTGATTTATCAATACTCCACCACCCTCACCAGACCATGTGCCGCGCCATCCGCCTTGATCATAATAAGCTTGCGGACGGTACCAATTGGTAATAATCCAATTTATTCTTTTTATGTCGCCTAACTCCCCACTAGATATAAGTTCTTTAGCATACTTGTATAAAGGGTTTGTCCTTTGATTATACATAATTCCAAAGACCAACTCTGGCTTTGATTCCGCTACAGAATTTAATTCCCTCACAGCTTTTGTGTAGACTCCAGCTGGTTTTTCACAGAGGACATGCTTGTTTGCTTTGAGTGCTGCTATAGCAATTTCTGGATGATAATAATGCGGGGTTGCAACTATTACTGCGTCAACGTTTGGAGCGTTAATTAAATCCATGTAATTTTCGAAAATGCTACATTCTCCTAACTTGTCCTTAGCCCAAACTCTTCGGTCCTCTGCAATATCACAAACCGCAGTCAATTGCGCATTTTTATCACGACCTTTTGAGATTTTTAGAGCATGTTTGTGCCCCATTGCTCCAATTCCAATTACACCATATCGAACTTTTTCCATACTGTGCCTCCGTTCTATAACAGTTTTATTCTAAAACTCCATTTACTTCACTGATCAGTTTAATGAGATTTTCATATTGTATCTCCATTACTTCTCCGCGTGTCACTTTTTTCATTGCATTAATTCCACAATCACGCCCAATCTTTTTAAACACTCTGCCCATATTTGTGAATGCTAATGGCGATAGCGCAAAAAAGCGCTTTAACATTGCATATTTAGCTGTGTGTGGTTCTAGTGTCAAAAATCCTGTATAATTATCTGCTACTAAATCAGAAAGTAATTCTTTAATTTGACCATCGCCTGTCCCCAGTGGTACTTCTACACCTCTATAACAGTCTTTCATATGGTAATATACTGTGTGATCCTTTGTCTGTAGAAAGGCATCACGAGCGTTAACACCGCATTGAATATAATTTGATGCATCATAACAAAGTTTGAATTGCGGATGATTTAAACTGTGATACAAATCTAATACTCGGCTTGGGATATCCCCAAATATCTTTTTTTCATTTTCATGTAGTAATATGACGTTATATCCCTCAGCTTCCTCTAAAAATCCTTGCCATTTTTTGACTACTTGTTTTAACTCTTTATCTGTAGGATTTATTCCTGTAAAAAATGAAAAACATCGTATATATTTGCATTTTGCAAGCTCCGCAATCTTTAAAAGCTCTTTTAATTTTGCTAGTTGCTTTGCGTATGCTATATCATCATCTAATTTAATTTTGCCAATTGGCGATCCTAACGATGATATTCCTATGTCATTATCATTCAGAACAGGGAATACAACATCCTCAAATTCCTTAGCAGAAAAATCGGCAATGTTCTTTGAATCTATGACACGTGGACAAATGTACTTGCAACCAAGTTTTTTCATTATCTTGACCTGAGTGCTAAATTCTAATGACACCTCATCAAAAAAACCAGATATCTTAAACATAAATCACCTCTCGGCAAATGAATTTTTTTCTATTTCCCTTTTATCTTCTAGCATCCTTGAGTACAAATCATTATCAATAGGTACAACAATTTTCTCCGAGCACCATGCTGATAAATAAATGCCATTTATTATTTCTAGGGCTTTAAGACCCTCTTCACTATCTGCTATTAAATTCTCACCCTTTAAAATATGTTTTGTGAAATTATCAATTATCCTCATTTGTTGCCCATATAATGAGTCCTTTAACAAACGAATGTACCCATATCTATAATGTTTTATCTTCTTTTTTACAGAGCCATAGCCTTTTATAGTTTCACTATTTAGCTCTGGCTCGCTTTTAGCGTATGCATAAAATGTCATTTTGTAATTATGCGCTACGATCCTACCCTTATCCCCAGCAATTTCTAATCTGCACGTACCATATTGTTCATGCCCTGAGGCACTAAGTGTGCAAAAAGCCCCATTTTTATATTCCATTATCGCTGTTACATCATTTTCTGTAGTTATATGTCTGTTTACTGTTGAGATTCTGGAATCAATATTGATAGGCATCCCCAAAAGGTGTGTTAAGATATCTAACTGATGAACACACTGATTTAGTAATATGCCGCCTCCTTCTCCACAATATGAGGCTCTCCATGAATTGTTTGCATAATATGCATCTGATCTATACCAGTTAGTTATTATATAACTAGCACGACGTATCTCCCCCAATTTACCAGATTCTATCAGCGCTTTAGCCCTCATGTAGACTGAATTAGTCCTTTGATTATATACTATGGCAACCCTAGATTTTGGGTATTTTTTTCTCAATTCACAGAATGCTAATGCATCTTTCAATTCCACAGTTATTGGTTTTTCAATTATAACATTTTTTCCAGCTATAATAAAGCTTTCCGCTATTTTTAGATGCTGATAATGCGGAACAGCAATTATAACAACATCAAAATTACAATTATCTAGCAATTCTTCATGAGAGCTATAACATTTTACTGTGGGATGTTTTTTTGCAAAACTCGCGAGCGCATCAGATGATATATCACATACCGCTACCAGTTTAGAAGACGCTACTCTCCCTTTGTATAAGTTGTGGGCATGTATCGTACCCATGCGCCCAATGCCTATTACCGCATATTTAAGAATGCCAGCCTTAAACATTTTTCAAACTCCAGAAAAGGCATTAAACCCACCATCGACAGGGAGTACAACACCTGTTACAAAACTACTCTCAGTATCATCAGTAAAAAACCTCACAGCACCCAATAATTCAGAAGCGTTACCAAATCTATTCATAGGCGTGTTCCTCAATATTTTCTGAGACCGGTCAGTTAGTGACCCATCTTTGTTAAAGAGCAACCATTTATTTTGATTTGTCGAAAAAAAGCCTGGAGCAATTGCATTAACTCTAATATTTGAAGTGGCAAAATAGACGGCTAACCACTCAGTAAAATTTGAAACTGCTGCCTTTGCAGCAGAATATGCTGGGATCTTTGTCAATGGTGTGTACGCATTCATAGACGAAATGTTTAAGATACTACCACCCTTATGTTCAGCCATTTTTTTTGCAAAGACTTGTGACGCTAAAAAGGTTCCTTTGAAATTTAAGTTAAATACAAAATCGATGCCTTCTTCTGATAGATCAAAAAAACTTTTTTTAGAATGCTCTTCTTTGTCATATACTTCGTCATCAGTAGTAGCTAAAGGATTATTGCCCCCAGCTCCATTTATCAAAATTTTACATGAACCCAATTCGCTAGTGATTTGCTTTTCTGCATCAATAAGTGTGTCTTTTTTCAATACATTCGCATAATATGCCTTAGCATTATAACCCTGTGATTTAAATTGATCCGCAAGTTGGGTTATAGCTTCCAAATTAATATCTAAGAGTGCCACTTTTGCACCGCGCCTAGCATAATCCTCCGCTATAACATGACATAAAACACCAGCCGCTCCAGTAATTACAACAGTTTTATCAATCATTATAGCCTCCTTTGGTTATAGCTTCCCACAAGCCATAGATATAACTAGCACCCAGGGCTCTGTCATATAAGCCATAACCACCACGCCCTTGCTCACCCCAAATCATTCTGCCATGATCAGGTCTTACATATCCATCAAAACCCGCTTTAAGTAATCCTTTTAGCACTAGATACATATCAATGTCGCCACATTTTGAAGGATGCGCAGTCTCACAAAAATCAAAGCTGTTTGATCTTCGTATGTTTCTTAAATGTGCAAAATGAATTCGCCCTTTTGCAACATTTATGATTTCTAACAAATCATTTAGCTTTGACGCACCAAAAGATCCAGTACAAAACGTCAGTCCATTTGCTGGATGTTTAATCAAACCAAACAATTTTTTTATGGACTGCGCACTAGTAATTATTCTTGGCAATCCAAATATCCCCCAAGGCGGATCATCTGGATGAATTGCCATATTAATTCCTGATTCTATAGCAACAGGAATAATTTCTGCTAAAAAACAATACAAATTTTCCCAGAGTTTCTTGTCATCAACAGATTTATATTTCTCGAGAAGTATTTGTAATTCGTCCTTACTGTAACTAGCATCCCACCCAGGCAAAACTAAATCAGTCTTATTTGGATCTAAACTTAACACCGTATCATGATTATAAGCTAGTGCATTTGAACCATCTTCTAGATCAAATTTCAAATCACTCCTAAGCCAATCAAATACAGGCATGAAATTATAACAGACACAATTAAAGCCAAGTCTCCCTAAAATTCTTAAGTTTTCTTTGTAATTTTCAATATACTGCTTAGCGGATGATGCCCCCAATTTTATATCCTCATGTACTGGCACACTTTCTATTACCTTGCATTCTAAACCTTTATCATTGCATGCTTGTACTATCTCTTTTAGAGATATTGGATCCCATACCTCTCCTACTGGAATGTCATAAACAGCAGTGACAACCCCATCAATTGCAGGAATTTGCCTTATCCTATCAAGAGTAATTTTATCATTAAAGCCATACCATCTGAATATAATCTTCATATTTCTTAGTCCTGAATGTTTAGTCTATCTGCCATGTTTTGATATGCTATTTTTTTAGCAACATTAGTAATCGTGCTGAGATAATCATTCTGGCTTGCTAAGTAATTAGCAAGTACAGCTCTAAAATATGCATGTCGTACGTAGGCCAAATAACTTCTACCGTCCGTTGTCATTCCTGGAATAGTAGATATATTTGATAACGATAACATGCAATCAAAATATTCTACAAGTCCTTTTTTATGATCATTAAACCACCACGGAACACCTACCGTTAAATTTTTAAATGCCCCAGATAAAATTATCAAAGAATGATACGATGTTGGATTCAATACATATGCTATAATATTAGGTAAATCTCCATACAACTCTTTAACTCTGTTTAATAGGTTTTTTAGTGCCGATATGTCTATGTCCCCACCCGCAATATCAAAACCGCTATCAGCTCCCACTAGGCTATACATTGACCTGTTTGCATTCCTTATAACACCCAAGTGCAATTGTATAGTGAATCCACAATGCAAACAAATTTCGAACCAATATAGATATAGATAGGAAATATAGTCATTCATCATCGTGTCTGTTATTTCATCGCCAGATAATGCTCTGTTATATGCTTGCTCCGCTTTTTCATGACTCGCGTTATAAATATTGTATGGAAATACTTCTATTCCGATGTCGGAAAAAACGCAACCGTGGGCAACAAAGTGTTTGGCTTTTTCAAACAAAATATCTAAGAATTCTTTGAAATCTAGCAATTTGCCGTTAAAACTAGTAATATACTCATTGAAATTAGTAGCTTTTATATTAAAGCATTTGTCTACTCTAAATGTTGGAGTCACTTTTGTGTTGAATCCCGGATCTTTATCCTTCATTAATTTAGAATGATATTTTAAGTCGCTTGTCGGATCATCAGTAGTAGCTATATATTTAACATTTAAGGCCTTTAGTATTTTGCGAGGAGAAATAGGATTTTCCTTAATTTTATTATTAATATTTATTAACAATTCATGCGCTCTGTCAGTAGTTATCTTTTCTTTTATTCCAAAGAAAGTGTCAAGCTCTAAGAGCGACCAATCGCGGGTCGGATTACCTATTGCATTTTCTATGCTTTTAATATAGGCATAAAATTTTTCACTACTAGAAGCATTGCCAGTCACAAACATTTCTCTTTCACCAGATTGCCTCATGAGCCGCCATTTATAGTGATCATCTTTTAACCATATTTCACTTATATCATTAAATTGTGAATCAACATAGATGTCTTCGGCTTCAAGATGACAATGATAATCTAATATGGGTAGTTCTGCGATGGATTGGTATAATTTTCGCGCTTTTGCTGTTTTTAATATACCATCTATGATATTCATCTTTGAACCCTCCCAGATCCATCACCCGCTACTAAAGCAAAGATTTCATGAACACTAACTTCATTAAAATCACCCTCTATGGTGTGTTTAAGACAAGAAGCTGCTGTCGCAAATTCGACGGCCTCACTCTTTGACATGCCTTTTAAAAGTGAGTATATTAATCCCGCACAATATGCATCACCTGAACCAATCCTATCTTCTACATTTATCTCGTATTCTTTTGAATAAAAACTTGTGCCTCCTGAAAAAATAATACTTGACCAACGATTTATGCTAGCTGATATACTCTTTCTCAATGTGAAAGCAATGAGTTTTAGGTTGCTAAATTTCATCTGTATTTCTTTAGCTATATCAACATATCCATCTAGATTGACAGTGCCATTTGCAATATTAGTCGATGTAGCCTGAAGCCCAAACACTTTGTAACACTCCTCTTCATTTGAAACTAGTATGTCACAATATCTTATTAACTTAGTCATCGTTTTTTCAGCTTTTTGCCTGTCCCACAGTGAATTTCTGTAATTTAGGTCACAAGAAATCGGTACGCCCCTGTCTTTTGCTTCCTTTAACAAAACTTCTAATACGGTTAAAGTGTTATTTGACAATGCGGGTGTTATGCCTGTAAAATGAAAATGTTTAACTGAATCAAATAGGGCGTCCATTTCTATTTCTTTAATGTCAATAGAATTTATTGCCGAATTCTTTCTATCATAAATGATTTTACTAGCCCTTTGTGAGGCGCCTTTTTCAGAAAAATATAATCCTAGTCTTTCGCCCCCTCGTATAACGTGATCTACATTTACATTGTGTTCTTTAAGAGCTCTTAAACATGCATCTCCTAGGCTATTAAGAGGCAACTTTGTTAGAAATTTAACATCCTCACCAAAGTTGGCCAAAGAAACAGCAACATTTGCTTCTCCGCCTCCATAATAACACTTATAACTATTCGTCTGTGTGAATCTCTGATAATCAGTAGGCTGTAGCCTCATCATTATTTCACCAAATGTTAACACACTCATCTTGTCATACCTGCATTGTCTTTTTCTCTTTGCTTAGCAATTATTGATAACCACAACCCAATATCTGCATCTGGCATACATAGTTCGCTACCAGCTCCTACAGCGTTAACACCAGCATCTAACCAATCTCTTAAATTGTCTTTGGATATACCACCTGTAGCCATGAATTTAACATTTGGGAACGGCCCTCTTAGTGACTTTAAAGTCATAATATTTGAAGGAAATAATTTAACAAAGTCTATGCCGTATTCCAGCACAGAAATAAGATCAGTAGGTGTCTGTATCCCAGGAATTACAGCTGTAGAATAACGATTGCAAATTTTAACAACATCTAAACAAACACTAGGCGTAACAATGAATTCAGCTCCATTTAAAATTGCTATTCTGGCTGTCTGAGCGTCTAGCACTGTTCCCGCACCAATCAAAACCTCTGTTGACAAATATTTTTCTGACAGCGTAGCTATTGCATCATAAGCTTTCGGAGTGGTAAATGTGATCTCAATTATCTTAACACCGTTTTTTACGAGATGATTAGCTAGCTCTATTGCTTTAGTAGCGCTTGCCCCGCGAATTACACCAACCAATTTATTTTCATCTATGGTTCTAAACACATTAGCACGTGTCATAAATTTGCTCCATCAGAGATTCTATATTGTTAATTATACTCATTTTTTAGCAGATAATCAATTTGTCCCATCGCTAAAAATATGGATATAATGGATATCTAACATAAATTCAATTTATCAAAAATTTGACGACATGCAATTGTTCTGAATTACAAACGATATGTGATAAACTTTTATTTTTTTCGTCTTAGTAACATAATAATTAGAAGCTTATGGTTGATAAAATTTCATGTTTGTGTACAATTCGATGATAAAAAAACATGGAATTTTCAAATTTTTCATAATAGTTTTTTGCTCGGTTAATTTTCTATTCTTTTAATCTTATTCTCATGAATTAACGAATTTTCGATTTTTAAACTGTGACAGTTATTACTGACTGATCATCAAACAATATAAATCTATCATGGTAAAAATTTAAATGAATGTGCTCTTTGACGAGTGAGCTAATTATGCATGACACTTTAAGATTATTCAGTAATGCGTATCATTGAATTTAAATTCTTGCTAATTTTAAAAATTAATATGTTTTGGTCTTGTTGGTCTGTATTTTAGCATGTTGACAATATGTTGATACTATTATTCCAAATGTGTAAAGTCTTGACTTTTTTTAATAAAAATGATATATTTATACAGTATAATTGCTTATCACTCTATATTGTGTTTTAGTTTACTCACACTGATTTCCGATTATATTAGAATCTAGATTCGATCCACAGCATTAATGGGTAGTATTCAAAGGGTGTAAAATGCTTAAAAAAATTAACTTATCTCTCATATTGATATTTATGCTACTGTGTGCTTTTATAATAACTGCCTGCAATGACCGTCGGACAGAGGATGAGCCAGATCAGTTAGTTCTTGAGAACGAGGGCCCAATAACATTTTCTGAGGGGAATGTTAATTTGGCAACAATTCGATTTAAAAGAATTAGTGCATCAGGAGAGGTTAAAGAATATTATACGCTTGATTCCAGCATGCTAACTTCCGATCAGTTGAGCCGTCTCGACATATTAGGAACTCATTCACTAACTATTACATTAGATGATCTTAAATTGCAGATAACAGTTAATATTATTTCTCTAGGTGATGGGGAAAAGGTTTATATAACATTCGATGCAAAACCAGGTTTTTTCCAGACGCTAGGTGAAGATAATCTAAATCCTGCAGATGAATATCTCTTTGTATCGCGGTCAGACGCATCCCTTACGTATTTCCCAGACCCAATTCGCGATGGTTATGATTTTGTTGGATGGTATACTACTCAGGATTTAACTGGGCAAAAAATTGAAAGCCCATACCCCACATCTTATTCACATACACTATATGCAAAATGGGTAAGTTCTACTAAAATAAACCTGCTTTTTGTTGATAATGATGCAGGTACTTCTGTAACACAAACTATTCCTGAGGGTGAAACTTATATATTTGAGAATGGTATAACTCAGGATGGCAAACTCTTTACAGGGTGGCGAGATAGCTCTACAAGTGAAATCCATTTGCCTGGAACTAGCCTGGTCGCATCGGTTGATAGAACATTTTATGCTGTATATGATGTTATTAGATTTACTCTATCATTCTATGCTGATGCTTTCGTGACTCCTGAAAACCCATATGGACTTAAGGAATTTTCAGTAGAATATGGTTCCACTTTTTCAAACTATGAAATACCAGATGCTTCAATAACAGGGAAAACGCATATATGGCGTGATCGTGCTACTTCGTTAACACCAGTTTTAACAAACATCCGCTCTAATATAGCCATCGATGCCATCTATACAATAAATACATATGATTTACTTTTTTATATGCCAAAATTGTCTCTAGCCCCCGATTTCAATTTTGAAAATCTTTCCTTTGATAATCCTGATCATTATGAATTACGTCAAAAGATTACTGTGTCTTATGATGCTCATATAACTAATACCCCAGTCGTCACTGCATTTGATTTAACAGATGGAAGGCAAGGCTATAGCGGAAATTGGCAATATCGAGATCAAGGATTTTTTTCAACTACAGAACAAGCAGAATCTGTTCTAAATAGTGGCATAAGATCAAACTACAATTTTTATGCTCGATATACCGTAATGAAATATACCCTGACATACATATATGGATCAGGCATTTTGAAAACTACAGTAACAATCAATGACGTCCCATATAACACTAAATTAACATCATACGATTTCCCAGATATTTCTACTGATTATCCGCAAAAGGAGTGGACTACCGTTTGGATCAGAAACAATCTAGTTTACGATGGAGGAGTTGTTGTAGTCACAGATAATATCACTTTTGAAGCGCAACATACTCTAAATCCTTATATAGTTGAATTTTATTATCCTATAAAAACAAGAGATGGTATTACTATAGATTATGCCTCACTAGGCATTCATGATATTATTCAACCAGTACTGCGCACCGTCCCAAATGGACAGAATATTGAAAATATTCCTACTTTTGGCGGAAACCCACAATACAAAATAGTAGCCTGGACAATTGGTGGTTCTGATGTTGAAATAGCACCAGCTACTTTAGCAAATTATTCCATTACACAGTTTTATGATAAAGAAACAAATGCCCATTTTACTGCTGTGGTTGAGATTATAAAATACACTGCAATATTTATGTGTCTTTCTACTGTTGATACTGACGAATCGTACACTAACATCTTAACCATATCAGATATTCCTTATAATTCAATTATTAACACATCAACCTTATTAGGTCATAACCTTACACTATTAGACCCTTCATACACAAATATGGAGTCAGATGATTTCACTTTCATTGGTTGGCATGCGGGAAGTGATTTTGCTTCATCTATAATAATTAATTTTGATGATGGATTTACGATAACTGGTGATGTTCGGTTCTATTCTGAATGGATTGATTTCTTGAAAGGCACACCTGGATTAATTTTTAAAGCATACGAAACTGATAAATATGAGGTTGTCGGGTTTGTTCCGACAAGCAGTTCTGTGGATGGTCGTCCCGTGGTTTTTGAAACCGTGGTTATCCCAGAACAACATGAGGGAAAGCCTGTTACCAAAATTAATAATAGTGCTTTTGCGGATGCCTTTACTATAAAAATCGAAAACATCATGTTCGGATCTAATATTATAGAAATTGATCCTGGCGCGTTCTCTGGATTGCAGTATTTGAAATCTTTTTCAATTTTAAATTTCTCTGACACTGGTTCTTATGTGTTTTTTGTAAATGATGATGTGCTTTTCAAGAAAGTCGACACCGCTGTAACATTATTTGCATTTCCTGCGAGCAAAATGCCAAATGCTAACACATATGCTATTCCTAACAATTTAACCCAAGGCAGTGTTACCATTATAGAAACTTATGCCTTTAGTTTTAATAAATACATCACAGCTATAAGTGACCTAGGAAATGCTGTCACTGTAATAAACGAATATGCTTTTTACGGGGCAGAGCTTTTAACCACGATTAGTTTTTCTGGGTTAACTCAGATAGGAGCTAGTGCTTTTGAAGATTGTGAATATTTATCTAATTTAAATGGTAATTATGCCAGTTTAACTATTGTTGGTGAAAACGCTTTAGAAGGAACAGCCTGGATGGTACAACGTGCTAGCTATGCTGTTTTGGGTACAGTTTTAATTCGTTATTCTGATACATTAACCACATTCTATGTGCCTGATGAGATAAGAGTGATCGCACCATTTGCATTTAAGACATTAGTGGGGACAACAATGCTCCCTCTTAATATGATAGTCTTCGGAATAAATACAAATTTAATTATTATATCTACGGATGCATTCACTGGAGCTAACGTCTCAAGAGTGCGAATATTAAAATCAACTAAAATCACCATTGATAGTGGCGCGTTTGGTTCTCAAATCAATACGAGGCGCACTCTCGAGGTTGCTACTCAAATGTTAGTAGACGCCTACAAAGCAGATAATACTGTTACAAATATGTTTGATAAAAACAATATTATTATAAGCACAGATTAGTTGTTGGAATTTAGTTAATGCAAAAAACTATAGTATATTACAATCACGATAAAGTACGAAAATACACAGATAACAATAAAAACTCACATAGCCTCCATTCTGTAATACGAGCTCTTAACTTAGATTTTTCTACGGAAGATATAAGTTGTTTGTCTCAATATTCGAGTTTTCATAATCACAAATTTTCTGTTTTCGAAATTAAGTTATTAAATAGTTTTTGGAACACTTTATCTATTGCTGATAAAAGTATCGAACGCTTCGAGCTTATCACTAATAATCCCCATGTGTTTAGAGCTATAAGACGATATAGGCTAGTAGAAAACGCGCTGTGTATTGAAACAACTACTTTAAATTCTATAATTTTATCAAGTGCTGCTTTCATAGATAATTATAATTTATCGGATAACAATGAATTCGTATTGCTCCCATTGCCCTCGGCAAAAGGAAATCATTTGTATGGTATAATATCAAAAATAAAGTCCTGTGCAACTGCTGAACAACCACGGGCCATTCATACAGTTACCACAGAATTGCTTGCTTCAAATATAATTCCCATCTGCACAATCCGCATTGCCAGAGATAACATAACAAGGCAATTCTCGAAATCTGATACTGGCACATACGCGTATGAAAAAGGAATGTCTGTCACTGATGTTTTGAATTCCTCACTATCTGACTCCACTACAAAAATTGAAACAATTTGTTCATTTGGAGTCATTAGTTCTGATTTGACAAAAGAAGCATCCTTACCAGGCGATAAAATTTATGTGATTCCATATGAAAACACAACTTATACTGACTTTTCTACCTCTATAAAAGCATTATTTGATTCAAATGCATCTAACACAATTCGCTCCATCGGAACAGGCAAATCTGTATTAGAAAAGCTCTTGTCATTAAATGTAGGGATGAAAATTGACGCTTTTAACATAGATGACACTGTTATAAATAACCTTTCTAAGCCTAGTGATGATATAATATTAGTTGTTAAGAAAAATAAGAATGATTCTTTTTTTAATGAGACTGAAAATTTAGGACTGAGCTCCATTCAATTAGGGATTGTCACACGTAGCAATTATTTTTCATTGATGTATAACAGGAAGACCTATGCTAAATTAAGCTTGACTTTATTGCGTAATTGCCCACTCAAAATCACAACGGCCAAAATCTACGAAGGACAATATAAACAAAAGAAAAAAAATATCTCTGAAATTAGAGAAAGCATTTTAAAGACATTCAAAAATTTAAGATTTCAACAGGATGTTAGAATCGACCATATGGCTGGTGGCAACGTTTTATTTGCCCCAACTGGTGGTTTTAGGAATCCCACTCCTTCCTTAGTGAGTGGGTATGACCTGTCTAAATTTGAAAAAGAAAAAGCGTTGATTGTTGCGGTAGCAAATTGTTCTGATACTTTTAAATATACACCTTTTTTATCGGCAATAAATGCTACTATATTGGCTATATCAAAACTTATTTTGCAAGGAGTTTCTTTGGCCTATACCGGGATAGTACTACATTGTCTTTATCCTTTAATGAAAGATAATATCATAGATGACCCAGCATCTGTTGCATTCGCATGTTTTTATGCTGTTGATCAATTGAATGTTAGAGTTCTATCCTCTGACTTTACTCCATCACCTAATATAACTGAGGCATCTGTAACGATGTTTGCTTGCGGCGTTGAGGTACAAGAACAGTCCGCTAAAAAAGTGTTTGAGAAAAAAAGCCGCGCGTATAAACTCCCATTGCGCCGTGATAAATATTATGTCCCAGATTTTAAATATCTCATCAAATTGTACAGTATTATTAACATTGGAATTGGTCGGGGGAATATTCAATCCGCTACTATTATAGAAGATGACATTATGACAACAATAATGAAATCTCTAGCTGCAGATGGATCTGGATTTTCTTTTGCTAAACGCACATCAGAGCTTTTACAGTCCGAGGTTGGCGACTTCATTATTACTGCAAGTGATATGTCAGATTTTGCGTCAATTGATTATGAATACATAGGCTTTGTTAATGAAAATTCAATTATTAAAACCATAGAAGCTGATTTGGATTTTGGGCATATATCTGATATGATATTGCCAATAAAGCCCAATCCGAAACTTCAAATTAATGAATATACTTTATATAATAATACTAAAATTTCTATTCCACCTAAATCTGTACAGCCAACTGTTTTTATTCCTGTTGTAGATATTGCCTCTAGCAACCAATTATCAGCATCTTTTGAAAATGCAGGTGCACTTATAAAAAAACAATTCGTGCCAAGCGAGTTAACTAACTATGAATTGTTAAAAAAATCCGCTGAACAAATATCAAGGTCTCAAATTTTAGCACTAAGTGCTTGTAATAAATTAGATGCTCAGCTGGACAAACATTCAAGATTTTATAAATTCTTTATAAATCCTATCATTATAAATGCCGTTAATAAATTACTTGAAAACGGTGGACTTATCCTTGGATTAGGCGAAGGTTTTAGGTCTCTATTAGAATTAAATTTGATCCAATTTGGCTCTATCAGTGCCAAAATGGCCACTGACATTAAATTTATTAATTTCGATAGCTCAGTGGCATTAACAGAGGGAACAACAGGTGTTTTGACGTCTTCTTTGTCACCTTGGATGTATGGAACCAATCTCTCTCAAGCATTTACTATTCCTATATCATTAAACCCTGGTCGTTTAATCATACCAGAAAATACAATGCGAGATTTAGATGCAAATGGACAGATCGTCTCAAGATACGTTGATCCAATGCTCATACCGACAATGCAATCACCGTATAATCCTAATAACGCAGACTTTGCTGTAGAAAGCATCTGTTCTCAAGATGGAAGAATTTTAGGGCGGACTGGGCATTACGAAAGAATACATAAATTTAGAAATGTCCCAGAAGATGCAGATAACAATTTGTTTAAAAGAGGCATTGATTTCTTCAAGTGACATACATACATACTATCATTTACTATGTTTTTAATGATTTCTTAATCGTTTTTGTATGACTCTATCAATTCCCTAAAATCTTGTAACAACCTCTCTGAATTTTCATTTTTCACAAGTTTTTGCCAATTGGAAATTACCTCATATCAATAGATTCTTTCAGAATATATCCTGATTTTAAAACTTATAATGAAAAACATGGCAGGATTTTACAAATAATTTTTTAAGCAATTATTTGTATTTTAATCAGAATTATATAGAGCAAACTTAGATCATATTGTTATCTACAATATCAGACACTATAAACAAATATCGCCAAAAATTAACTTAACACCGCTAAAAAATAAAATGATGCTTTTTATTCCTTGCCTTTCAATAGTCTTAAATCCTCATTTCTATTGTTTTTAGACAGTATATTCAAATCTAAGAACTCCTACCATGTTTGATCTATTAAATCACGCTAGTGTGCTCTTTTGTTGAATTTATAAAAACTTATCTATTATCGTTTAAATCCCTAAAATTCCTATTTTATATGCTATAGATTTAGATAATTCTATCCCTATCATGATTTTGATTATTAGCTGATCTTTTGATTTAATAAAATTAATTTGCAGCATTTCACGAAATTTAGCATGCGGTCTTATATCATCCTTGAAGTAAATTTGAGTTTGTTAATATTCTGTGATGATCCAAATTAGCAATTTCATCGGACTCGAGAACGATTCTACAGCTTTATACTCTTTATTTAAGCCCAATTGATGCCAATTATTGTGGTGATAATTTCTTAAACATTCTCACTATGATGCGAAAATTGCATTGTTTCTTGTATCTTAATTATCACTTGCATTTATCTTATCTGCATAGTCGGTAGAGATAATCAGTCACTACCCTTAATCTCATCTTAGTAACATGTAAAACTAGCAAGATAACCCACTACATGACCACGGCAATGCAAGTATTTATTTCATCTAAATTTTGATTAATGTCTTCTAAAGAGTCCCATTTACTATATTTTTATTGAGGCTTTCTTGTTGAGAATTATGACAAGCGATTTCCATAGATTCAAAATTAAGGTTCCCAAATGCACCTATCATGTGTTTTAAGTTTATCAATTTTCAAAATACTTCTCACAGAAAAACCTATATGAAATTGAATGCAGAATTACAGCTTGTCTATATACAGTTTACACGTGCGACATAAACGGAGGTTAGTATTGAAATTAACTTAAGTTAACAATCTTACGAATTTCCTATTATTTGATATCATGCTACTTGATTTTTTTTTAATTTATTGTTATTATTTACTATAGTCAAACTATGCTTTTAGTGATTTCCAATTTGTTTTAAGCAAAAATTCTATTGGAGGATTCAAATGAGTTATATAGATTTAAAAACTGCAATGACACGCTTAGGCAACAACCTAACTCTTTATAAAAGATTATTAAAAATGTTTTTGGATAATTCTAAATTTTCAGAACTTGAAGATGCACTGGCCAGTGATGATTTACATATGGCAGCAGATGTAGCACATGCTATTAAAGGCGTTGCTGGAAATCTAGCACTTGAGCCTTTGTTTGCGCTTAGTACTGATCTCATGAATCAACTGAGAATGGGACTTCGTGACGCAGACACTATCACAGCATACAGAGAAACTCTTAACTTAACAAAGGCTGAAGTACAAGAATTTTTAAATTCTTGAGTATGACTCATTCATTTAACGCTACATAACGTTTTTATTTTCATGATTGATTAATTGCTTGTTTTTTATGATCTTTATTTAAACTACTCAAGTTATCAAAGATGTCTGTTATTAATTTTTGTGATCTGTTAATTTCATGAATTCCATTATTAATTATGCTTAAAACACTATTAAATCACACCTGATCAAAGTAATATAAACTTAAATTAAACTCTAAGCAATTACATATAAAGGAGGCTCCTCTCATGGAAAATTTTGTATTTCAAAATCCAACTAAAATCTATTTTGGAAAAAATGCTATTTCAAATATTAATGCTGAACTAGTTAAATTTGGCACGAATGTCCTATTAGTCTACGGTGGGGGGAGCATAAAACGCAATGGCCTTTATGACACAGTAATACAATGTCTTAAATCGGCTGGTAAAAATATTACTGAATTGTCAGGGGTCATGCCTAATCCTAGGCGGGAAAAGGTGTATGAAGGCATCTCGTATTGTAAAGATAAGAATATAGACTTTATATTAGCAGTGGGTGGGGGTAGTGTCATAGACTGTTCTAAATTCGTGGCAGCTGGCGCAAAAACTGATGACGATTTTTGGGAAAGCTATCTGGTTAATCAGAAGATTTGCAATGCGGCGCTACCAATTGGCACTATCTTAACACTTGCAGGCACTGGGAGCGAAATGAATTCTGGTGGAGTGATCTCTGATTTCGAAAATCATCTTAAGTTGCATTATGGTAGCCCTCTGTTATTTCCTAAATTCTCCATCCTTGATCCTTCCTATACTTTTTCTTTGCCAAGAGAGCAATTGATATATGGTGCTGTTGATGCCATGTCTCATATCCTGGAATCATATTTTTCAGCTCCAGATATTTCCAATGTCAGTGACGACTTAGCTGAAAGTCTTTTTAAAAGTTTAATGTATAATCTTGACCTTGCTCTAAAGAAACCTAAAGATTATCTACCACGCAGTAACCTGATGTGGTGCTGTACTCTTGCATTGAACGGGCTCTTGTCTTTAGGCAAGGAAGGGGATTGGATGAGTCACGAAATTGAACATTCTCTCTCTGCTTTTTATGATATCCCGCATGCTGTTGGTTTATCCATTGTACATCCAAATCATCTTATGTATGTGCTAGAATCATCAATTCCAAAATTTAAGAGGTTTGCTCAAAACGTTTTCGGAATTGAGAAGAAAGAAATGACTGACGAACAAATTGCAAGAGCTGGGATCTCTATGCTGTCTAATTACTTTAGATCGATGAATGTTCCTACCACATTAGGTGAAATCAATGTGCAAAGCAATGATATACCTAAACTCGCGGCCTCAGTCAAAACATTTCCTATAAGCTACGCACCAAAATATTGTTACGACGATGTTGTCGCAGTATTAACTAACTCACTGGAGATTATACATTATGATTAATACTTACTCTAATATAGAATTTTGATTGTGGTTTATTGGAGTTTGTTTTTTTAGATATCCCTAAATATCTTATTTTTTTTAATTGAGTTAAATACTCACAATAAGGTTAATTTGAATAATAACTTGAACATAGATAATATAATAACAATTAATAATGCAAGTGTCATTTACCAAAAAGACAATTTGATCACGCACGCATTAACACAAGTGACACTTGAGATAAAACGCGGCAGTTTTATTGCAATTTTGGGCCGTAATGGTAGTGGAAAATCAACACTTGCAAAGCTACTCAACGCATCACTCTTGCCTGATATTGGTGAAATATTTGTCGATGGAATAAACACGAACGATGAGTCTCGTGCTTTTGATATACGAAGCAAGGTAGGAATGGTCTTTCAAAACCCCGACAACCAAATGGTGGCGACAATCATCGAGGACGACCTGGCATTCGGTCCAGAAAATCTAGGCATCCCTCGTGCGGAAATTCGTGAACGTGTTGATTGGGCGCTTAAAACAGTGGGAATGTACGAGCACCGTTTGCGTGCAACGCAGAAATTATCTGGAGGGCAGAAACAAAGAGTCGCTATCGCCGCGGTGCTTAGCATGGCTCCAGATGTCTTAATACTTGATGAGGCCACAGCGATGCTCGATCCTAGGGGGCGCGAGGAGGTGATGGACACCGCGCGAAAATTGAACACAGAAAAGCATATGACAATTGTTCTTATCACTCACTACATGGACGAGGCTGTCTGTGCTGATAAAATAATCGTCTTAGATGAGGGGCGTGTAGTAACAGAAGGTACTCCGATCGAGGTTTTTAGACAGGTTGATCTAATAAAAAAAGCAGGATTAGAATTCCCAACGCCAGCCGAGGCCGCATTTAAATTAAAAACCCTGGGCTACAATATACCAGTTGTGCTAACAGATGATGAACTCGTGGAGGCCTTATGTCAATTAAAGTGAAAAACCTCTCTTTCGTGTATTCACCAAAGACTCCATTCCAGAAAATCGCTTTAGATGATGTTAGCTTTGAAATCAATGATGGTGAAACAACTGGGATCATAGGATCAACTGGATCAGGAAAATCTACTCTTATCCAACACTTGAATGGTTTAATCCGTGTAACAAAAGGTTCTGTTAAAGTATGCGATATTGACCTCACTGCTAAGCGTCCTGATTTAAAAAGACTTAGATCCTTGATTGGAATGCTATTCCAGTACCCTGAATATCAGTTGTTTGCTGACACAGTATTTAAAGATGTTTGCTTTGGCCCTTTAAATTTTGGTTTTTCACAAAGCGAGGCTGAAGAATGTGCGGCACAAGCTATAGCTTTAGTGGGTCTTGATTTTGATGAGGTTAAAGATAAATCTCCTTTCGAGTTATCAGGAGGTCAAAAACGGAGAGCGGCTATTGCTGGAGTTCTAGCTTGCAAGCCCCAAATATTAGTTTTAGATGAGCCCACCGCTGGATTAGACCCAGCTGGCAAGCGTGAGATGTTAGAATTAATTAAACGTTTAAAGGGGGATATTATAAAAACTGTAATCATGATTAGTCACAATATGGATGAAATAGCTGAATACACCGATAGAGTCTTAGTTATGGATAATGGAAAATTAATTAAAGATGCGCCCCCTCGAGATCTTTTCTCGGATATTTCCTGTTTTAATAACACAGGACTCAAACTACCACATACTGTGAATATTGCATCTATTTTAAAAAAACGTGGGATAGATATAGGCACGCCCCTTAATATAAATGAGCTGGTTTTTAATATAAAGCAAGCGCTGGATGGTGTTAAATGAGAGATGTCGCGTTTGGCCAATTTTATCCAGCCGATTCAATAATCCATAAATTAGATCCTAGGATCAAATTAATTTTAATGGTTTTATACATAGTAGGGGTGTTTCTGGTAAATTATTTTTTTTCATATATCCCCGTTGCTATTTTTCTATTAATTATTGTTTTCTCTTCTAAGGTACCATTAAATAAAGTTATTAAAAGTGTAAAAGGAATTTTGCTAATCATTATATTAACTGCAATATTAAATATTTTTTTTAATAAATCAGATAACGTCATATGGTCATGGAACTTTTTAGTTGTCACGGATGGTGGGCTCAAACTAGCTGGCAAACTTGCATTAAAATTGCTCTTTTTAGTAGTAGGAACATCTATGTTGACATTCACAACCACACCGATGGGAATAACTGATGGACTAGAGAGCATAATGAAACCATTAAAAGCGCTAAAAGTTCCTGTGCACGATATAGCAATAACAATGAGTATAACATTGCGGTTCATCCCTATATTAATCGAGGAAATCGATAAAATTATCATGGCACAAAAAGCCAGGGGGGCAGCTTTCGATACAGGAGGGTTAATAAAGCGAATTAAAGCATTCCTTCCAGTCTTGATCCCTCTTTTTGTCTCAGCATTTAGACGCGCAGATGAATTAGCCGCTGCAATGGATGCAAGATGCTACAATGCAACACCAAATCGGACTAAACTAAAGGAATTGAAATGTATGCCCAGGGACATTTGCGCCCTAGTTATTTCAGCAATATTTCTAGCACTTGTAATAACATTGCCAATTATTTGGAAAGTCTTACAGCTCCCTTTAATATAAATATATCTTAAAGGATGTCATTTAAACTAGATATTTTGTAAGTCTAGAATTAGATGTAAAACCATTATCTAACCAGGAGTTAGTTCTTATGCGCCGTGATAATCTAGATGCTAAGCGTTACAAATTATTAATAGAATATGATGGAACCAACTATTCAGGTTGGCAAAAACAAATAAATTCAATCTCCATTCAAGAAAAGATTGAATCCGCATTAAGTACAATATTTAATTCAAAAATTACAGTAGTAGGAAGCGGCAGAACAGATACAGGGGTGCACGCTAAGGGTCAGGTTGCACATTTTGATGTTATAACTAATACAGAATATAGTTCTTCTAGAATAATGCACTCCTTAAACGGCTTATTACCTTGGGATATAAAAATCAAGGACTGTAACATCGTTGATCATACTTTTCATTCGCAATACTCTGCCAAACGAAAAACATATAGATACTCTGTTTATTTATCAAACACCATTTGTCCATTAAAACACAGATACGCAGAGATGACTGTGCCCACTATAAATCTAGAAAAAATGCAAAATTCATCACTAGAATTTTTAGGAGTACATGATTTCAAAGGTTTCTCAGGATCTTTAGAAAAGTCTAAAAATACTATTAGAGAAATATATAGAATTGAAATAAGCAAAAATGATGATAACATTTTTTTTGAAATAACTGGGAATGGGTTTTTATATAAAATGGTTCGTTTCCTTGTAGGACATCTTATTGCAATTGGCCTTAGCAAGATAGATATAACAACTATAAAAGATATTTTGCGAGACCATAAGAGATCAATTAATATTATACCCGCCCCTGCAAGAGGATTGTGCCTCATGTCAGTTGATTATCTCAGATAGCTCAATGCATAAATAATGTAGTTTTAACCAACATATAACTTAAGCAATTCGTTTAATTTTAAGATTGTTTAATTCAAAGTAATTAAAAATGCAATAATATCTCCTGGTAATTTGATAATTTCAATTTGATTTGTGATAAATATTACTATTTTTTGTGTCAAGTTAAATTTCAATATTGACTTATTAGCTACAATATATTAAAATATAATACATGCTGTTTAATGGCTTACTATAATCGAGGAGAAGTATATATAATGAGCAATAACCTTAATGTCATTAAGGCAAAACTGATTGTGTGGCGTGTTTTAAAAGTTCTCATCTATGCAATTGGCTTTCCTTTGCTCCTGCACCGTTTGAAGGCTGATGCTGGGGCCCTTGGCGCATATGGAGTAACAGCTGGAACGGCGACGACTGCATATGATATAATATTCAAATGCTTTTTAGTGATGGTTGCTGTACAAATAATAGTCGGTATTATATTACGGAAGAAAGACTTTTATATTAGAGCACTTATCGTAACCATTGTGGCCGTTATAGGTTTAGTTGGTCCAATTATGTATATGGAGATTAACATAAAGAGTGATTTCGAAAAATTAGAAGCAAAATACAGTTCTTCCGATTATTCCTTTGACAGATATGAATTACAGGTTATGAATTATGCTTCCAAAGCGTCAAGTAATGCGAGTGCTCGAGGCAATTTTATGTCAACCTACAATCTAGATGGCGATAATGGGGGAACAGAGGGCGGAAACTTTGATAAAACCCCCAGAATTACTTATAAAGAGGGCGATGACCTCCCAAAAATATTCCTTGATGGATATGGCGGTCGCGATCACTATGTTTTCGGAGCAGAGGTTGGCGGTGTTTATAGTATGAATGGGCTTTATGCCGATGCTTTTGTCTTTGGATTTAATCAGGCTCGATATATACTAACTTTATATAATGACGCAAAAGCAAAAGCAAAAGCTGAAAACCGAGATATAGATCAAGAGCTCGCTGATGCTTTAGCAGCACTTGAAAAGCCTGGGTCCATATGGACGCAATATCAAACAACATACGATTATCAACGAGCATATGGGGATGCCCCAGTGAGAGACGCCCCAGCCGAAAATGACGAAGAAAAAATAACTCTTGATGATGACAAAACTTATGATGAGTACTGGCTGTGGGCTAAACATTACTATGTAACCAAGGATAGAATCGTTGAATTAGTAAACAAACTTACATCAGACTTAAATAATTCAGCAGCTTTTTCCGAGCTAAAGGCTGTACTAAATGCCGCTTTGTCATTAGTAGGATCTATGTTAGGTACAGAAATTACTAACGCTCTTAAAACTTTGCTAAGTAATGATTTATCTTATGAAGCCTTCATGGATCTGTTAAATTCACTTCAACTTGAAATTGATGGGGCTGTTCTAACTGAGGATGGCTTGTATGAACTTTTATCTACCTTGTCCTATTATAATTCACCTACAACTTATCCTATATACTATTTTATAAGCGACCCAGACTTAAGGGATTATGCCTATGCTAAATATTTAGGAGAGAAGCATGGAGCTTTTGTCGGATCCGTTTTGATTGGAGACTCAGTTGGACATATCACAATGGATAGTTCTGGATCATCTCCTATGTCAGCTACTGAGCTCAAAACCCTGTTTGAGAAATTAGATATAGAAGACACATACATGCCCAAATATTATCCATGGTTAGCTATCCGAAGGACTTTGATAAAATATGCTGGATTGGTTCCAGTTTGTATAATACTAGCTTATTTGTTTGCTTATGCTGAACGACGCGTCTTTTCTAGGCTAACAGTCTTAGGAAAAGGAGGACAAAAATAATGAAAAAACATAAAGGAATCGTTTTGATTAAATTATTAGCTTATTTGATTGGTTTTCCTGCTATTGTAGCATATGCTGTCCTCCAAAGTATGCCTGTTATCAAAGATGCCGCTACAGGTACAGATAACACTAGTTATTTCCCATACGTTTATGCGGGGCTTATTATTGTAGCACTCATGTGGCTATTGTATTTGCTGGTAGCTTTCATAACTGGACATATCACAAAAAAACGTAAAACGGTAAGATCGGCATACGTTGGCACTGCAGTTTTAGCTGTATTTAGTTTTTTGTTAACAGCTGGAGTTTGGTTTGCCATCGACAAATACGTGCCTCCAATCCTGTCTGACGCCACTCAATCGACCATTTATTATTCTGATTTAGAAGAGGATTATGCTGACAGGGCACATACACATTCTGAATTATTGTCTGTTTTTATTGAAATGAACATTGCGAACAACAGATTATCTGGAGACCCTGAAGTATATAGGACAGAGAAATATAAAAACAAAGAAGTACAGGATCTTATAAAAAGCTCCTATAACAGTATAAACGACGATGCCTATAACAACTTCAATGGACCTCTGATTAACATGGCAAATGGTGGTAGATTAACAATCCCCGTATTGATTCACCTCCTGTTAGATGATAGGGCGGAACCATATCAGCCATTTACCAATTATACAGGTGAGGGACGAGGCGAAGAACATAAGGATGATCCAATAACATGGGCAATTCTTGATATGCAACAAGAAATTATGCAGGTTGAATTAAATCTAGATGACTTGTTGGGCTCTTTATTACAAGATGATATGATTTCGAATGTTATATCAACTCTCTTAACCAGTTATGCAATACAAGGAACGATAGAAACAATAAATAATGCTATTCCAAGCGAAGAAATACTAGGTGCACCTATCTATATTGAGCTAACTTATGATCAAGCTTTGGCATCAGTACTTATAAAATTAATTCCATCTAGTGAAAAACGTGGCGTATTTGATTATATGCGAATGGCTTGGTTTGATAGTAACTACCTATTAGTTGCTGTCATTTCTCTATTCCCTATACGCAACACATTCTACATTGGTAGTTTGCTACTTTGTCTGTCAAGCCTTATCTTAGGAGTGGCAAGGAAAAAACAATATGCTGGTCATGGAAAGATGCTGAAAGGCACATTCTCTCATGCTAATGAAATCCCTTTGCCACAGTCAAATCCAAATTATGGACGAATTGCATATGATCCTCAAAATCCAAACAATCAATATTCTAAAACATACCAATATCCTTATGTTTGATTAAATTACCCTAGTATTTCTAGTAATTTTGCTTTATTAATGCGCCAGCTTAATGCTGGCGCATTAATAAAAAATGTGCTTTTTGAACATCTCACATTTTAATAAATATTTGACCATCGTTTCACTATTAAAACATTTCTTTTTTATAAATAATATGAAAAAAAGCCTAAGAGAAAAATTAAAGCTCCATGCAACTAGCGGACAACTTTGTTATTGTGATAATACTTTTATGAAAACCCAATTAAAATACATTGCGATGGTACATAGATACAATAAAATACATACGTATCGGGTTTTAACAAAACGTCACATTTTAAAGCGTCTATTTGGTCATATAGGGAAGAATCTGTATATAGAAGCTCCCTTTTATGCTAACTGGGGGATTAACACGTATTGGGGTGACAATTGTTACTCGAATTTTAATCTCACTTTAGTAGATGATGCAGAGATACATATAGGCGATTATGTTATGTTCGGCCCAGGCGTCACCTTGTGCACAGTAGGGCATCCAATTGAGCCATCCCTTAGATATCCCAAGATTGCACAATTTGGCGTTCCCATAACTATTGGAAATGGAGTATGGATTGGTGCTAACGTCACTGTAATGCCAGGCGTTAGCATAGGAGATAACACTGTTATAGGTGCTGGATCCTTAATTTTAAAAGATATACCTGCTAATTGCGTTGCATTTGGAAGTCCCTGCAAAGTAATCAGAGAAATTGGTCAAAGAGACAAAAAATATTATTACAAAGATATGGAAATTAAAGAAATTGCAGATTTTAGTAATCTTTAAACTACCAATATTCCATGTTACTGTTATTACAAGCTTTCATCCATTTTTTTTGTGCATCCAGCAATATTTTACTGCTTGTCGGCTTTTAAAAATCCTTTTTTGCTCACTTAATTTACTTGCTTTTTGTTTCTATTCAACTATTCTCACATCTAAATTTAGGTGCATTTAATTAAGTTAGATATATCTTAAAATTATTTTTTCATCTTACACATCATGTATCCAATATGAAAACCGCATCTGTTTCCCATTTCTCTAGTTTTATTACATACAAAAAAAAATACTCGCAACCTTTTTTCAAGCCATCTCTTTTAACAAATCTTAACAAACTCGAATTTTTTTTTTATTTTTTTCGTTAGTTTTATTTATTACTTTTATGTCTTTTTTGCATAATAATAATAATAATAATAATAATAATAATAATAATAATAAGCGATTTTTAAAAAATCTTGCAAATTTATCTGTTTTTGTGTAAAATAATACATCATAATAATAATTTCATCAGTTTTATTTATTTTTGCTTTATAAATAATGTCCAGTTGCTTGTTATTATTGTATTTTCCGTATTGCTAAAAACTAGTTTCTTTTATGATAACTCCCTTGATTATTCCTGATCTATAACTAGTTTATGTAAAAGCAATTTTGGAGGCTCTATCATGCGTTATTCAAAAAACAATGTTTATTTTTCTCACAACTTTAAAGGATGCATTTTAGTTTTTATAGTTGCTATATTTGTCATGATAATAGCAGTGTTCGGTTTGGAAGGTTTCTTGACAATTAACACTGCAGTAGCAGAAGAATATGAGCAGGGCGTGGTCAATAGACTTGTAAATCCAGCTGGTACCACAAACGTTCTTTACGGACCTAACAGTGATGGCAGGAGCGCAAAGAATTTGTTACCGACTGCTGGTACATTTAATAAATACGATGATGAAGAAGTCTCTACTATATGGCATAGTGGCAATGAAGCAAATGATACACTATATGGTACCAAATACGGAAAAGATAGCATTGGGCAATTTTCACATGGTAGTGCTAATCAAAGTTATTTTATCTTTGATTTGGGTGAAAAGCAATGGGTTTCAAAATTCGTTTATATTTCAAGATTATGGAAAGTTGTAACAAGCATATTAGATTTTAGTATTTATGCAGCACCAACTGTTGAGAATATAAGTTTAGATCCACAGAGTGAAGCAGATAAATATGTTAAAGATATAAGAGGTAACGGATTTTTTACTCCTATTATTGAAACGAAGGAATCTGTGCGCGAAACTATTGGCGCTCCTGGCTCTTCTGAAAAGTCAAGTGGGGATACTGAGTATTATAAACAGATGTCTGTTTCTGGTTCCCGAAACAATGCTCCAAAGAGTCTTGTTTTTACACCTGTTTACACAAGATATATTGCATTAGTAATTGATAAAAGGTGGCGTGGTGGCTTCCTCGAAATTGGCGAGGCCGCTTTTTATTATACAACTCCACTAAAAGCGAATGCAACTGAGCAAGAAAAAGAAGCGTATGATATATATAATTATTATAACACTTCTGGTGGAGAGGCCTATAGCGATGGTCAAGACCCTTCCTACTACGGTTATGGTGGTTATGCTAATTACACTACCGTTTATGCTCCGAATGGCACGGATAATAATACCACTGATAAAAACATCGATGCAATTAATAATGGTGTTGGTGATAGGAAAACTTTTTATCATACAGCATGGACGAATAATTCAAATCAAAGTGTTTATGGGGGTAATGTGTTAAATAACACGAGTCCTCCAGATAATTACGCAACTACTAATGACGCGTATATAATTATTGATCTTGGCACAACAAGGTTAGTTAATGGTATTACATATTACCCTAGAGCTAGTGGTGGTAATGGTAACTTTAGAGGCTTTAAAATTTACATCAATAAAAACCCAACGTACCCTGGTAACGAGAATTATTATATTTCTAATTTCACAGAAGGTGACTCTAGAGCACTTGGTATAAGAAATGAAACCAATTCTTATTTTGAAAAGATCTATGATAGTGGAAGTTCATATTATTCCGCGGATGATGAATCTACGAAGGAAATCACTTTTGATAGGATATATGCAGCGCGTTATATAGTTTTAATGCCTACTGCTACTGGAACTACTAACGCCTACCTCTCATGCGCTGAACTACAAATTAAAAACCCTGGTACTTCGATTAATCTTATATCCAGTGAACAAAGCCTCTGGAATAATGTGAGCTCATCTGGCAATCACACTAGCACTTTTTTGTTAACTAGCGATATTACTATCACAGGCAAAGCATATAACTTTTCTGGATCTAATTCAAGCCAGGCAAGCGGTTCTGATGCTACTAGGCTGTCTTACGAGAGGAATGCAATGGATACTGCACCAGGCTCTGGTGCTGATGATGGCAACTGGTTTTCTGGAGTTTTGCTAGGTGGGATGCATACTATAACATACAGCCCTAGTATTCTTAGTGTTCCTGCTAACACAAATACTAATGTCCGTCAAGATGCAAACAATGGGGACACTTATCATGCCTTTTTAACGGCGCATTTAAGAGGTGGAACTCTTAGGGACATCAATTTTGTGTTAGACAAAAAGATTTATTTAACCTCATATTCAACAGATGGGAATCGACATGGTAATGTGTTTGGCATTCTGGTCGGGGTTATGGATGAGGGGGCAGTTATAGACAATGTCAATGTCAAAATCAATGCTAACTGTGGGATTGTTGCAGGAGGGGATTATAGTGGAGCCAATGGAGCTAGACAAAGCTGGGTTGTTGGTGGTATTGTTGGACGAATTAGAACTACTACATCTGTTTCTAATAAAAACATAATAATAAAAAACGTCTCTCTTGAAATGGGGGATAATAGTATTCTCTCAGCTGACGGGAAAGATGATGGCAATATAGCATATACTTTAGCTAGTACAGGTGGGGCTGCACTTGTAGGTGGTATTGCTGGATTAGTTCTGACATCTAACAATACTGATCAAATTCAAATCACTAACTGCATGATTAAGTCATCTGAGACTAGTGTATTGCATGCTGCAAACAGAAAAACCATAGACTCTTACCAAGCGGTAGGAGGTGTTTTTGGATCTGTCCAGGGGGTCACGACGGCTGGTGGTACTTTGAGTGTCGATGGGATGATAGTGGATTTTAGAGGTGCAATGGTCATTTATGACAATTTAAAGCCTTTTGGTAGTACTTCTGGAGCTTATTCGGCGGGATTATTTGCTGGGCACTATGATGCAGCCAAGATTACATTTAACCTTAAAAATATCTTTGTTTCATCAAACACTAATACAAAGATCATTGCATCTACTCAAAATGCAGCAGGCACTCTTTCGACTTTGTCTAGTTATAATTATAACTATTTTAGTGGCAGTACTACTGTACACACTATTAAAAACAGTGATAAGTTTAATGCCTCTTTAAATTTCTACACTAACGGTAATCCGTGGGTAGGTGCATTTACTAATGCTAATTGGTATAATTCAAGTAACCTTATACGCCTTGATACAGGCATTTACACAGGTGCTAATCTGTCAACTGATACTTATTCTGTAGTATATGATAGTATAACAGCAGATGGCCTAATTTACATGACATATAAAACAGCAGATACTAAGCTCTTAGCTGGTTACATATTAGAGAATACGACAACGTTAATCTATGAACAAAAGCGCACTACTTTTAGTCATAGTTTTCTTAAGACCATGGACACTACAAAAGTCCCAAAGATGTATGACATGTACGTCTCAGCTGCTAAGCTAACACCTGATAATAACTATTCAAAAGTTTATGATGGACAAGCTGTATCAATTACAGTAGCGCCAAGTACTAATTTTAGCGGGGTTAATTTTGTATTAAGAAGTGGCTTTACTTTCTATGATTATTATATAGACTCGGGTAATAATGCTCAATCACAAGGCACTACCAATATCACTTCTGACTCATCTCCTACTTATGTGAGCAAAAATTCTGATGTAAACAAATACCGTGTTGTAGCTAAAAATGAAAGCCAAAGTGATTTTGTTTTATTCAATTATTATAATACTGGCTCTAGCAATATACCCTCTCATGCTGTGACTTTAACTAAAGGCACAAGCCTCACTGTCGATTTTACCATAACGCAAAAGACTTTGACAGTTAACTTTTCAAATACATCATACACATATGATGGGAACCCCCACTCTCCTACAGCTACTGTTTCTACAGGTGTTACTGGTCAAACATTGAATGTTGTTTTGGATAATGCTCCTCAAACTAATGCTGGTAACTATACAGTCACAGCAGTTAGCCTAACTAGTAGTGGTACAGCAAAACCAGCAAACTACTCTATAAATTCTGCATCTGATGCTAATAAAACAACACTCTCTATAGCTAAAAAACCACTGTCTCTAAGCTTTTCTCAGAATTCATTTACGTTTGATAATACTTTAAAGACTGTGACAGCCTCTGTTAGTACAGGTATTAATGGTCAAACCTTAACGGTAAATTTGACGAATAATACTAGGACTTATGCAGGTGATCAGTCAGTAAATTTCGCGAATTTTAGCAATGGTACTGGAGGAGGATTAGCTACTAATTATACTACTACTGGCCCTACATCTACCACTTTAACTATCACTGCTAAAGTTATTGATACTATTTCATGGGGTCAAACAATATTTGATTATAATGGCACTGAGCGGACATTGACAGCTAGTGTCGCATCTGGGATTGATGGTATCACTCTAGGGCTATCAATCACTGATAACAAAAAAACTCATGCAGGGAATTACACAGCTAAAGTTTCTGGTCTCACACATGAATCAGCTGACATTGTTAACAGTTTCAATTTAACAGCTACAAAAACTAAAGATTGGGAAATTAGAAAAATCACTATAACTGTACACCCCAAAGCTAATCTATCAAAAATATATGATGGCAAAGTTGTCACAATACTTGATACTGATCTTGATTATTCTGGAGTGGTTGTTGGGGAGACTATAAAATTCACTGGGGCATTAGGGGTCTTCAATAGCAGTTCACAAAAAAATGCTGGCTCATATTCTTATTTACCAGGTGACCTAAATATCACTGATAATTCAGATGGAGGCTTCTATATTAATAATTATAACTTAAGCATAATAACTGAAGGTTATACGTATACTATTAATAAACGCCCTATTTCACTAACTCAAATTACTGCTCAGATTAATACATCTAAGACTTATGACGCATCAGCGTCTACCTCTTTTCAATTTGTTCGAGGGACTCATTATTCTATATCAGGAATTGATGATGCTGAAAATTCAATAAAATCTATTATTTCTAAAGAAATAACTGGTGTTAATTTTACTGCACAGTATGATTCTGCAAACACTGATGCCACAAAAATAAATGTTGTCTTTTCGTCTCTTATTACTGGCTCTGATTATGTATCCACAAATTATACTTATACTGAAAAAACTAGCTATGATTACACTGGGGCTTCTATTAACGCTGCTACTTTAACCGTCACACCTGTATCTAATTTAAGTAGATACTATGGGGCTCCTGAACTCGATTTATCAGACAGCTATACGTACTCAGGTCAGGTTAATGGTGAAGTTCCTAGTTTTAATGGAGCTATTGCAAGGGAGACTGGTGCAAATGTAAAAGAATATAACATAATACGAGATACACTTGAACTACAGGATAATGGTGCATTCTTAAAAATGAATTATACTATAGATTTTGTATCAGGTGTTGTGTTTACTATATATGCTAGGGTGTTAACTATAACTCCTTATAGCAATCAGGGTAAGATCTATGGAGAAAATGACGAGATTATCACATATAAAATAACTAATACAATTGAAGGTGAAACGCCTGCCTTTGATGGGGCATTAGGGCGTCAAGTTGGCTCAAATGCTGCAGATTACAATATCATCTTATATACTCTAGCATTAAAAGATGATGGAGAGTTTAAAGCTAATAATTACACTATATCATTTACTGAAAATATTAAATATACAATATCAAAGCGTGA
>JAIRMA010000046.1 GCA_031259085.1 Christensenellaceae bacterium
CTCTGGACTAGTATAAGTTAAGCTCATGTAGTCATCTAATATATCCCTAGTCGCTAGAGTTATTAAATCAATACCAGTTTCTTCTTGATACTTCAGAATACGTGCTCTGAATCTGTTTAGTGTTCGCTCGCATAGGAGTTGTATTATTTTGCCAGTTGAATCCACTGCATGTCTAAATCTACTATCTGCTATACATGTTGCTCTTATTTCTTTATCACTAAGATTAAATAAATGCTTAAGTAATTCCACAGATATTAAAAATCTAATTGAAACGCAAGGTCTGCCCGCGTCAGAATATAAGCACTTAAAATAAGATTCATCAATTTTTAAATACACATGTTCTCTAAAATCTGTAGCCCATGAGTTTTCTATTACTTCCTTAACATAAGGGTCTAAATCTTCATATCTATCAACAAGTGCTAATTGATCTGGATGTACTAGTGATTTTGATACAAATGACATATTGTTATACTCCATATTTAAAGATGAATAATTATAACAAAATGTATCCCAAATGTCTTTCGGATACCATGTCTTTTTTGATATGATAGACAGAAACTCTAGCTAATTATATATGTCTAAATAGTTGATATGACTTTTGTCGGCATAATCATTTATATTGTTATTCCAAAAGTAGGGTTATATTGTTGTGCTACAATATCATTATTTGTTAGTATATAAGTTATAGTTAATTGATCCTAAAATGTAAATATTAAAATTTTACATATACGGGTATATATGTTAAAATTATGAGTGATAAACAACTTTAGCAATTTTGTTTTAGGAGATCTATGCGCAATAAAACACTTGTATTCAAAATATTTTTTGAGCTCCTGTTGGTCGCAGTATTCTTAGCATTCGATTTATTAACTAAAGAATTAATATATGGACAGGTAATTAAGAGTGGCAATGATATTGTGGTAATTGACGGAATTATAAGCTTTACTCATGCTGAGAACACAGGCGCTGCTTGGAGTATCTTTAGTGGTGAAACCCTATATTTGGGTATTTTTTCATTAGTTTTGTCAGTTGTATTTTTCATAGCTCTATTATGCTTAACTAATTTTAGATATAAGTCCATTAGATTTTCACTCACTCTTATATTAGGTGGAGCGTTAGGCAACTGTTTTGATCGTCTTCACCTTGGCTACGTGAGAGACTTTGTTGAGTTGACTTTTATGAATTATCCCATATTTAATTTTGCAGATTCAGAATTAGTTATTGGTCTATCTCTATTATTATTTGCAATAATATTTCTTTATAAACCTTTCACACCAGTTAAGAATGAAAAAAAGACTGCCTTATTATGATAAATCTCGATAATAGTATTTCTTTGACTGTTGATAATGATGGCATCAGGGCTGATGTTTATTTAACTAATGAACTCAGTGATTTTACCAGGAGCAGAATTAAGCGGCACATAGAATTAGGTTTTATTAAAGTAAACGGAGTTGTTTTAAAAAAAGCGGGTACAACTTTAAAGATGTTAGATCATATAGAAGTTGTAATAGAGGAGTTAAAACAATTAAAAGCCGTCCCACAAAATCTACCAATTGACATCATTTATGAGGACGCTGATATAGCAGTTATAAACAAGCCACAGGGAATGGCAACTCATCCAGCGCCTGGATCACTCGATGGGACGCTCGTTAATGCATTGTTATATCATATAAAAGATTTATCATCTATAAATGGTGTAATAAGACCTGGAATTGTTCATAGACTAGATAAAAATACTTCTGGATTGATAGTTATAGCAAAAACAAATCTAGCCCATCAATCACTATCCCGCCAAATTGCAGAAAAGTCTGCACAACGTTTCTACTGTGGTTTGGTTGATGGAAATTTGAGATCAGACGAGGGCATTATTAATGCACCTATTGCTAGATCTAAAGCAGACCGAAAAAAAATGGCCGTAGCAAAAACTGGTGAAGGCAGATCGTCACTTACTAATTATAAAGTACTTGAAAGATTTAAAGACTACACCTTTGTTGAATATAAATTATCTACTGGCCGCACTCACCAAATACGTGTTCATTCAAAATATATCAACCATCCCATAGTCGGGGATTCAGTATATGGGGGCTCAAATAAATTTGGATTGAATGGTCAATTGCTCCACGCAAAAACCCTAATTTTAACACATCCTACGACAAATGAGTCAATGGAATTTAAGGCTACCATTCCAGACTATTTTGATAAAGTATTAGTAAAATTAGCATCGCAAAGTAAATTTTAAATATTTACTGAATACTAACATATACTATAAAAATGCATTATCCTTTTTTAGCATTATGTGTATTGCTAGCTTTTTTTATCCCAATAAAAATACAATTACGTGCTTTTCTAAATCTTGAAAAAAATATAATCCTAGTTAATATTAATGCTGTTGGAATAAGTATACTAAAGCATGAATTTGAAATTATTAAGCCTAAATCAACACTTAAAAACTTAAATAAAGAAAATCAAAATACTACTAATGAATTATCCACTTCATACATTAAAAAATTTTTGAGAGTCAAGTATATTAATAGTGTTCTTAGCGGAAATATTAGCTTTATAAATAATATATCAACTTACTGTCTAATATCATTAATATCTTTAACAGCAAATCGTATAATAAAACATACATCTAACGCTAACAATATTAAAATCAGAATCAATCTAGATGAGCAATTATTTAATTTTTATTTGAATTTTAAACTTGATGGTTATATTAAAATTAAAATGTCAATAGTATCTTCCCTAGTATCAAAATTTAAACTAAAATAAGAAAATATTTAATTATTCCATGTCTACTGATCCTATTAACCAAGTGCCATATCCAAAACCATCATTAAAGCAAATCCCGCAATGGCTCCTAACGTGCCAACATCTGAGTGCTTAGAGGATGCGTCTGGGACTAATTCATCTACAACGACATAAATCATAGCACCTGCAGCAAATGCTAAGGCCCATGGTATTATAGCCACGACAATTACTGCAGCGACTGCGCCTATTACTCCTGCTATTGGCTCAGCTATCCCTGATGCAGCACCATATAAAAATGATTTTGTCTTAGATAAACCCTCATTTCTCAACGGCATAGATATTACTGCTCCTTCAGGAATATTCTGTATCGCAATACCCACAGCTAGCGCAATTGCACCGCTTTGAGTTATTGTGCTTGAATCTCCTGCACCAGCTAGCGTAAATGCTAGTCCTACTGCTAACCCCTCTGGAAAATTATGTAGAGTCACAGCAAACACTAATTTTGCCGATTTTCCCAATTTACTCTTGGGCCCCTCAGGCGAATTAGCTTGAGCATGCCAGTGTGGGAGCAATTTATCCATAAGAAATAAGAAAACAGCACCTAAAAGAAACCCCACTAATGCAGGTAACCAATATGGCATAGCTAAGTCACGAGAATATTCTGTGGCAGGGATTAAGAGAGACCAGACCGCAGAGGCAATCATTACTCCAGACGCAAACCCTAAGAATAATTTCTGTGTTTTAGGTTTAACTTGTTTGCCAGAGAAGAAACTGAACGCTGCACCTATGATTGTCCCCGCAAGAGATATAGAAGTTCCAATAAGCGAGAGTAGTACAAGACGAATGTCCATTAATTATATCCTTTGTCTACTATTATTAGCAGTATTTAGATTGATTTGTTAGATAAACTCGGTTGATAATATGACTGTGAAACTCTAATATTGTCAACTCTCTTTTCCTTCTGTAGCATGTTTATATTCTAATGAGCAGATTTTTTCAATACCACCTGCTGTTATATACTTGATGTGTATAATATAATTTCTTCCATTCTCTAAGTCTGTAAAATGGCTTAAGTTAGTCCACTCCAGGTCATCTAATTTATACATTGCCCCATCTATTTTGTCTACTTGAATAGAATTATTGCCAATGTTAGTTATTTTAATATCACTAGGTGTTAATTCGTGTCGTTTTCTTGGATTAATAACTCTCATTTTAATGAAAACAATAAGTCCAACTCCAAGTAAAACTACAATTATAATTAAAGCAATTAGAGAATAAGTATCTACTACTCCCGCAATTCTTTCCCACGCCGCGCCAGCCGCACGACCCAAAAGTACTAAAACTGTATTCCAGAATAAAGTACCGATTAGAGTTAACGGTATAAAATATATCAATTTCATTCCGCTTATCCCTGCTGGGATCGAGACCAGACTCCTAATTATTGGTATGAATCTTCCAAAAAATACAGCTTTTGTGCCGTGCTTAGTAAACCATTTGCTGGATTTTTGAATATCAGATTTCTTTAATCTGAAAATCTTTCCGAATTTTCCATCAACTAATTTTTCCAATCTCTCTTGTTTTAGAATACGCCCAACAAAATATAATATCATAGCCCCAAGCATTGAGCCTGCAGTAGCGGACGCAATTACCCAGATATACTCTAGCGAACTTATTGTTGTGGCAAATCCACCAAAAGTGAGAATAATTTCTGAGGGGATTGGCGGAAATATATTTTCAATTGCAATTAAAACAAATATGCCTGAATATCCAAATTTGTTTATTATACTTATTATTATATCCTTCATTATTCATTTTATATGCATATCTCATTGATAATATGCATAATCCTACCCCTTTTTTAATATAAACATAAAAACCATTCGCAATTGCTAATAAATTGCTAAATTTATTTAGGGCATTTATACCCGTCTAATTTGCGAATATTTGATGTGCACTTATTTTTAAATGTTTCTATTAAGTTATTATATCATTAAACAACTCAATAAGCAAAATTTTCAATTAATAAAATTCCATTAAAAGATAATAGTGCTAATTATCAGAGTAAGTGCAGTTCTTGGAAAAATCATGCACTAAACTTGAGACACTAAAAAAAACTGCATTTAACTTGTGGAAACAGAGGACAAGTTCTGTTTTTACAAGCTGTTTTTTTAAAGGTATTCTATTTGAGAAATCTAATAATGTAAGGTTCCATCCCTTCTACCATACCTTTCATTACCACCATTGATTCCCATTTCTTCACTAAAATAATAATCATTCCTTCTATCATAAATCTTTACATTATCACCATCAATGATATAATAAAAATACGTAGATTCACTATGGATAGGTATGTTTACGTTTGCCCTATACTTTTCTAGAATACTTCCCTCATATGCTACATGAATTGTTCCCACATCACCTACAAACATATTACTAGGAATTTTAACTGTTTCTTTATAATGAAGCTCTTCATGATAGTTATTAACATGATAGTAAATGGATCCACTTTCATTTTGCATGATTTCCTGATTTGGAGTAAAGTCGGTTTCAATATCATATAAAGTGAGCGCAAGGGAATCATCTTGATGATTCGATATAAAAAACCTATGTAATTCAAACAATTCAAGGGCTACAATGAACCTAAAATCCAGTATAACGTGTTCTATATTAAAATCATTTGTATCCGATTCAAACTTAAATATACAAAATCCTGCGCTCCCATCTTGATTAGATAGATAACCATACTCAGAATCAATAGTCCCATAATCAACTAAAACGAGCTTATTCTCATTTGCATTATCATTATCACTATAATTATTACCACAACCAGCAAACATTACTATAAATGAAATAATTGTTAATAATAGTGCTAATAATTTCTTAAATTTAAAACGTATCATCTTACCCTCCTTTAAGTCTAATTAGCGTTAATATACTATATTGTCAGAAACTCGGAATATCTTTCGATTAATAGAATGATAGTTTCCCAATCAATTAAGCCTTTACCTATAGATATTTTTAAGTATTGAACAGAAAATGCATCAGTTAATCATCATAGTTTAAGTGCAGTTCTTAAGAAAATCCTGCGCTGAATTTGAGAGACTAAAAAAACTGCATTTAACTTGTGGAAACAGAGGACAAGTTCTGTTTTTACAAGCTGTTTTAAAGGTATTCTATTTGAGAAATCTAATAACATATGATTCCATCCCTTCTATCATAAATCATTACATTATCACCATAGATTCCCATTTCTTCACTAAAATAATAATCATTCCTTCTATCATAAATCTTTACATTATCACCATCAATGATATAATAAAAATACGTAGATTCGCTATGAAATGGTGGTTTTAGGTCTACCAAATAAGTTTCGGCAATATTTCCCTCATATGCTACATGAATTGTTCCCGCATCACCTACAAACATATTACTAGGAATTTTAACTGTTTCTTTATATTGAATTTCTTCTCCATTTTCATTAATCTGATAGTAAATGGTTCCACTTTCATTTTGCATGATTTCCTGATTTGGAGTAAAGTCAGTTTCAATATCATATAAAGTGAACGTAAGGGAATCATTTTGATGATTCGATATAAAAAACCTATGTAATTCAAATGATGCAAGGGGTACAATGAAGCTAAAATCCAGTATAACATGTTCTATATTAAAATCATTTGTATCCGATTCATACTTAAATATACAAAATCTTGGGATTGGTTCTTGATTAGACAAATAACCATACTCAGAACTAATAGTCCCATAATCAACTAAAACGAGCTTATTCTCATTTACATTATCATTATCACTATAATTATTACCACAACCAGCAAACATTACTATAAATGAAATAATTGTTAATAATAGTGCCAATGATTTCTTAAATTTAAAACGTATCATCTTACCCTCCTTTAAGCCTAATTAGCGTTAATATACTATATTGTCAGAAACACGGAATATCTTTCGATTAATAGAATGATAGTTTCCCAATCAATTAAGCCTTTACCTATAGATATTTTTAAGTATTGAACAGAAAATGCATCAAATATTTCTTCTGGAATTGCAATCATCTCAGCAAATTCCTTATATGTAAATATACCATACTCGTTAATGTCGTTAGTAAAACTGACTTGATCAATTTGCATTGTGACAGAATCTACTTCAAATATATTAATTAGTCCAGTAGTGTTGCCGGGCATAGACAGTAGCCCATTAACATAATAACATAGATAACTATATGTCACAGGACTCCATGCAGTAGTGACTTCTGTATATAACTCAACATCAATGAGCTGTACAGTGGTCCAATTCAATTCATTGTTAGAATCAAAATAGTGCTTGTTAAAATAATGCCCTATATATTGATCTGCATCTTCTCTGATAAATATATATTCATTGAGATCAACATCCCAGAATCCATGCTCATTAATAACTTTAATTTCTGTTCCGTCAGAAAAATACAAATGAATTATTGTATACTCCTCATAGTCCTCACTTTCATTAAATATTATTGGAGCAAAATCAAACGATCCAGTAAATACATTCCATACAAGTAATAAATCATAACTATTTAATTCCTCTACAGCTTTTGTTGTCCCATCAGCTAACGTTACTAGAGTCCCTTCTGCTACGCAAGAACTAGACCATTTTACATAATATGTGCCATTTGGCGCATTATGCAGATCTGTGTATTTGCTACCACTAAAATCAGATGTCGAATACCAACCATCAAAACTATATAAAGACCTAGTCGGATTTAGATATGCGTCAGAGGTAGCATCAAAATTATATTGATTGCCAGTTGTCTTTAAAAACGATGTAACATAGCCATTAACTGATGAAAACGAACAACCCCAAAATACTGGTCGATTAGATGAATTCCAACTTGAGTTCCATCCCGATGGCTTGCTTTGATATTGAGTATAGATAGTTAATTTGTTGTTATTTAAAAAAGCATCCTCCATAATATGAGTAACTGTTGAAAACAATTTTAATCTCGTAAAGGCTGAATTATAAAAAGCTTTTTTGCCAATATATGTTAGTGTGTTTGGCAATGATAGATTCGTTATGGGACATCCCATAAATGTGTTTTCCTCTATTCTTGTAATTGAAGTACTACTTAAGGATACCGTTGCAAGGCTTATGCAATTCTTAAATGCATTAGCACCAATTGTTGCTATTGATGACGGAAAACTTATGTTTTCTAAATCATAAGAACCAGAAAATGCTCCATCTGCTATTGCAATTACAGGGAGGCCATCTAGTGTCGATGGAATTGAAACATAACCAGATAATTGGCGATATGTACCCGTTATGGTTACAGCATTATTAGATACACTTGTTTTGTATGTTTGTTTTAAAAAGAATTTAAACTCTGAATAATAAGGTCCAGTGGATGGCGCATCAGTTTGATAGGTCGCAACTGTTAAAATGGCATACTCGTCAGGAAAAGCTAGTAGGATTTCCCATGTAAAGTTACTTAATTGAATGTTGTTTATGGAATTTTTTGTACCTGTTCCCAGTAAACCAAAAAGATCAGTTTGTACAGTTAGATTAAACGAATTATTTGGATAATTTATAGCGCCGCCCTCTGGAGTCCAACTAAACACTGGTGGTGTTAAATCCCATTGGTTAACTGGAATAGATGAGGTTAAATTGCTAGCCGCTATTTTATAGTAAGTAAGATTTAAACCAATGTCATCGATGTAGTCTGGATATGCTTGATAAAAATGAGCTATGAATTCAGAAAAAGTGGTTGCAGTGCTCTCAGTAGTGACGTCCCACCATTCTTGATAACTCATTGATATGGTATCATTTGTCTCAGTGGTAGTATCATATAGATCCCAAAGTACAGACATAATTGCATATTCGCTAGCTTCACCATTACTATTAGGAAAATCCTTTACTTCAATATCATAATTCAAACCGTTGTATGAAGTGTAATATGTATCACATGTAGTGTATATGTTTGTTAGATAACTTGAATAATACTTTTGTGCAATTATTCCAAAAATAGTCGGCCACGACTCACCCCAGGCAAGGCGGATTGCCGCACTCTTATTTAAATTCAAATTAGTAGCATTTAATAAATTCACTCTTGGATAGTGTGTGCCACCTGGGCTATCAGTAATATCCATTTCATGTTGAATATGATGTCCATATTCATGCATAATTACATCCCAGGATTCGTATGCACTAAGTATTACAGCATTACTAGGATCATTTAGACTAACATCTGCAATGTATATTGTTTTATTTCCTGAACTGTATAAACAATCTCCACCTCCATATGGATAAAGAACCTTCACGTTTGAAGGCAATGTATCAGACATGTGCCAAGCAAAATCTCTAGCAGTTATTACTGCTTGAGATATTTGAAAAGATTGACCTAAGTATGTACTCATGTCGAAAGTTAGATTAATTATAGTAGTAGAACCCGTCGCAACATCCATATGAGATTGTCTGCCCGTTTGATAGTATCGCAGATCAACATTTGAATCTACTACTTCAATATTATAATCTCCAGCACATACTCTTATGTATAAGTCATATCCTCCGTTCTCAAAATCAAGAAGAGCATCTTTATTATTAAAGCTGTATGAATAATAGCCTTCGTGATCAGTGTAAGTGTTTCCAATAAAGTCATCACAAATTCCATCATAATCATAAATTTCAACAGCTATGCGTCTCAATGGATGCACTACATTATAGTCATCCTTCCATTTTAATGTGCCTTCAATGTAAGTAGTTTTAGATGAGGATGACGATTGTGTAGAATTTGATGTAGAATCATACAAATCTGAACTTGAAAACGAATTCTGATTGTTTTGAGAAATCGATGATCTGGAATTATTAGTAGATATTGTATAGCTTTCTTCTATAATACCATCACTATAATATTCCATTAATAGATCGGCACACTCATAAGAAGTTGCTATTTCGTTTTCTTGTAAATAATTAGTGTAGTTTAGAAATGCATCTTCCTCAGATAATATACTTATAAAAATCCCATAATCATTTACAATCGAATAAAGACAAGCATTGACGATATTATCCTCAGTTTCAATCACCATATTTAGTTTATATTCATTTTCCCCTAGAATGAATTCTAAATTAAATTCTAATTGATAATAATCAGAAATATATGATGACAGCACATTGATTGTGGTAGTTGTATATGTATAATCAAGAATTGCATTTTGAGAATCAAGAGATATTAATATATTTATAGGCACATTACGTGGATAGTAACGTTGATTATTAATAAGCTTAATAAAATCAGAATTTTCTTGTATATCGAATTCATCATTTATAGCATCTGCATCATAGAATTTTGTCTCATTAGTTAATTCGGCATCTACCATAATTGTAGCGCTCAAAGCCGATGTTATTGATATATAAATTATAATAGCGAGTAAAAATGCAAAAAGAATATATTTTTTGGTGATAATCATAATTCCTCCTCATTACTGAGCAATCAAATTACATTTATTATACTATATAATTCCATAAATTGCAATAGTTAATTGAATATTGCATATTAGTTAGATCTGTTAATCATAAGTTAATTTTCATTTTTTTCGAAAATCCTGCAATAAATTTAAGAAAGTGTAATTAAACTGCATTTAACTCGAGAAAAATATCGTTAACCACTACGTCCACGTTCTAAGTTAACTTAACCTTCTTCAATTTTCTCTAAATGTACGCCCCATATATAATAACAAATTTTGTCTTGAATTTTTTGACAAATATATATAAATATGATATGATTCATAGATAATTCGCTATGCAAAATGCAAACAATAATATATGATTAAATTCTTGTCAAATAGTGCAATGTATTTATGTTAATAATATCCCTGTCATACGAATTTTTTTTGTGACCTAATTATTAACTGATAACTTATTTTTTAAATTTATTTTTTCACATTAATTTATTTGACACATAAATTTTTATTATATACTATATTATTAACACATTTTTGCATTTTATTGTTTATGTGCACTAATTTTTAAAGCAACTCATTGTATTGTTGCATTCACAAGTCAAACTTTTGTTTGGCTCATTGATTACAAATACATTAGTATAATCTGATTTATCAAGGCTTTCGGTTTTCTCAGTATCTCTGTTTGCCAAGATCGGAGGTAATTTAATATGAATCTAAAAAAAATCGTCATCCACGGCTTTAAGTCTTTTGCAGATAAAGTGGTGATTGATTTTGATTCTGGGTTTACTGGAATTGTTGGACCCAATGGTTGTGGAAAATCTAATATCGTTGATACTATTAGATGGGTACTAGGCGAACGCAATGCTCGAGTACTACGTTGTCAAAGAATGGCTGAACTTATTTTTAATGGCACAAATGACAGAAAACCTCAATCCATTTGTGAAGCTTCATTATATTTAGATAACAAAAAACGCACTTATCCTTCTATCACTAGTGATGAGCTTATAATCACAAGAAAAATCCATCGTGGTAAGGATGGTGGCGAATATTATATAAACAATTTGCCTGTAAAATTGAGTGACGTTATGGAATTATTCCGTGATAGTGGAATGGGTCATGATGGATATAGCATAATAGGGCAGGGAAAGATTGCTGATATCATATCTGCAAAACCCGAAGTTAGACGTCAAATATTTGACGAAGCAGCAGGGATCAGTAAACATAAAGCGCGTAAAGCGGAATCCGAAAAAAATCTTAAAGAAACTAGAAATAATATAGTCAATCTTGGTAATATTCTAGAAATACTAAGGCAATCTTTAGTGCCCTTAGAAAAAGAAGCAAAAAATGCAGTAAAAGTTAGAGATTTTAAGAGACGACTTAAATTTCAAGACATTAATTTCTTCTTGTTCCAAATGGAAAATGGGGACACAGAACGAAAAAATCTCCAGACTAAATTAGCCAAGATAGTAGCTGATATTGATACATATGACGAGGAATACAAAGATATCTGTAAACGTTACAATATTCTTATGATGGATCTGACAAACAGCGACCAATTATCAAACAAACTTCGTGCTGAGCAGACTGATTTATTAGTATCTATTGAACGAAAACAAGGTGCTGCTAATGTTATAGCAGAACGCTTGAGAAATTTAAGAGAACAACGTAAGCAATTCGATGCTGAAACACAACGTTTAAATGAACGATTTGAACAATTAACTGTTGAACTTGCAGAAAAAACCGAGTCATATAATAACAAAAACCTAGAACTGTTGAGAAAAGAGGCAAATTACGCAGAAATACAAAGTGAATATGAATCAATTTGCGATGAAGTTGCTCAACAAGAAAAAGAATTAGAGCAAAGCGCGTTATTAATAAGTCAGCGTAAAGATGAATTCCATGCTTTAGACAAAGATCTAGTTAAACTCGAAGTAAAATTGAGTTTAGCCCATGACGATATTGAAAAAGCAAAAGCTACATATCGTGAGAAAAAAACAGTTTGCGACACGCGTAGAGAAGCCAGTGAAAAGCTTCGCGCGTCTCGGGATATATTGTTACAGGAACGTGAGCGCAAAGAAAAAGACAAAGAGGTTGCTGAACGTAATTATTATTCAACTCTAGGTGATTTGAGAGAAGCCGAATTAAGAAAGAAAAAACTCGACGACGAATACAAGACTCTAACTGTTGGTATTAACTACAGAAAAGATCAAATCAATGACTATGCTGGATACAGCGATGTCATAAAACGTTTAATGAACGATGCAAAAACTGATGATAAACTTAAAAACTTAATTCATGGTACAGTAGGTGAAGTTATTAAGGTACAACCACATCTTCAAGTAGCTATCGAAATTTCATTAGGTCAAAGTGTTCAAAACATCATAACGTCTACGCCTAAAGATGCTGGAATATTAATTGATTATCTAAAAAACAAAAACTATGGTAGAGCCACTTTTCTACCAATGTCTACAGTAAGACCAAACCCTCTGCCATCAGAATTTGATAGAGCCTTAAATGAAAAAGGTGTTATAGATGTTGCATCTAATCTAGTCAAATGTGATAAGAAATTTGATGGGGTAATTTCTAACTTGTTAGGACGCATTGTAATTGTAGAAGACAAGGATACCGCAATTGCTGTTCAACAAAAATACAGACAAGGGTTTAGAATCGTGACCCTAGGTGGAGAATCATTTGCAACGAGCGGTGCAATTACAGGTGGTAGCGCTCCTTCTAAAAATAGTCGCGTTTTGTCACTTGAAACTGACTTGCAGGCGATGTTAAAAAGACGTAATTCTATAACCAAGGATTTAACGCTTTTAGACGAAGAAATCAAGGATTTTGAAGAAGAAAGTAAAAAGATGGATCACGGAGTCAAAATTCTTGATGCCCGTATTCATGCTCTTGAAATAGAAATTGAAAAATATAACACACAAATAAGTGGAACAGAGGGCAATTTAAAGGAATTAGAAGAGGAAGTAGAAAAATTATTTGAAAAAATTACAATGGAGTCTAAGCAAGCAACAGAGCTTGATAATCTTATAAAAGAAGCTGCAGGTGCACATATTTCTGTTGGTACTGAAAGGACTACAGCTGATGAGATTATAAACGAAGCTAGAGAAAAGTTTAACCAAGATAAACAAAAAAAAGAGACTTTATTTAATGCCGCTAATACTGCAGTACTTGACTTGACAACATTAAAAATTGAGATTAACAACAGATCTAACGATATAACACTAATTAAAACTGATCTAAATAAAATTGATGTTGAGTTAAAGAATTTAACATTTAAATGCACTGAAAATGCACGTGAAATATTAGATGCCGAAGGTGATGTTGATATTTCTGCATACAGCGAAGAGGATAAGAAACTCGTAGATGAAATGGCAAAGAAGGTACAAGATATAGATTCATATAAGAGTGGACTCAAATCTAGTATTGATGCACTAGATGCCTTGAAAAATGAAAAACAAGTCCAGATGAATTTTGCCACAGAAAAGCGAATTAAAGAGGAATCACGTATCGAGCGCATACAAAATGATTTGGACAACTTGTTAAACAGAATTCGTGATGAATATGATATTGACGAACAAACAGCCCGTGCATATGCCGAATCAATGCAAGCTGATCCAGACTTAGTATTTATACCAGAAAAAGCACAGTCTGAAATGCAATCATTAAAACGTGATATAGACAAAATTGGTCCAATCAACGAGCTTGCAGAAGATCACTTCTATGAAGAAAAGCGTCGTTATACTGAAACTAAATTGCAATTTGACGATTTAGTAAAAGCTGAAGAAGAGTTAATCAAAATTATTGATGATCTTACAAACGAAATGACTACTAAATTCACAAATCGTTTTAATATCATAAACAAGAACTTTAACCAAGTGTTTCAAGATCTATTTGGCGGAGGATCAGCAAAACTCGAATTAAATCTCGAAGATGGTACAAAAAGCATCTTAGAGGCTGGTATCGAAATCAAAGCACAACCTCCGAACAAACAATTGACAAACATGTCACTACTATCTGGTGGAGAACAATCACTCATTGCGATATCAATTTTATTTGCTATAATCAAGATGAATCCAATGCCATTCTGTGTTCTAGATGAGATCGAGGCCGCATTAGATGACTCAAACGTTGATTTGTTTGCACAGTATTTAAAGAAATTCTGTAAAACAACGCAGTTTATAGTTGTCACACACAGAAAACCTACAATGTCATTATGTGAATTCATGTATGGCGTTACAATGGAAGGTTCTGGTGGCATATCAAAGATAGTAAGTGTCACAATGGACGAAGCACAAAGTAATAATTGGTTCACTACTGGTCCAGATATTGGAGTGCCCGCAAGCACAGACAATATAGTGTCTTAGATAATTATAGGTTATATATGGGGTTTTTTACTAGATTAAAAGATGCATTAAAAAAGACTAAAGCTAATATTGGCAAAAAGTTTTTTGAGATGTTTAAAGGCAAAGCCTTAGATGATGAATTTTATGAGGCACTAGAAATGGCCCTAATTACAGCAGATGCTGGGGTCGAAGCTACAGATCAGATATTAGAGCAATTAAAGTGGCACACCTATCAAAATAAGATAAGAGATCCTGAAAAGGCTCGTGACGCACTAAAGCGAGTATTGCTAGAGCAAATACAATGCGAATTTCCAGAATATAAATACCCATTAGTACTTTTAATATCTGGGGTAAATGGTGTCGGAAAGACTACTACAATTGGCAAATTAGCAAAAAACTTCTTAGATCAAGGTAAATCTGTAATAATTGCTGCAGCAGATACTTTTCGTGCAGCAGCATCCGAACAACTTGAGATTTGGGCAGAACGCGCTGGTGTCCGAATAGTGAAGCACACGGAAGGGAGCGATCCTGCTGCCGTAGTTTTTGATACGATAAGCTCAGCTATTGCAAAGAATACAGACGTAGTACTAGTAGACACTGCTGGTCGTCTTCACAACAAGAAAAACTTAATGGAAGAGCTCAAAAAAATAAAACGTGTTATATCTAGAACCGCGCCACATGCTGATATCAGAAACTTTCTCGTGCTAGATGCAACAATGGGTCAAAACTCATTAAGCCAGGCTGAAGCATTTGATGATGACATCGAGATAAACGGCATCATCTTAACAAAGCTCGATAGTACAGCTAAGGGCGGTATCGTATTCGCACTTATAACAGAATTAGTTATTCCTGTAGTATATGTGGGAGTAGGGGAAAAAATAGATGACCTTATCCCATTTGATCCCGAATCTTTTGTTGAAGGGATTTTCGATTAGAACTAACACCAGCTCAAATTGTTTTATTCCAATCTGTCATTATTTAAATTGATTGTACGTACCCATTTTAACACATCTCATAACGGCTAGTATTATTTTTACTAGCCATTTTTATTAATTTCTCTAACGCTCCAGCATGGGCTTATTAATCTTGTATAAAACCGTTCATCGAAACTAAAATATTAATTGCAATAACTGGATCCTTAATTATAGATTGTGGAATGCTTTAATTATATGTATTCAAACATAATAATTATCATGATTATTTTGCATTCTTCGTATACTATGTAATTTTATTACAAGTCAATTTGCATTAAGATACAATATAGCTCATTTTGCATCAAAAACCATATTCATCTTTTTTTGAAACAAAAAGTAAATATAGACTGAGATTCATTTGCTAAATACTTTTTCCTGTGTTATAATATTATCAAGTAAAAGGTTTTTAAATTTTTCGTTTAATTTTATATGGTTTCTATATCAATCAAATTTAAATGAATTATGCAATTGAAAATTATTATAGCTCGAGTTAAATGACTTTTAGCTTATTTTCATTTGCTTAACAACCCCACACTTGTCTAATTTATTAACAGATTAATAAGAGTGTTTGATTGATTAAAAATTTAATATAAAGCAATAGAAGCTATTTAGTTTATTATTATTTGCTAAATGATTTTTTACCCACCTTTTCTACAATAATTATATTACTTAAAAAAAATTATCTAATCTGCATTTGGATTGTAGTATCAGTTTTAACCTTTTTTTAAGTCAATAAAGAACAAAAAAATAGAGGAAAATTATAACAATGGAAATTAATTTAATAAAGGTTAAATATGGTAGTTAAGGCAACAAAATTTTATCATAAGAATCAATTATTAATCTGTTTAGGCACTATAGTATTTATAGCAATATGTATGTTAGTCAGCATTGCACTTATTGCTTGCATCAACTCTGAAGTTAGTTTTGCGATTCCCGAGTCACCTGAATATGATGCTGACCGATTAGTCACGACAACAAAATTGACTACATATGAAGGCCCTTCTGTAATGAAGACATCTGAAAATATACAAGTTCAAGCAGAGGGCCATGATTTATTTGTATACGAAACACGAATTAATAATAAAAGGTCATTCTCTTTTTCACAACCATCTACAATGGGGTATGTTGTATCCTTTGATTTTGAGGGGTCAATAAATCTTACAGTCGTAATACCTGATTCTAAAAATCTCTGCGACGTTGTAGTGCGCCCATTAGCATACAATATAAACACATTCGTAATAAATAATAAAGTAATCTTTAAACTGGATTATCCTGCTGATTATACTCTTGAATACAAAAACAGTGATGATTCACAAGCACAAAGTAATACTCTACATATTTTTGCAAATGAATTAGAAATTAATCCTGTGGATGAATCTAACGTGCCTGATGATACTATATATATTGGACCTGGCGTTTATGATGCTAGTGCGATTCCAATAAAATCAGGGCAGACATTATATTTAGCAGGTGGCGCATACTTATATGGTCAAATCCGAGCCGAATTTGCAGAGAACATAACTATCCGTGGGCGCGGGATTATTAGTGGTTCAATTTATGATAAATCCGAAATGGTTCTGTCAGTCATCCCTATTGAATTTGCAGACTCTAGAAATATTACTATCAATGGAGTCACAATTTTAGATCCTGCTGGAATGGCGATAGTCTTTATACGGTGTGTCTATTCTAATATCAAAGGTGTTAATATAATAACTGCTCGAGCTAATTCAGATGGCATATCACTTCAGTCCTGTGTTAACATAAATGTATCAGATAGCTTCATTAGAACATGGGCGGACAGTTTAGTAGTGAAGGACAAATATGGGGATTCCAGTGAGAATATAGTTTTTGAGAATTGCGTTGTTTGGACAGATTTATACGAAAGTTGCAAGGTTGGTTACGAAACTAATGGGGCTCATATTAAAAATGTGACATTTAGAGACATAACAATTCTGCATAACTTTCATAAAGCAGTTATGGCAGTCCATAATGCAGATCAGGCTTTTATCTCTGATATATACTTTTTAAATATCACAATAGAAGATGCGCAGACAATTGGTGAATTATCAAACACTAATACTGATGATTTTATTATAGACGTTGAGATCGCTAAATACGATAGCTTTAGTGTTACGGCCAGTCGTGGGCCTATTAATAATGTTACCTTCAGTAATATCAATATCCTTGAGACCGTAAATACAGCGGCAATCAGATTGACTGGGGAAGATACTACAGCGGCACTTAATACAGCAATATTCAATAATGTCTATATTTCTTATTCGCAGGTCAAATCTACAGAAGATGCCTCATTTAATACTAATAACTACATTAATGATGTACTCTTTGGTTCTCAAGGCCCATATACTAACGGCGCACGTATAAAATATCCTTATATCTTGAAAATATCAAATTCTAATATTACATATAAAGAGATTAAAACAAAAAAGCAAAACGGCGTCGAGGTTCCTGCTTTTGCTATAACTAATAGTACCGCTACTTTTGCTGGTGACAAAATTAATATAGACAATGCATCTGTCGATATCACACATAACGCTGGATTTGATCATGTAAGTTATGACGATGGGAGTTGGACTATTAGTAAAAATTCAATCAATAATTTGTTTGATGATAGTTTGAATACGAAATGGACGGCGCCTGCATGGACTAGCCAATCTAATGAATATGCTGCAATCAGCATAACTTTTTATGAGATCATAAAACCAGGAATCATTCGTGTATATTTAGATTCTACTAATAAGTATTCTATTGAATATAGGATAAGAATATATAATAAGAGTGCTGATGATAAAGGATTTCTTTTTATGGCGGAAAAATATTGCAAGACTTCCCCTGCTAATGCTAATTATTTTGATATAATGATACCAAAGACAGAGAGCCATACTTTGCAATTAAGAATTTATGAGGGTAACGGCATCTTGGGTGCATCATCTTTAGTAATAAGCGAAATTATGATATTCCCACTCAGTTTGACCACTAATCAGCCAATTTTAAACTCCCCATCGACCAATGGTGTTTATATTAGTGAATATGTAACAGATGGTAACATCAATACTTACTGGGAAGCTGAGTATGAAAACGAGGTTATTATTATACCATTCTCAGATGATGATAGCTTATATAACGTAACTGATATTGTGCTACATCTCCCGCCATCTCAAATATGGGATGCTCGTTATCAAACAATATCTATTAGATTCAGTACTGATGGAATCAATTTTTATAAATACTTCCCCGACGAATCATATTATTTTGATCCGAGCGGAGGCAACTTTGTAAGGATACAGCTTGAATCACCAGTTCTAGCATCTTATATTTTAATCGAAATTTTGGAAACCAACACACAATACGGTGCTCAATTATCTGAGGTTTTCGTTTATGGCCCCCAACAATAAATGATTTAATATGACTTTACAATGTTGTTGTTATATAATACTTATGCAACATCTATATTATAATGATTCTCATTATTAATTCAATGTATATAACATTTTCGAATTTCATTTTCATTATAATATGTTGTTACAAATCAATTTTGAGAAAAAACAAAATATAATTTAGTTGTTGACAATATAGGCGTAGTATTGTATAATTTTGTTATTAAAAAAACCAAATTTATGGATTTATCCTTTTTTACACAAAAGTTTTAAAAATTCCCTGAGTTTTTACACAAAAAATTGAAATTTCCTAAAATGTTATAACTAGCATCTCAAACTATATAATAGTGTTACTTGCAGTATATCTAGTAATAGTTTAGTACCGAAGTTAAAATGCTTTAGATAATTTCCAAGAGTCAATATAATTAAATTTTAACAGGATAGGTAATTTATGGACGATTTCTTAAAATTACAAGATTTATATTCAAGCCAATTAATCGCTTTGATTGATCTAGGACTTGAATTAAAGAACAAACTTAAAAATAAAATCAGCCACGAATATTTAAAAAATAAGGTAATGGGTATGATCTTCACTAAATCCTCGACACGTACTCGTGTAGCCTTTGAAACTGGCATGATTCAATTAGGAGGAAATGCGATATTTTTAAGTAGCCAAGACATTCAACTTGGGCGCGGGGAGTCTATTGCAGATACTGCACGCGTTTTAGATCGATATTTAGATTTAATAATGATTCGAACATTCAAACAAAGTGACGTAGAAGACTTAGCTAAATTTGCCAGTATACCAGTTATAAACGGGCTAACAGACTATTGCCATCCGTCTCAAGTTGTAGCTGACCTTATGACATTCAAAGAGTATAAAGGCAATTTAAATGGTAAAAAATTATGCTACATCGGTGATGGTAATAATGTGGCAAATTCGTTGATCGTTGGTTGCATAAAGTGTGGGGTTGCAATTTCGTTAGCTTGCCCTGAAAATTATCAACCTGATCCAATTCTTATTGCATGGGCAAAACATACTGGAAATATTGAAATAACTGATAATGTAAAAGTTGCAGCAAGGAATGCAGATGCATTATACACAGATGTCTGGGCCTCGATGGGACAGGAAAGTGAATCAGAGACACGTAAAAAGATATTTAAAGATTATCAGATAAACAATGATGTTTTGAAGTATGCAAATAAAGACGCTATCGTATTACATTGTTTGCCAGCACACAAGGGCGAAGAAATTGCTGAGGACACGTTCGAAGCACACGCTAAGGAAATATTTGACGAAGCCGAGAATAGGTTGCATGCCCATAAGGCTATTATGACAGCCTTATTTGTTGACGGCTTTGGGATTAATTAATTTATTTGCTCCTGTGTTTCTATATCTTAGGTTAAGCTTTTAAACAAACGATGCTGGTTCTATAACCTTTCCATCCTTTAAAGAAAACTTAAGAGTTTTATTAATACCCAGCTCTTGATACATGATAGTATAAATAGCTCCTTTTAAATCTACAGAATGAATTTTAATATCTGTTTCTGATAACATGTAATCAAACTGTTTACGTTGTGTTTGATCGTATCTAGAGACATCATCAGATATGAATAGAACACCAGCAGTAAGTTTTATCAGCTGTGATAATAGCTTGCGTTGTGCCCAACTGTGTGATATTTTATAATCTCTAAGCAAAAATACATCTGGATCATTCAAAAAAGCGCGTCCATTCAAATGCCGTCTCATCAGCCCGTTATGAATAGCATTACGCGTGTTGACGTCCTCTCTATGAGTTGTCATGCCATATAGACCTTGGCTCCAGCTTAATCCCATGTCAGCGCCGATCCTCATGTATTCGACTAGATTAAAGCACGGAAAAATAGGAACGCCACATCCTAAAATTTCTTTATCACCTACACACTCTCTAATAAGCTCCATCCCATCATACATACACTCTGCTCTGGATTTACCATAAAGAGGAAATGCACTAGCGGCATAGAGAAAATCAAGCTTTACTAAATCATATCCCCATTCATTTAGGACAACGTCAAAAAACTTTTTAATATGCTCCCTGACTTCAGGGATGTAAAAATTTAGACCATAAAATTTTGACCAATTAGGACCAATTATAATTGGTTTACCATTTGAGTCTGATATAAACCATTCTGGTTTCTCAGCAAATATTTTAGATGTGGTCTCTGCTGCTAATGGAGCAAGCCATATGCCAGCTTTAAGACCTCGCGCATGTATCGCATCCGCCATAAATTTCATGCCGTTTGGGAATTTCTTCGAATCAACACTCAACCAATCCCCTACAGCAGTTTGATAGCCATCGTCTATTTGAAATGTATTTATATCTTTAGCATTCTCAGATAAGGATTTTAAATCCCGTAAAATTATTTCTTCGTTTATATTAGAAAAATAATTGTACCATGAGGTGTATCCTTTTAGTTTTTGAGTGGTTCTAGGTTTAACTCCTAGCACCTCAAAGTATCTATCAAACACATCATCATAATTGCCAGTCATTTCGAACAATGTAAATATATTGTAACTTCCCAAGATACCACAAATAGGCAAATCTTTTGAGATCAAAATTTTGTCTTTCTTCATGTCTGCATATATTACAGTATATCCTGATCGTTCATTCAATGAGCCAATTAGTTTTATAGTTTGTCCAATTCTTGTATACGAATAGGATATTCCGTGGTATAAACTACGTCTGCGAGCATAGGAGGCAAATCTATAATCTCCTGCATTCTTAAAAATTTCTCCTAGCATAGTGGTCTTGCCAACAAAGCCCAAATCTCTTATCTTGTCACCTTTCTTGTACTCACGTGTATCAGTCCAAGATTGATATCCATTCCCAAAAAACGCTTCGTCATTCTTAAAATCATAGTCAATACTGAACTCAGCACTATCGATGACAATTGGTTGTGTGGATTTTATATTAATATCAACTTTTAAAGTGCTATCAATATAAGATTTTATAATCTCAAAATCATCATTGCTTACAGTAGAAACCTTTAATTCCTTGTCTTTTTCTAAATGATATTTTATTTTTATCAAACCGTTATCTAACATAACACCTCTTTATGCCTATTATTTAGTGATTTAAGTGCTAATTTATTATTAAACTCATTAAATTCTCACTCATATTATAATAACATAAAAAAATAAAAATGTAAATACTCAAATTTTTTTAGTGAATTCTACCATTTTAAAAGTTAATTATCCTAAGTTTGTTGACTCATTAAAACTCTTAAATCAATGAATTTTAATCAGTTTAATACAATAATTTCTTAGATCTTAAAAAACAAATTAATGTCCTCTGTATCCGTTAAGAGATTTTGATTCTTAGATCCTTGTACCATGATATAAAAAAATCTAAGACTTCAATAATAATATTTTGCGAATATAACATCTGTAAATTAACAATATCTATTATGTACAGAAATATAGCGTATTTAGAAATATTTTAATATCTTAACTTGAATAGTTATTCAGTATGATATATAATAATAAAGGTTCATTAGATTAATTTTCCTGTTGATTCAGTGGACTAGCATTTTTTACTTTATATATCATTCTGTTGATTTATAACTGTATAAAAATGATTTCACAAAAATGGAGAGTAAAATGGACAAGTGGGACATTAGATTTATGCAGTTGGCCGAATTGGTAGGTACTTGGTCTTCTTGCTATAAATCAGATCGCCAAGTTGGTGCAGTCATAGTGCGCGACAAGCGAATTTTAACGACTGGGTATAACGGGGCACCGTCTGGGCTGTTAAGTTGCAAAGAAAAAGAAGAATGTTTGCGGACTCAACTAGGGATTAAATCTGGTACTAGGCATGAAATTTGTTATGCTGTTCATGCAGAACAAAATGCAATAATTCAAGCAGCACGGACTGGAATATCTGTACAAAATGCAATTTTATATTGCACACACCAACCTTGCTCAATTTGTGCTAAAATTATAATAAATAGTGGAATCCGTCGAGTTATATATAAACATGGATATCCAGATGATTTTTCTTGTAAAATGTTTGAAGAAGCTCAAGTCGAAATCGTTAAATATAGTGATCTAGAAAGCGACCACACATAAAACCCTAAACACACTTACTTTTTTATTTTGGTTTTACATTTTGTATTGAACCATGTGTCACATAATAAAATAGCTGATGCTGAGCATTTATCTTCAATATTATATATACAATCAAAATCACATCCAACAAAATCTGGTGCGTTTTTTAATGATTCTGCAACCGTTTCTAATTCCTCAAATGTCTGTTCGAGCTCTCCACCAGCTCTTTTTATTTTTGTCTCACACGATGCCTTATTTGACATTGTTATTGTGTTTGAAGTGCAATGGTCATATAAATTATGTTTGCAATTTGACGTTGTACATTTAAGACGATCCATATAACTCCTGTTAAAAAATCAAACGAGATTTATTATTTCAATCATTTTTTCGGACCTTTAATCAATATCCATTTGTGACTGTAAATCTCGTTTGATACTATTATTATTAGCACTTTTTAGAATTTCATACATGTTAAACATTGTTTTTTAGAAATTATTTTAAAGAATTCGTTTGCTTTTCAAAATGTTTAATACTTAAACCTACAAAGTAATTCAAATTCTCAATTAAAGATCAATAATAGATAAGACCAAAGTTATTAAAATCAGCATTCTTTAATATTTGTCTGATATTTAAGTTATTAAAAGGTAAGAATAAATCCTTTCATGAACACGGTCTAGATAATTAATTTCAATTTTAATTGTATCAAGATTTCCTGCATTATTAATATAATGGAATTGTATAGAATCAAGAATATAATGCTCACGAATAGTAGTTTTAAAAAATAACCTTCATTTTGCATATATGCTATTAGTCTTTGTCTGATTTGTATGCGAGCATTTTTAATTTCACCTTTGCTTATATTTTCACCAAAATCGAAATCAATATCTACTGATAAGCGTGGCAAATTAAATATCGTTAAATTTATTGCCGAGTCATCTTTCAATATTAACTTATTCTTAAAAAAAACAGTCAGAATTTAAATACTGCAATATATTAGCAAGTCGTAATACTTTTTCAAGATTGTCTTTTAGAAAATTTGTTTCTTTAGATAATAGCTCGATATATTGTTTTGTAAATATGGTCACTTAAAAACCTCCGTTAAGACGCTTTCTTATTTCGAAAAATTCTGGAGCAATCAGTTCTACTTAACGTACTCGGAGCAAATTCGCCAAACATTCTTTGGCGAATTACAAAATAGCGGCGAAGTGCAAAAGCAAATCGCCCCCACAGACACGCGTTGTGTAATTTTTTGCCTGCCTTGATAACTCCATATCAAAAAACCAATCAATCCTAACCCTAAAATTAATCCCCCCTCCTTATTTCGGTTTCTGAAAGTAGCCTGTGATTCCTACCTAAAAATTGTAGTTAATTGTGGCTCAAACAAATTGTTTTTAAATCAAACACGAACTCCGAAAAAGTCAAATGAAATAACAGCCATACCAATACTATTAAAAAGTTTAGAATTAAAAGAAGCTATAATTACTGTTGATTCCGTGGGTACACAGAAAAATATAGCAAGCTATATAACCAGCAGTAACAACAAATATGTGCTAGCAGTTAAGCGTAATCAAAAGAAATTATATAGCAAATTAGTCAATAAATTTGATGTATATATTAAAAATATTGAATTACATAATGCACAGAA
>JAIRMA010000050.1 GCA_031259085.1 Christensenellaceae bacterium
CTATAAGCATAATTTGACCAAAGCCCCTTTAATGGGGCTTTTTTTTAAATTCACGTTATTTTGCAATAAACTAGTCTAATTTCACTAGCACTATTGTATTTTTGTTGATTTATTTTAAACAAATTGATATAATTTGTATTGAACGTTGATGCACCTTTTTGTTTAAGCCAATATTTATAATGTTTAACTGGTTCATCAGAAAAAATATGAATAAAGAATAGCTCAAATTAACTTTAAATGCAAAAGTTAGCTATTTATAGAGGAAATTTGATGAGATGCCCTTTTTGCGATAAGATAGATTGTCGCGTAGTAGATTCAAGAGTCTCAGAGGATGGGTTATTAGTACGTCGGAGACGGGAATGTAGCATGTGTGGTAAACGCTATACAACACATGAGAGAATTGAAGTTATTCCGACGATGGTTACAAAAACTGATGGAACTATTGAGCAATTTGATCCTGCTAAGGTCAGAAATGGTATTTTGAGATCATGTGAGAAACGCCCTGTAACGACCGCCCAAATTGACAAGATTGTACAAAACATAGAAAAAAAACTGACCATTGGTGTAATACGGGATATTGATTCTAAAAAGATCGGAGAAATGGTTATGAATGAATTAAAAGAGACAGATGAAGTTGCATATGTAAGATTTGCCTCTGTTCATTTGCAATATGCTGATCTTAATACATTAAGAAATGAGATTGACATATTTTTAGAGGCATCACGCGCTAAGAAAATTGAACCAAAGAATGATTAGTAAAAAGTGTGACAGTCAGTGCCGATTGATCAAGTTTTTATCAATCCATGTAGGCCTTAGTTATACAATAGCTAGGAGTTTACTTAAAAAAAAAGATATAAAAGTGAATGGAAAGCGCGTTTCTAAAGATATGATGTTAGATTCTGGGGATGAAGTAATCGTCTATTATGAGGTCAAAGCTGAGTATTTTCAACCGATCGCGGAAACCAATGAGATCGCGATATTTTTTAAACCAAAACAAATTGCAAGTGAGACTTTTAGTGACAAAATAGAAAATTATTTTGGTCATGATTACTTGTTAGTCCATCGTTTAGATTTTAATACAGATGGGCTAATTATATTTGCAAAAGGGAAAGAAGCATTAACACGGATGATTGATGCATTTAACAAAGGATTTGTCGTAAAAAAATATATTACTTTAGTATCTGGAATATGCACAAAAGAGGGACTATTTGAAGCTTATATAACCGTAGATCCAATTCTGAACAAAAGTCAAGTTTCTTTAAAACCAACACCTGTCTCTAAACATATTAAGACAATAATAAAATGCCTTAAATTTGGTAATGACACTTCACTATTAGAGATAACTTTAGTGACAGGCAAAAGACATCAAATCAGAGCGCATCTGGCTTTTTTAGGCTACCCTATAATTGGCGACACAAAATATGGGAACTTTGATGTTAATAAAAAATTAAATATATCGATGCAATGTTTGACAGCATATAGTTTAGCATTTAAATTTACACCAGGTCATCCATATATTCATTTAAATCAAATGGAAGTTAAATTGCCAGATGAATTTATTCAAAACATGCTTAAAGAATTTTAAAAATTGTCAACTTTATAAGATAATAAACATATTATAATATAATCTATAGGAGGCAACAATTTTACTAGAAGGGCTTTTTGCTGTACTTAGTAATATATTATTCTTTACTGCTAAATTAGAAAACACAAAGTCATTTCCTCATCCATTATCTGCAGAAAAAGAACATGAATATTTAAGATTATTCAAAGAAGAGAACGATTTAGAAGCACGTGACATATTGATAAAACATAATTTAAGGCTAGTAGTCTTTATTGCGAAAAAGTACACAAATTATCCTGATAGGGATGATTTGATATCCATAGGAACGATAGGTCTTATTAAAGGAATAAATTCATATGAAGGGAGTCGCGGCGTACAATTGGCTACGTATGTTAGTAGGTGCATTGAAAACGAAATATTAATGACGATGCGATCCTTCAAGAAAACGCAAGGAGATGTTTCTCTTTATGAATTGCGTGGCTCAGACAATGAGGGCAATCAAACAAGATTAATAGATGTATTATCTATAGACGAAGAATCTGTTTATAATAAAATCGAATTAGATATGGTAAGCGATGCGATTAAGCAATTGATAAAGAAGTATTTAAAAAAGAGAGAAATCGATATAATATATATGCGATTTGGTCTAGATGATGAAATATTTAGAACCCAGCAAGAAGTATCGGAAAAATTAGGAATTTCAAGATCATATGTCTCTAGAATAGAAAAATCAGCTCTACAAAAGCTAAGGAATGCGATCAAGAGAGAGGATTTAATAATATAGGCTTTGTTAGTATTATGTGGACAAAAATTAATTAATTTATAAAAGTACACCCGCTCTGTGAGACCATACCGAATCGGCTTTATAGCAGGTGGCTCCTTCAAAGTTTCCTCGTGGCACACCCCGTAATCGCTTAGTGCTGCTGTTTCAATCCTGACACGGTTCACAATACATGAGTTGCACGAGACCTTGCCATCAACGCTCCTTACTATAATCGACATTCCATATGTTAACCCTCGGCGGGCGATCGATCCTACTGTAGCGGATTGTAGGTTACAGGGCACCGCTAGCTCCCCATCTAGTACATATATAGTATATATATAAATTGCAATATTTGCAAATATATTATGTAGATCAATGAGGGATTTTAAGATATTCCAAGTCCAGATATATTATTGTTGTGCAAATTTCTGTATAATGATAGAAAAGCACTTTTTAAAAATCAAAACTAAAATAGTCACTAAAATTATAGGATCACATTAATTTTCTGACACTTCACTTGCTCAATAAGAATGAATCGTTACTTTGCCTTAGACCAGATTTAATATTTGCTAAATAAGGGACATAATCATGTAAAAGTTACATATGTTTAAACAAGATTTTTATTGAGTAGAATAAAAAACTATTCTAATTTTCTGTACTTTTAAAAAGCCTATGTTATAGCATCAGCAATATATTTATTTATATATTCGATTTGCTCTTTAGTTAAATCGTATTTTCTAGACAATTGCTCATCAATTTCGTTCACGGTTTTAGCCCAATCTATATCAGAGTTTTCAGTAAAATCTTGCATCGGTATTAATTCATATGATGAGGCACTTGTGTGTTGTGTATTTTTTTTAATGCCGACTAGTAACCTAAAAAATTTACTTGTCATATATTTCATGCAATGTTGAGCATCAATCTCACTAACAAAACAACCTATTCTTAAAAAAGTTTCTGTGCAGATCTGTCCTGGCAAGCCTATTGCTGGTTTTCCTATAACAGGTGTTGGTATTTGTTCTCCTAGCTGACCACA
>JAIRMA010000090.1 GCA_031259085.1 Christensenellaceae bacterium
AAGAGAAGTGACCTACACAGGGGCTCTTATTACATACAACACCCCGACAGCAGTGGGAGTAAAAGGCGAAGTAGTTGGTGCTAAAGCTGCTACTAAGGTTGAGTTTGCTCTAGAGACAGATCTTGAAAAAGTGTGGGTTGATACAAGGCCATATGATGCTGGCACTTATTCAGTGCGTGTAACATTTGAACCTGATAGTAGTAATTACAAGACTACGACATTTGAGGATTCGAATGTAATAGTCATAAAGAAATTTACAACCATAATTGAATTTACATACACTGAGTTTGATTATGGCACAGTTATAGATGACGCTAGGATCATTAGTTTAATAAGGTTTACTAAAGCACAGTATGATAGTAGCCCGCCAACACCTAATTACAACATAGTGATTAATGGGATAGCAAAAGATGAGGGTGTATTCAAAATAATTGATTCTGGGAAATACAGTGTTCAGGTGACTCTTGTATTTGATTCAAACAGCAATTATACTGGTGATAATATTATAGGTACTATAACGATAAAGAACATCTTGCCAGAGATAGAGTTTGTAAATGGTAAGATGTATGAGACATATTATTACACAGGAGTGCCTGTTGAAGCTAAGAGCGCATGGCCAGTAATACAAGCAGGTTCACCATATGCATCAGGGAAGATGGAATATCAATATAGAAAGCATGGCGAAGGTGACAATGCATGGAGCTATGAAAAACCTGTTGATGTAGGCGAATATGATGTGAGAGCTTCATATATACCACGAACTACATCAAATGGCGGAGATAACTATAGTGCTACATCAAAAGTTTTCTTAAGAAACATTGAGATACTGCAGATGATAGTGTACATTAACGTGATTCAAATTAATGATAAAACATATGATGGATTCGAAGCTAGTCTCTTAGATATTATGACCTTATTTGAGGACAGTAATGGTGCTAGTATTTCACTGCCGTCTGATGCAAAAATAATAGGATCATTGAAGATTGGGTATAATTCTGCAGTGAGTGCTGGGAGTTATCCTATACTTATTGGTGATTTTAATATAATATCAACAAATGGGATTGATAATTATGAAGAACGGTTAAAAACTACACCTAGCGGCTTGCCTTTGACATATACAATAGACAAACGTCACATTGAGTATGCGTACGAATATACAAACAATATATATGACGGAAAAGAAAAAGCCGTAGATTGCATAATTGATAAGACTAACATTGTTAACGGCGATGAATTATTTCCAAATATTGAGTATAATGGAGATAGAATAAATTACACATCGAATGGTTTCAATGTTGTATTACTATCTATAACTGGAACGGGTTCAGATAACTACACTGTTGAGAGTATAGGCAATATAGCTAATTTTAAGATTGAACTTGCCATTATAACTAGTGGAGTGACCTTCGATGATGTTGTTAGAGACTATGACGGTTTGTTTTATGAATTTGAACTTAACTGCACACTAGATGATGCAACAGTCAATTATTCTACACAGAATAAATTTAGAGATCCGGGTCAGTATACACTAACTGCGACTGTTGTAAAAACAAACTATGAGGACTTAGTTTTATCAGCCACACTCACAATTAATAGAGTAGCAATGAATATAACTAACCATGATTTAGAGGTTGATGGGATAGATGATTTAAGATATGGTAATTCTATGCCGAGGATCACAGTTATATCAGCAGATGGCACAGCGGTATTTAAGGAAGGCAGTATGTTAATAGTAGGTTCAAATGAATACGAATGGAATTTTACTCCTAGTGATACTAATTACTTAAATTCAACAGGTAAAATTCTATTAAACGTTAAAAAGGCCGTAACTAAAATAATACCTGATACAGCAAAAAGTCCTTCTAGTGAAACAATATATGTAGTTTCAGATAATATGAACAGTATGTTAAAGGCAACTAGTTATAAATTATTGTACACCTCAGCAAATGGCGATGTGTATGAGAATGAAATACCAATTAAACCTGGCACATACACTGTTGAAGTTATATATGAAGGTGACGAGTATAATGAATCAGCAACACTAACGTTCACCTATACTGTTAAATCACCTCAAAATGATTATCTTAAATGGATAATATTAGCAATATCGTTAGCCATAGTTATTTCAATATTTGTTATAATAATATCTAAAAGGAAACGACAAAATTAATTCTGATCACATTTTTAGTGGGCTTGAATTATTTTAAGCCCACTTTTTTTTGATATAACTGGTCAGAATGGCTATTTTTTTGATATTATTTAAACGTATAGAAAACACTTTAGATTATCTACTCTATACCTTTGAATAGTGAGGCATGCTAATATACTTCATGATTATCATAAATTTACGGGACTAGGACTTAAATTATGGTTATAAAGTCGAATTTAAAGAAGTTTAAGTGTTTGTTTGTTTTTTTAAGTACGCATATATAGGTTCATTTCAAAAAGTATGTCATTTAATTTATTATCTAGAGAATATACAATATAAAATTTTAAAACAATTTTAGTATTAAACTGCTTTTATATATAGCATTATGATTCCGATATTTACTTACAATATTTTATTCGCTTGAAATACTTGAATTTTCAAAAGAAAATACATGTACCTCAAGAAAAACTTATTAGAGTATCACATAAAAATAATTGAAAATGCAATGGGTATACAAATTTATCCTGTAAATTACCTAGTATTGGTTTAGCAAATGAAGTCTAAAAAACTTTTAATATTATTGCATTAAAAGTTTTATATAATTTAATATTGCAAATCATAAAGTTATCTATACACGTTTAATTTTGAAAATAATTATTTTAATTCTTAAAAAACACATGAATTTAAATTCAAAATGTTAAAGCTCATCTTAATTGTCAAAAAGAATTTTAAAAGCTATATACTAAAAGCAAAACTTAAAAAGTAGATTTGAATTTTAAATTATTAAAAACGCATATAAACTCCTATAAGCTTGTATTTTGAATTTTTATCTAAAAAGAGACTTGAATATTTTGTATCTTTCTCTATCATTTTTTATTACTATTTGATTATTGTAACCTATTTTTGTATGTTATATAAAATTCAAGGAGATCATAAAAATTAACTGAAGCAGTTTCTTAAAGCGGCAAGACGGCAAACGCTTTTTCCCTGTTAAATGGTTAAATGCATTAAAGGCAAACAGAAATTTATACCAAAAGATGTAGAAGTACTGGTATGAATATAAGTTAAGTTTTTATGTACTGAATGATAAAGATCTGTTTGAATGTTCAGGTGGCATTAAATTAAACCATCTGTTATTTTAGACCAAATAAATGGAAGTCTAAATATATAACAACATCCAAAATCAATAAATGGCAGTTATACAATTAGCCCTAACGAAAATTTTCAAGATGACTAAATCAAACGCCGATTCTTTTCTAAACTTTAGATAAAAGCATACAGGTGTAGGATACCTGTGTTTATCACTAAGACTAAGATAGAGACAGATGGTCCTATATGTAAAACCAGCAATCTTAGATATAGTAAATAGAGTTAAAAGCCACATCTTTTTAGAGTCTTAAAAGTTAAGTATGAAAAATAGGCAAGACAGAATTAATAGAATGAACTTAAAAAAAGGGTGTATTAAATTGACGCCTTTTAAAGGATAATAATGTCAAATATAAAAGTTTTGATGGGCACGGGATAAGACATCCAAAAAAGGAGCTTAAAGGGGATTAGTTTTTTTGTATTTTGTAGAGTTGCCTTAGCTTGCTTGTAAACATCAAAAGACTTTAAGTGCAACTTTAAAAAAATTTGAAAAGACAACTTAAAAAACAAAAGGCAATAGCCCTTTATAGGAGATTATATAAATTAAATAGGACCTATTAGATGACATCAAAATTAATCTAGTGAATACAAAAGAATTTTACATTTGGTTCAATCATAAAATAACATAGGCTAAACCATTAAAAATAAATGTGCCTATCCTAAACTAATAGTTATCAACTTAAAAAATGAAATGAAATAAAGACCCAATCTAACGTGATGTAGATTATTAAAGGCAAAGATACTATAAAATGGCTTGACAAAATAACGCATTCAAACTACTGTAAATAAAACAAAGAATTTACTGATAAACGAAGAATTGTGATATTGAACTTGAAAAAGAACATGTAATTCATATAATTAAACGAAATGAGTGAAAATTAAAGCCGCATAACTATGAAGCAATTAAAAAGTATTAAGGAATATTATAAAGTCAGTCTAAAAGACAATAAAAAACAATTAATTTACTATTTAAGTCAAATATCGGTTTAAAATAACGATAAATTATAAACAAAAAAGCATATAAGTTTTGATGATAATAAGTTGATAGCAAGAAGGTCCATGAAAGAGTTATTATAAAATTCAGATGTGATACTTGTGGTACGTGGGTACATCTGCAAAAGACTTCCCTTAAAAATCAGAACAGGAGAACATTATGCTTTAAATTACAGAACAGTAGATACAATCAGCGCGAAGCGTGGATTTTCTGACCTACTTGCAACGCTGCGAGATGCAAAACCTACGTAGGGAGGAGCGAACACCTACAGGCTTCGAGACCACGACATCGTTAAATCAGCAACGGCAAGTGGTACTGGTGGACGGTGGGGTTTGGGTTAAACAATGCGCTTGACTTCCTCCTCTACGCTTGCAGAGTGCCGTTTGTGACTGCGGTAGAACAGTTAAGCGGCACAGTTGTCTGTCAAGTCAGTAGCGAAGTCAAAGCCACAAGAAAAGAGGAAGTTTACTGCCGCTAGCTAATCACGATAATCACAATGTTATTGCATATCTTGAACCGCGCGGCATTGACCGCGACATAATCGGCAACTGTATACGTGCAGGTGAACTCTATCAAGACCGTTAAAGAACTGCGTATTTGTCGATCGCTACCGCAAAGGTATAGCCCGATTTGCTTGTAATCGCGGCACTTAAAGGCGCGATTTAAAAGGCGATGGCAGGAAGCGATAAACGTTGAGGCTTTTTTCATTCAAGTCGGCTCATCTGCTGACATGCTCGCTGTCAAGGAGTCCGCGATTTACGCGCTATCATTAGCTAGCATGTAAGGCGCTACGAGATTGCCTATTAGACTGTGATATTCTCTCTGTCTGGCGTGTCGCCGCTTGCATTGAGCGCCGATTATCTTTTTCTCAGCAAAGTCAAGAGTAATCACCGCACTTGACAACGATAACTTAAGGAAATGACGGCTGTGAACAGATAAGACGGCTACTACTGGTTTGGTTTAACGCAGTTTGTTTTGGACGGCTTAAAGCCGCCAAACCTCACAAAGATTGGAACGACTGCCTATAGTGAGTGGCTACTTTGACACATTGCAGACCAAAATCGGGTCAGTATTACAAAATCGGCGGGAGTGCGAGGTCTACACAATCTATTTCTCTCGCTGGTAACGTTAAGCTAGCTTATACAAAACGCTTAATGCAATTCGCAATCAGAAGTCCGACAAATACAAAGAGAAAACACAGAGCAATGTTCAGTATGATGTTTGCCGTTGCCTTTAAGTACTGTGCGCTTTCGATGTATGCAACAGTTTCCATACTAAAAGTGGAAAACGTGCTTAACCCGCCTAGAATGCCAACCATCAAGAACAACTTCAAATGTTCGGGTAACGTCTCTTTTTGACGCTCAATCCCGATTATCAGTCCGATAAAAAACCCGCTATCACATTTGACAGCAAAGTTCCAAACGGTAGTAGGGTTAGGTGTCTGCTCATCAGCTTTGTAATACCGAACCTCGCACAAGCACCGAAAAAGCCCCCAACGCCTACCGCAATAAACTGTGACATAAATATCATCCATAATACGCGAAAAGCCAATGTTTCCGCGAAATATCGCAGAAGTCATCAGCTTTAACAAGCGGTTCGGCACAAGGCACAGGGAGAACTTCATTCCCTTTTGTTAGTCTACTCTCTATGCTCTAAGTAGTCAAGATACGTAAAATGTTTGACGCGGTTGTACATTTGACTGTATTCTTCTATATATGCCTAATCTGGCTCGCCGTCATCGGCGGCGGGGAGCATTATCTTAATTCTTCTCAATCGGGTGAGTGATGTCGTTGCCACCTCAACTGAACATTGACATTGGGTATAAGCGGTCACAGCCCTTCTAAAAGTCAACACAGGTGCAAAAACAACTTGACACAAGGGATTTCTGCATAAAATCTTGGCGCGTGTCTTCTGAAACCTTTATAACTGCCCTGTTACCATAGCGGCGCGTTCGCTCGCAAAACACAAGCGTATCGGCGATATCCTTCGTCTGAATCAGCCTGTCGAGTGGGTAAAGCTAAGCACGGCAGTTTCGAGTTTGGTGTAAATCTAACTGGTCTTAACGTCAGTTAGGGAGATGCAATTTACGGTAATACCGTACTTTCCAAATCTAGTCGCAATATTTCGTATAAATACTTCAGTTGCAGCCTTGCTTGTTAATAAGTAATCTGTACTCTGGGAAAAGCCTGTGCAGCATCGGTCAAAAAATTGATGATACGTCCATAACTACCGCGGCGCTTAACAAATTCCTTTAAATCAAGAGCGTTCCTCTGACGTTTGTGGCAAAAGTATAATCGATTACGCTTTGCGTTAATGTATCGATAACCATCGTTAGCGTCAGCTGCATTGTTTACAAGAATGTCCACCTTGCTGTATTGTGATGGTGCGGTCAA
>JAIRMA010000061.1 GCA_031259085.1 Christensenellaceae bacterium
CTATTTCAATTTATTAACCAGTATCACTTGATAAAATACTAACTATATAAGACTAAAAAATCAATATTTTATTACTCTTAAAACAGGTTCAAATAATTTGAATAAAAATCTAGACTATATTAATGTTGATTTGCAAACGAATGATTTTAGCATAACGGGGTTCTGATGTACTTTAATTAGTTCTCAATACATTATAACTTCATATGATTCAAATAAATTTATATAAGCGGATCTAAACTATGTTCAACTATTTACTATAACTACATACAGCATGTAAAACGTCTAGATAGGCACTTTTAAACAGGTAACCAAGTATTTTTATAAGAGTTTTATTGTAAATAGTAGCGTTTTATATCAAAAATAATTATGTATCATTTTGCATTTTGAGTGTGTTCTTCTGGTTTATATTACTATTTAATCAATTGCGTTATACTTAAATAAATTCCTCTTTGAGAAAAAATGATTTGCGTTAGACAGCTGAATATCTTTAAAAATTCTAAGTGATTTTTCTTTTATGAGCATACAATATCAACTTTCAGTGGTTTTTTAGCTGAAATATAATAGTCCATTGGGTTTTTATATTTAGCAGCCCCTTTTTTGAGCTCTATAAATTTCACTAGATAATTAATTCCAATTCAAAATTTGGCGTTAATATTTTTTTGCAAATTGAATTGTATCATTTAGTGCATGTTAGTTTTGATCAAATTTTCATAACCAGTTGGTATAATTAAAGTAAATCAACAGACCTATAAATAAAAGTTTTGGTCTTGTTATGATGTTTAGTCTCTAGCTATTGTCTAGACTTTTCTTTTTTAATTTACCATTTCAGTATTAACAGATCGTCATTTGCAATGTTCTACTCTTAAAAATTAGTTTTTTTTCACTACTTTTTCACTACTGTGCCTTGCCGATTAACCCTTAAAGCTTGACAAACCCCTCTAAAATATTGTATTATTACGCGTATTTTAACTGTGCATATGCGCGCGCGTTTATATATATTTATTATGGGTTGATGAGCTCTTAAGTCAATCCGTGTAATCCACTTTCAATCCATAACTTACATGGAGTTCTATTATGTTGACAAATCCAGTCAAGAAAATAATAATTATATTGCTTGCGGTTTTTTTACTGCTTGCACTTTTTGCATGTTCTCCGCGTTCAGATGAATTCGTTGATCCTGACGCAGGAATACAGCCGCCCGATTCAGGATCTACCACCGATTCAGTTGTTGAAAGAAAAAAAATTACTGGTGAAGAATTGAAAAATGATACTGAACTGGCAATATCTAACACTTTAAACATGCATGATGTAGGTGATGATCCAGATTGGTATGTCATAGATCTTGAGGGTTCATATGAGTTCACCGATTACATAACAGGCGATCATGCTGACATGACCATTATTTTAAGAGCAAATATTCACTTGAAAGATAACGCGCAAAGTGAGGTGTTTTTTGTCTTTGTAGACGATACAGCGCCTGATCGTGGTGAGTCCGCAATTCGATTAGGACTCTACTATTTTGGAAAGACCTTGTATGTTAGTGTTGCTGGGGAACAGTATTACACTGAAGAAATCAATGTAACCGAGTTAGGCGGTATGATAGTCGGACTTTTGGAATCAACTGGATTGCATTTACCGACAATGATTTATGGGGTTTTCGGGGGAAACGGATTAGGCATCGATATGGGGAGCATGACTTCTGTAGTCAACATGTTGCTCGAAACGTTAGTTGACACTGCAGAAATCGAACATATTCATACTATTAACCAAAGCTTCGAGACGATTGCATACAAAATGCCATTTAGAATTTCTACATTACTAGATACAATCGGAGTATTTGTCCCTAGTGTGATTTCCTGGAACACGCTTGGATTGCCAGACATCGATCCCCTATTGCAAAGCTTATTTGGATTTTCTCTCACCTCTATTGCTAAAAGAAATTGGCCACTAATGAGTCCTAGCTATGTTAGACTAATAACAACCAAATCTAGTAATATTCCTGTCGTTGATGAGGATGGAAATATTGTACACACTGCTGGCGGGGACATAGTTTACGAAGATGGATTCTATGTCGATGGTATAGAAATAGACATATCAACGCTAGCGGAAGAGAAATATCCCAATGGACAATATCATTTAAATTTAACTGTGACACCGTTCACAATGGGGTATTCAAACACAAAGCAATCAATCCGTTTTGATAACACAGGATTTAGCTCGACAAGCAAAGAAACTGTGCCAGAGGCTGGGCTTGTCAATCTCGAAACTGATATTGTACTCGGGGTAGATGCAGCTCCAAATAGCTCATTTACTTTGAATGATGTCCTAGGCACTCTGATTGATCTCGATTCATTAGGCCTCGGTGGTGCTGGTAATATTCCATTCCTTTTCCCTGAGAAGGGCTTAGCTTATGAGTTCAAAATAAATTTGAAAGTCCATTTTGACTTGTTTGATTATCGTAATACTAGACTCGACGCTACTATTTATTTTGATGATGGGTATGATGAGAGACGATTAATAAGAGCTTATTTTGAGGCGGATACGCTTTATCTGAATCTTGAGGACATAAAAACAGCTGACGGTCAAATAATTCCAAATATTAAAATTACAAATCTTAATCTCAATGATCTTTTACTGTCTGGTTTAATGGAATCCTTACAGCAATATTTAGATCCAGATTATCAAAGACCTAGTAATGCCCAGAATGCAGAAGGGGAACCAACCTTAGATATCATGGCTTTAATAGGAGTAGTTTCTAGTAGCATTAAAAAAGAGGGTTCTGTTGTAAAATTGGATTTTAATAACGCAGCAATTAACACCATTTTGCATATGTTTTTGAGCGGAGGCGACATCGGTTTAAAACAACTTATGCTCTCTGTTGATACTAGCGATATTTTAAACTCCATCAAATTAAAGATCGGCATTAATGATGATGTTAGCGCAAAACTTGAAATTAGAAAAATTGTCTATTTCAAAATGCCTGAATTCACGAACGCCCAGATTATTAACACTGAAGAACGACGTGCTTCTTTTGTCGACATAAACAATACGGATCTAAACCACATTTACACAGCTCAAATCGATGGCAATTTAGAAATAGGCACAAACTATTCTGAGGTTGGCATAACCCTTGATTCGCTATTAGCAGATGTTTTGGGCACAATGTTTGATAACATTGGCATCAAGTTAAAGACTGACGGAAGTTCATCCTTTATAGCAAATTACAAAATTACTGCGTCTGTTGACATAAAAAACATCAACAACACAGGTCTTAGCATCAATTTCTATTATGACGATGATGTAACAAAAGTTTTCTTATTAATCTATTATGACGCAATGACTGATTCGCTTTATGTAGATTTATCGCGAATTGATGTTCTAAAACAAAAACTGCCTACATTAAGCTTTTTAGGGACATTGCCTAAGTTAAAAATATCAAATATTGGAATACGTCAACTCTTAGAAGGCATTTCATTCCTGTCCGCTAGTAACGCTGAGGGTGGTAGTACGTATCCATATAGCATAATTACTACACCTGATCAATTATTCACAACATTGATTTCAGCATTACTCTTAAACAATCTGCCAACTGAATTATATCAATTAGCACAAGCGGAAGGTGTGGATGAAGATACAACGGCAGCTGGTGGCTTTGATTTAGCAACCATATTAGGGCTCTTGACAATTAATATTGACGACGCATCAAAAGCATTGGTAATCGAAGCTGATAAACGAATCCTTGCTATACTATTAGGCATGGCAGGGCTTCCAGAGATTGGGCTGGCCATTAAAATACAATTACTAGAAGTTGGAAATATTGAACCTGATGATGGTTTTATAAACATAAAACTTAACGTCTACGATGCTGACAGCTTGTCAATGATTTACGCAGACATCTCTCTAATTCATCGTGTAAAACTAATCATTGGCGAAAGTGCGCCGAGTTACTTCCTTGATGGGGTTGGATTTAATGTTCAAGATTTTATCGATTTCAATACTTATTTAGAAAATATGGTGATTGATTTAGATCTCGAAGGCAATCTGCTAATGGAAAAAGAAGAAAATGAGTATATCAACGATTTGATCAACGATTTGATTTTAGGATTACTCAAAACTGTAGGCGTTGTCATAGATCTATCCTTATTAGACATAAACATACAATACAGTATCAAACTTCGCATCGCAATATCTGATATCCTTGCAATTGCGGGGGGCTCAATTCCAGAGAAGTTTAAATCTGAAATTTCGATGGAGTTTACAGATAATGCGGCATTCCAAGACATGTTTGGATTGTATTTAATTGATAATGTCCTGTATCTGGATTTGAGTTATTTTGGAGTTGATAATTTAACCATAAAAGATGTTAGTGGGTTTATATCTGAGCTTGCCCGTCTCTTGTTCGGTTTTGGAGAAATTGCACCTTCGAATTTACCTATACCTATCCCAAGGAATGCTCAAAATGCTGACGAGCTCCCTGGAGAAGGAGCTAACGGCTTTACTTTTATACAAGTACTCATTGCACCAGAGCTGTTTTCTATCATAATCACCGAAGCAGTTATAACTGCACTTCAAAATTACCTGCTTGGTTCTAGAATACTTAATATCGGTGACTTGTCACTGAATATAAATTTGAATGATGTTTTATCATTAAATTTAGAAATGCGATTGGATGCAATGAAGGTGACTCTTGGACTGTACTCAATAAATCTTAATATTGCCCAGTACGGGGACACTATGACTCTACCACCATTCTCTCTTCCTGATAAGGATTTTCATGTTGATGAGTTTAATGGTGGTATGCCTGAAATTGTGTATTTAGAGCTTAAAGGGAGTCTCTATTTAACAGCAATACCTGATAATGTAGATGGGATATTGGTAGACAAGAAGATCGACTTATCCCCCGGATTATCATATTTATTAGGCAGTACCGGGATTGATCTCTCTGCATATCTACAATTTTTAGGTGTTAACGAAGGCGTGATTGATATAGTTGTATCAATAGCACTAAACTTAACAAAGATTTTTGATGGTGATATAATAGGTGCTATATCTGCTAAGATCACGATGTCCTCAAGAAATGCTGATGGGGAAATAAATCAAATATTATCAGCGATTTTTGCTGATGGTGATCTATACATTGATACGGATGCGTTCGGTATTGGAAAGCTACATATCAAAAATGTAGATAATTTCTTTAACTCGCTTTTCTCAGGCAATAATTCTGAAGCATCTAATGCTGAGAACACTTTCTACGAGAATGAACCTGTCATACAATACATCAGAATATTCTTCCTTCAAGGTGGTTTAACTTTTAAGATCTCAAAAGATTTGATTATCGCAATCTTTACAGGTCTTGGTGCTGATTTAGGCGAATTAATTGATGCTGTTTTCCAGGAGGTTACCACTCTTGAAATCTCGGGTGGGTTAAACGCTAATCCTGTGCAGTTAAAAGTTAATATCGAAATAGATGGTATTAATATGGGGCTTGAAATCAATGGGCTTCAACTAAAATTAGATAAAAAACTAGACACACCACAAATTAATCCTGAGGAATATGCTTCTTATACAGTCCTTGAAAATCTAGAGAACCTGCGCTTAACAATCGATGGATCAGTGGAATTTTCTATAAATGGAGAAGATGGTGGCACCGATTTCTCCTTTATAGTCCAAAAAATCTATGAGCAATTGGTCGCATCAGACGTTTCTCTTGACTTTTTCGATTTGGAAGCACTACAAAATTTAGGTATCATCCTAAGTATTGTCGGTAATAAATATGGTGGTAAGATTTACTATAATATAGACGTTGTTTTAAATCCTCTAAACATAATGGCTCTAAATCTATCACTTAAACTTACATCCCAATCGGCAGTGGATAAAGGCCTTGGCACTGCTTATGGTGACATACTAAAGCTATACCTTATCAGTACAAAAACTGATGCTGGTGATGATGTATTAGATGTATACCTAGATGGAACAGGAATCTCAGAGGGATTTAATATTGAAAAGATTCGTATTTCAGACATATCTGGATTTATAGCTGGCTTCTCGACCCCACAAGAAAACGAGAGTGTAATCCTGCCTGTTAACTCAGAAATAACGTCTGAGATGATCGCTAATGCACATATTTTGATTAATGTTGCACTTAGCTCCGATTTACAAGCGGCCCCAATTGTTTTAAACCTCACAAAAGGCGCTTTCGAAGTGTTGCTCGGCTTGCTTGGCATTCCTCTAATGGACTTTTTAGGCGAATATGCACCGTCTGCAAAATTAGAAATTGGTGGTCTAGACCATTTAATCTCGCTAAGCCTTAACATAGGAAAAGAGTCCCCTGATGATCTGTTGAATCTTGAGCTTGCTATCAATTCTCCAGTAATCACTATATACGATAAAGATGGTGATGCTTTAAAAGAGTATGAGGATGTGGTCACAAGTAAGGATTCTTATTATGAAATAAACGAAGATGAATCTTTGAACCTAAAACTAACAATCGGTGGTGAGTTTGCATTCGAGTCATATGATAATATGGAGAATGAGGATAAACAAATTGATTTAACCAATTTAATTAAATTATTCTTGACGACAACTGATATTGAAGCTGTCTTAAGAAATAACGGGATGTTGACTAAACGCATCGTTTATGACATTCAAATAAGTCTAGATGTAATGCCCGTTATAGCGGGGGGTATAGAAGGCTTGTTAAACAGTCTCAGCGCTCTAATCACACTTACAATAAGAGGAGATGTAGATTCTGATGATGATCCTGTTATAAGCCTGTTGTTATTAGATGGTACACTGTTTGCTGATTTAAGGGTTATCAATGTCGGGCGTGTCCGTATACCTAATGTGTTCTCTTTATTTGGGCTTAATACAACAGAGAGCAACAACTCTGAGATCATTAATGCTTTAAACGGGCCATTCAACACAAGCGATGTGGCATATAACTCGGAAGAAATTATCGCGCGTTTAATAATAGGACTTAATAACGAAACTGGGCTATCATTAGCTATGGGATCAGATGTGTTAAGACTTATTTTAAACGCATTAGCTATTGATTTAGGTACTGGTGTTATAGAAAATCTAGGCTCATTGATAGTAGATGAAGTTTTGAATGGAGATTTAAGTGTCAATATTGATGTTGATTTTGATCGTGCCGCTGAAATCTACATTACAGCAGGAAATAGCTACAAATTATCATTTAAATTCAATAAGTTCTTGTTAGACTTTAGAGCATTCAGTGTGGCTGGTGAAATGCTTACAAACCACAATCCTAATAACTATACTATAATCGGATTGGATTTGACTGCAATCTATGCGGAAATTAATCTTAACTTCGGATGGACAATGGTCGATGAAACCAGCTATATATTAGATGAACTGGTATCATCAATCTTAGGGGGTGGCATTTCACTAGGGGATTATTCGCTAGGGATATCACCAGTTCTTTCTGTACTAGGGAATATTGGAACAAGCTTTAGGGCTAATATTAAAGTAAACCTCAATCTCAAAAACCTATTGGATCCAAATCTTGACATTTTAGGCAAAATTACAGGCACTGATTTATCCATTGAATTATACAATTTGTCAGGGGATTCACCTAACACCGTAGCTCTGGCTGTTTATTATGTATATAACGAGGCTACTGGATATAATGACTTGTATTTGAACGCTGAATGTCTCAATATACAACGCGTTAAGATCCCGAATGCAATTAACTTTGCTTCAAACTTTATTTCAACTCTCACGCAATTTTTTGCGGGCTCCTCTACCGATGATAGCGAAGAAACTATTGATCCACAAAATGCAGACGGAAATATAACAGCTGCGCGCATAAATTTGACATTAGGTAGTGAGGGCTTATTAATCCATGTAGGAGCAGCGGCACTTTTCTCTGCACTGTCATCACTAATAGGTGATATTGATATAGAAAATTATATTGGTCCAATTGGTGAAGTCCAAATTGATTTAGGGATTGCTACTCAAACTGAGTTATTAGCCATTGATTTGAGGTTGCATTCATATGCAGATTTGACCGAAAGGATTGGTGACGAAAACCACTATGTGGAATTACATCTAGGTTTATCTAATGATTTTACGATTGATTTCAATACTCTTATTCACAAGGCATCCCCACCTACAGGCTTTTTCGAAGTTGATGCTAACATGCCGTCAATTTCATTTGCAACTAAAATTGTATTCGAGGCTTCCGCTGTAGACCACACATTCGAAAATCTCAATAAAGAGCCTTTAGAGTCTATTATTTCTGGTATTTTATCCGGATTATCTGGGACTAGCGATGAAACTGTGATTGATTATTTAACACGTCTCGTAATAGACATCTATTTTAATGTGAGTGACGATGTTGAAGCTGTGTTTGAGGCTGATATCCTAGTTAATTTCGAGATCACGAACGTAGCGGCACTACAATTGCAGCTGGTGCTAAATAAAGTCAGTGGTTCTGTAAAAGACAGAATATTACAACTCAATCTATTCCAGGGCGACATTTATGTCGATTTAACACCAATCGGAGGACCTAAATTCCTGATCGTAGAGGTTATGGACGTATTGCTAGGTATTAAGGGCTGGGATGAGGGCACAACTACTACTGATCCACAAAACGCTGAGGGCATAGCATCTCTACTAAATGTAGATGTTATTGCACAGATTCAATCTAACGGATTGTTCGTGTCTGTTTATAAATCAGCTTTTGACACAATAATGACTGTCCTAGGAATGAGTAGCATTGATATATTCGATTCAATGCATCTTGGTATATTCTTAAGAGAGTATAACGGTAATTCATTTAGCTTTGGGCTAGGCGTTGAGGTCGGGACTTTTGAACAGTCAGAACTTCTTAGCCTTGGGATTCATATAGACGGCCTTCGAATTAATTTTGAATCATATAACAATACGGAGTTAATTACGCCTCTAAACAGCAATTATCTAGAGGCATACTTAATTGACACAATAACACTAGACACAACATTTGAATTCGCATTTGAGGGAAAGGATGGTGCTATAGAGTTATCAAACATATATAAGGCACTGACTGCTCTCGATCCGTCGATAGCTATGGCATTGCCTAAGACCTTAAAGATAGAATCTTTTGGTAATGGTATCGTAATCGATTTATCGGTTTTAATCAATCTTGAATCATTTGATAATCTGCTAAACACTCTGCAATTGAGAGCTAAAATATATGGACAGGCTGAATATGGCAAACCGAATGCTACCCCATTGCTTGACATTACATTCTATGGAAATCCATATTGGAGTTTTGGAAATACTCTTTACGTTGACATGACGGGTATTGGACTAGGGAAAGTTAAAATAGATGACTTTGGTGATTTTATTGATTATTTCTCTGGATCGATGACAGAGCTTGATGAGGTTAAGGAGGGCGATGGTTATCAGCTTGACACCCCACGTAATGCGGCTGAGCGATTAGCGACAATCCAGGAAAAGATTGCTAATTCTGAATATCCCAGTACAGAAGATCTTTATACAGAAGCTTATTGCAAGATTATTATGATCTTGAGTCTTAATGACGGTTTGCTCGTGACACTAGGTAAAGATGTCCTATTCATGGCACTCACCATACTAGGGTTAGATATAATGTCTTATGTCGACGGCGTTGTTGATCCAGAGATTAGTATAGGGATTGATCCTGAGTTGTCTATAAATTTGAAGGCGTCCATAAATGGATTACTAGTAGATCAGGTGACCGGCGGGAACGGAAGTCTTTCACTTAGATTCTCAATAATTACAAAGAATTTAAGAGCTAACGTATATAACGAAGTTTATATCCCAACCCCATCTGGGACATATAGTACTGTGGCCCCATTAATTAGCGAAGCTGAGAGAGCTGAATACACAAATTACAACAGACTGTCTATTTACACAAACTTAAATATGTCGCTATCTGTTGACTTAGAGGACGGTCGTGTTGCCGCTGGCAGTTCTATATCATCTATACTATCAATGCTGGGTTTAACTGCAGAATTGCAAACTGATATTGAATTCAGTGGATCAGAACAGCTCAGGTTTGAGATAAGTGCAGAGATTGGTGTTAATTTGGCGGCGTTAGTATCAAGGGATCGTGATAAAGCCCGCGAAGGTATTACCGTTAGATTAATAATTTCATATGGCATATATGATAGAACTAAGGAAAGCTGGGTCACTGAAGATCCTATGTTCTCTCAAAATGTCATAGAATTGTATTTCCTAGATGATATTGCATATCTAAAAGCCATAATATTCGACAGTGAATTGAAAATTAAACTAGCCGATCTTGGCCTTACTAAAATGATCACTGACCTTTTGCGCGCTACTGATGATTCACCAGTCATCCAGCAGCCCCAAAATGCAATGGCTAGAGCTATTAATGATTTAAGTAAACTTTTGAATGAGGATGAGACTGCGGCACAAAATCTGGACTCACTAATCAAGCTTAACTCAGAAGCATTTTCCATTTATATCACTAACGAACTTTTAATAGCTGTCATGACTGCATTAGGTGGCATGATAGGATCTCCTTTAGATCAAATTGCTTTTGATGTCATTTTCACTGAAATAGTTGATGGCGCTGAGTTTGGTGTATATTACGGTTCAACCGATGATAACGGCGATCCTGAATCGTTTAGCATAAAATTCAATATATTCAAGGAACAAAATCCACTCCACGAAATTGGCGGGGTCATGTTGCCTGCAGCTGGTTATGATATTACATTGTCACTACTGCATGACACAAAGTTCTCAATATTACCAGAACGCTATCGAAGTTTTTACGATGAAGTGGCAGGCCAGGGAGAAGAGATAGGTGATGCTTATATTGACTACTTCAATCTTGACATTAACAGCCTTGATTTAGCAAGTTTAACAGTTACAGTGGGCATTGATATTGTTCTAGGCTGGGAATTTAGACAACTTATCCTAGACTGGAGCGCATTGTTTGATTTGGAATTAGATTCTACTACTGCGTTCTTTATCCAAGTGCTAGATGACATGAAAGGGGACATAACGCTAAGACTTGCGGCCTCAGTTGATATTGGAAACATTTCAAGTCTAAAACTAGACGTGATGGCAGAACTAATTGATTCTGACGGGAATGCAGTAATACAATTGTATTTCATGAATCTTACAGCCCCTAATGGTGCGACTATTGATGGGATCAACCCCCAAATATACGTGCAAATCCCTGCAATCGGAGACGGATTTGTGCTAACTTCTGAATCTCTAGTTAAGTTTTTAAGTATTAATATCTTGAATTTGTTTAATACAGACACTCAAGGAGTTGAACCACAGAATGCTGATGATCCTCTGCCTGGCTCTGATGAGACTGAGGATGCATGGTGGGCTACACTACTTGAGAGTATTGTCATAGTCAAAGGCCAAGTTGTAGTCGTCGTTGCTAACTCGATAATTCAAACACTTTTGAACCAATTATTTGGATTTCCTTTTGATGAGATTGGTAGAGTTGCTTTATCAATTGATTTCATGGAAAATGCGTTGCGCATGGATTTATCTTTAGATAATCAGATGTCATTAGACGAGACACAGTATCTGTTTGGTTCTGTTACAACAAAGATGTCATATAAAGGTACAACCATTCCTACTACAATTGGTAATATAGATATTACAAGTGATTCATATTTGACTACAGAATATGGCGATTTGATAGGCGTATTTGACCTTAATTATGAAAACCATGAAGGCGTTATGCTTTTGTGGTCTGGCGTTAGTACTAGTGCGTCAAATTCTCTAGTTACAGCACTTAAAAATGCGGCCACAGCTACCACATTTTCAAAAGAAGAAATTAGTTTGTATGGCAATGACAAAAAGAAAACAGTGGTAGGCAATTATGATATCTATACACTAAAAGTCACAAAAGCCCAAAATCATCTTGCAATTGCTGTAAGTGTATACCCTAGTCAAATCGTTCAAATCGTGATATTTGCGGTCACTGATTCTATAGATCCAACTCTTACACAAGGTACACTTTCATTGGGTTTGTTGCATAAGGCTACAATCGATAATTCAGAGTGGACTGTTGATTCTAATTCTGAACTAGATAAATTTATTCAAAGCATAGATTCTTCACTAGTGGTTCCTCAAGCTACAGGATTAATCCAGCTTCAAGCCTTCAGATTCTACGATTCACTCTTAAATCAAGATGCTGCACACATACTGTATTATGTAAGTGATGATGCAGATAAAACTGTCAATACAATCATGTTTGATTATGCACAACAAATAATGGCCTATGAATACACTTTGATTGGCAAAGATGGGGTTTATACACTAACTAAACATGTCACGGCTAACTCCCGTGATATATATGGGAATCTCATTGCATCTAAACTCGACGTACTGATAAAAATAGCCCCTGTTGGAGTAAACATGTTCTCAATATCCATAATAAATATTACCAACATGTTTAACGTCTATCTGGGTATAACTAACTTAAATATCCGTCTTAATAAAGAGGATATATTCTTAAACAAATTCGACGGAGATCGGGCTCAAGCCGATGAATTCTTCAACGCATTCAATAAACTAGAGGATTTTAAGTGGGATTTTGAGGTTTACTTCGAATTGACAATCGATGATACACTAGGCGGGTTGTTTGATTTGTCACCATTAACATCATCACTCCTCAATATGCTTAATTCTGACAATAATTCCTTGTTATCAACACTTGCATCTATCAATATCGCATTACAACCAAGTGAGGATATAAATATAGTAATTGGCATTTCACTAAAGATGTTCATTGATTTTAGTGCGATTGAAAACTTGAGAATCCAGCTCGAGATAACATACAATGGACGGGTTATGGCTCTCATCACATACATTGGGGCAATGGATTATACAGGTGAAAAAGGTACAATTTATGTGGACTTATCAGGGCTTTTAAATGATCTTTCAATCAAGCTTGAAAGCATGCAAATTGGAGGACTAATTAAGGAGCTTTTAGGCACTATAGTGCCTGGGGCTGTAGATGATTCTGGAGCACAAAATGCAGAAGATTTTAGTTTAGTAAATGCAATCGACCTTAGGAATTATCCTATTGGTGTTCCACTTCTACTCTTGACTGCATCAAGGAGCGAATTGACTCTTGCGATAACTGGTGCATTGGCATTTAACCTGATTGCCGGCATTGCTGGAATGGAATCATTCAAAATGCCAGATTTCAACAACCTGCAGATTGGTTTTGCTGATGATGAATTAGACAAAACTGAATATACTACATTTGAAAAGATAGAGGGTGCGTCTGTTACCGCCACTGGCATATTTGCTTTCTATTCAAATGACACGGCGGCCCTCGTTGTGAGTAGTGTATCAGAAAATAGTACTCAAAACGTCTTAACCTTGTCAGACATCAGTTTGTCACTAAAAGACAAAAAAATGACTACTTTAAATTATAAGAGTACCTGGCCCTCTGGCGCTGGTGGTATTGACTCGATTATCACATTTAGTGATGAGTTCAAATCTCTTTTAATTAGTGCAGTATATCAAGTCCTAGACGACGGGTATGGTAGATCGGGGTGGTATATTACATTCAGGAGAGTCACAATAGATGATTATACAACGCTGTCTCAGAGTTTGTCTGAGGGTCTTAATGCAACCACTGGTATAGATGCTAAAGATCTCGCGGGGTTAATCTTGCGTTTAACTGACGATACTCCTTATGAACAGGCATTCAGAATTGGCTTCAATTATAGGCGGGGCTATTCTAACTTTAAAACTAATATTACATCAAATATCCAAATCGACGAGAAAACTTTATCAATATATGAGGATATATCGATCTTGTCTCAATTGGGCTTGTCTCTTGATCTTGAAATACGTATAAAAACTAAAAAGCCTGACGGTGAAAAAACAGATCAGATCAGGGCCCTAGAGATCATGATCGAAAACATGCTAAGCATCCCAGAGGGTGGCGTTAATCTTGACTTGCAAGATAGTGTTTTGGTCTTTTCCTTGTCTCTTAAATTATATATTAATTTAGCAGATCTATCAGAATCCACATTAAAACTTGCCTTGTCATACAATGATAGCCCGTTTATGACAATTTACTACATGGCTCAAGCGAACAGTGTGTATGTTGATCTAGAGGGTTTAGGCTTATTTAAGGCCGCAATAAATGGTGTTGATTTAATGAGCATAATCAATGTGTTTACATCTGGCATGCTCGATCAAGACGGCATAAATTTGGCTGAGTTGCTTGCGCCTTCTAACTTAGAAGAGACTGGACTAGAAAGGTACATGAATGCATCTGAGTTGCTGACTTCCACAGATCAGCCACTCCTGCGCATCTTATTAGGTAATAATGAAATTACACTAAATCCAAATGTTGGTATTTTGGGTAGTTTGTTAACTGGGTATGTGTTGCCAGACATTAACGACATCAGGATTTCAACAAATCTCTCATACGGCCTTAACAACTTAGCACTACGTGTAAAATTGGATGCTGATAATAATAATTTGTCCATAACAGTGGCCCAAGATATGTTTAGACTAGGAATCGGTAGCAAAGCAAACACATCTGTTTTTAAGGTGCCGTCAACAGAAGTTGTAGTATCAACATATGGAGCACTAACTGGGATTAATCTCAATGCCACTACATTCACCGAATTGCTGAATGGAGGGGATCTACCAATCGACATAGGCACATTGATGAATACCCTGATTGATACACTCAAGCTCAAAGATTTATATATTTATCTCGATAAGCGTGCTGATTATTGGTATATTAGAGATCTTAGATATATAATAAATGATAGTGGCACTGGACCATACTACCCTGGTTATGCATATAAAAGCGATGATGAGCGTAGTGAGATTGATCCTATATATAGTTATTATGAAGGTAATACTGGATTTGAATTAGGAAACCCAGCGCAAATCTCTGGGGCTGATGTTATATCTGACTTGGTAGGGGGTCTGTTGGATGGAGTTGATATATCATGGCTATTTGGAGTGCTGCTCACTAACAATGAAAAGACAACATTTGTACCCCATTATTTCACTAATGAATACAAACGCCTGCGTGTTAATATTTCCAAAACTCAAGTCAACAGACTTAATGTTAAAATCGAACAATTGACACAAATTTCCTCAGCGGATCCGTATAATATATATAATGGCAGTAGCTCATCCGACTGGAGTGCTATGACTGCTACTGCATTCTTAGCAAATCATTTGTTAAAAATATATCTCGGTAATGCATTGTTGATACACATGGAAGAGCTCCTGGATGCACTTTTAGATGGTGGTGTCCTTGATGGGGCTGCAGGTTTATTAACTTCGCTAGTAAATACACTACTGCCTTTGCTTTTAGGCGGCACAAGCAGTGATCCATTCAAGCTAGGCGAATTGATTGACGGTTTGACTTATGGTATTGTTCTTGCTAGATTGTGGGACACCCTACAGGGTCTAATTCCATCGCGGGACTCTGAGATTGATTCAAGCGGCAATTACGGATACAATACAGTTTATGGTAAAGTCACAGACTCTGATTATGGAAAAGCAATTCCTGGAGCCACTGTCACAATAACTATTGATGAAGATACACAATATTCAACGACAACTGATAACTACGGGCGTTATTATCTCATTAATGTGCCGGTAGGACCACATATAATAGACATTGAGGCTGATAATTATAACCCATTGAATCTACCTCAGGTGGATGAAACTAAATCCCGCATCGAGGTAGTTAGATATATCACAGCCCCTGCGGTTCAAGCTGATTATGAATTGGATCCAGAATCTATATTCGAATATGTGGGCATCACTATAAAAGGAAAAATCACTGTCCCTGATGGCCCTAATGAGGCAACAGAACCCATTTATAGTGGAAAAGTTGGGATTAATGCGACAAATAGGCAGTCAGGTGAACTCGAATATGTATATACTGATAACTTCACCAAGGACGGGGAATATACCTTTAAGCTCCCTCCCACACATGTATTGTCTGGGATAGAACATGAAGTTATCGTCAAGGATGCCAAAAATTCAAACGAATATGCTGTTTTATTTCTTCCTGTCACAATTTATGTTTACAATAGTAATCATGAAATATCGGACATCAACTTTGAACAAGGGCCAAATGACAAAGGCAGTATTACAGGCACGTTGATGACGCGCGATGATGTTAATATCATTAACAATTCTTCTTTTAATACTATTTCAAATATCCAAAGTATAAATGAAAATCCAAACGCTGATTTTACAGCTTTTCTAAATGATAATGGTATTAGTATTGGAAAGTATGCTCCAGGTGACTATAATGAGGGAAATGTATCCTATAAGAGTACTGGTGAAGTTGTATATATGATCATTGAAGACGTAGGACTCTCAGAATATAAAAAATTCTTAAAAAGCCTTGAGGAAATGTATAACACGCCAGGTCCTGGGCAAAAAGAATATGAATTATACAAAATCAAGACTCATTTGGAGGGGACTACACACTATTTAGATTATAATGAGAATGCTGGAAATGAAAAGGCAAAAGCTTTCATTTACGAGATTCGTAGATATCCAGGAAGTGATGCAATTGTAATCGCTTTTAGGGAAGCTCCCTTAGTTCCAGTTACAAGTGGAGTAGAAGTATGGCTCGAATTATCTACTGATAACCATACCATTATGAAAGGCGATAACCATGATGGTTTGTACTACGAAACGGTAACGTACCCTAATGCCCCGGATCGCACCGCTAAACAGAGATACTATTATGATTATTCTCCTAATGATGCGAGGATTATTGATCTCTTTACTCCGAGAAACTACTTATCTAATAGCGATGGCAATGGGAATAGCCAATTCTCTAATGGTCAGTTCACTATCAGCAATCTAGCACTTAATACAACTTATGTACTAAAATTCAGATCTGAGATTTACGTGAATTTTGATTATGATGGCTCTTTTTCGATGACCTCGTATAACGTGAATGTTACATCAAATGAAATCATCCTTAAAAAGCGCCCAACGCATTGGACAGAAATGGAGACTAGTTCTTCTGCTGGCATGATTCAAGGTGTCCGAATACGTTTAGGTGCTGATATGCTAGACGAAGGTGTTGGCACATCCTCATCAACGGATCCTGGTTATACAGATCCGTCCTTAATAAACGGATATCCGTTCCCTGCAACCTCTTACCAATGGTTAGATACTTTAGTCAGAGAAGTAACAGGAAGAACAACGCAATTAACACAATCAGATTTGCAAGGCTATTTTGCAAGTGGTTCGTTCTCAACCACACTGCTAAAAGCCATAATGCCCTCGCTTGATGACTCTGGAAGTTTCGATTTTTCAAGCACGTCTTGGAATGATACAAAAGATCAAGTAATATATGCACCGTTTATTAATTATATAGAAGGCTATATGAATGGAGCATATGACAAGAGTAATAATGTCACATACATCGAAGCATGGCTTGATTCGGGGTTTGTGAACGACTTAGTAGCTATGATAAACAACATCGTATTGCCTATGATTGGGTGCATATCAATAGAACCTGACAGTAGAGTACGCGTGGTTGATATTCTAAGAGAACCTGCTGGAACTCCTGATGGGGCCAAGGAAATTTTAATGTATAAGGGTGATTTTGACGAAAATAAGGATCAATACGTGTACGATTACATGTATGAAACTGAGGATGATTATAAACTGAATTATCTGGCAGGTGGTGCAAAAATGCCTGCTGGGTTTATATCATACGTCATGAACATGCTTTTATCAGGATCTATGGATGGTAGCTTGCCAATTCCTAGTATTATAATAGATCTATTGGAAATTGCAGGCACAAACTGGTTAGATTCATTGATAGATCAATTCTCGCGCATATTCTCACATGCGCTACCTCTTATTTCAGGATACTCATGGTATGACGAAATAGATCTTGATGGCAATAATCTATATGATCTAGAAGCGGAGGAACAAATACCTACAGCATTAAGCGATGCCGTGTATGTAGCTGGAGATCAAATTAGAGATATTTTGGACAACGAAGGCGCATTGGGGGCGGGGACAACTCTTCTGGGGCTTAGCTCAAAAAATCCTAGCCTTGTTGATTCTGGAGAAAAGGTTAAGGATGATCCTGAAATGGATGACTCCTATTCAATCATTAATGGATATGCTAGAGAAATAGACTTCCACGACTATTCTGCGTATGCTAAGATAGTACTGAATGCAAACTCGACAACGATCGTTGATAGAATTATACTTTTCATTAATGGTGCATCATATATAACAGAGGAAGGTAAAGCACAAGACATTTACAACACATCAAACGGATGGGAGTCAAATGCTATTGAGCTCCGTGCTGATTTGATAAGATTCAATGCGGATGGTACAGTAAAAGACGAGTATAAAGATACATATGATATGATTAAGCGATGGATTGCAAAAGATACTGTTAATTCTTACTTGGTTATCTCTGATTATGAATACGTGACTAAAAACGATATTCTAACTAAAACATTACTGTCTACTATGTATATTCGTGATGTGTATGGATATTATGATAGGCAATACAGCAAAGATGGTTCAGAACAATTCTATGATAACGGTGGTAATGTTTTGACATACAACTCTTCTGAACGTAGTTATTACAATAATAACAATGCCCTTGTTTATCCTACATTCGTGACACCCATTACAATAGATCATGAATATAAGACCCGAAGTGGCGTCACAACAACTAAAATAATAGAGCAAGTGCTTATAAACGAAATGTCAGCTAAAAATGATCATTTCATGGAGCTTGATATAAACAACTCAGGGATCAAACTTAAGAGGGTATTAACTCTCGATGGCAATTCATTCTTCACCGCGTGGGATTCAGGTGAAGGCGGCTCATTAAATGTAAACATGAAAACCCCACCTAATGAAATCGTGTTCCACGACCCATACAATCCGGCTGATTTCACAGCATACGGAGGGACTTGGGCTAGCGAAAATGGCGCCTCACGGCACAATATGAATGCCGTGGGTGAGTATGATGTGGCCTCTGTGCTTAATATACTACCAACGCGCAATTATGCATACTTTGCTGATGGTGATTCCTCAGATTCAACTGGGGTACAAGTATCATGGGATATGAGCGAGGTTAAATTTGTCGTCTCTAGTGAGGATATAATCTATTATATACGTGGGTATTGTGCTAACGAAACCTACGGCAAAAATGCAGATGGTACTATCACGAAGATTAAAGTTACTTTAGAAGGTGGACGACGTACTATAGATGCTACTAAACCAATAATAAAACTAGACAATGACGGCTATGACGCACTTGACAGTAGTACTACTCTAGTCGAGAGCATGCTTATAATAGATAATTTTGTTGTGACAGAATCAAACATTCAACACCTTAAAACTTTGTTTGGAGGGGAGTACGAGGTAGGTGATATCCTCGACGTTCCTCTTGATTTGTCGGTAATTGATCCCGCTACCTTTGATGAGGCTGCCTATATTGCGCTTTTACCATCCTTATTTGAATATACATTCAAAGACAGTTATCAAAACAAGGGGACAGGTGCATTACAGAGCTTTACTAAGATATATGGCAATAACCAGTCTACTGATGTAGATGATGGGACCCGGACATTTATCTATAAGAGAATGATCTTCAATGACCTTTTGTGGAGTATAGAAAGTGAAGGTCTTATCTACTCAGGTGGCACTGCTTATCTTAGACTAAAATATAGGGTTAATGGTGGAGTGGCAACAACTGGCGATTATGCGGAGATGTTATTGCCTATTAAAGTTCTAGATCGTACTGTTACCTCATTTGATTCAACGACCGATTATCAGGATGGAAAGATTACCATTACTAATGGTGAGATTGAATTTGATACATCTATATTCTCTGACCCTGCAAATGCGGCCCATTCATTTACTACAATTATAGCTCATTATAGTGATAGTGAAGAACAAATTTATTGGGACATAGTAGATATTGATGCGTCCTCTCTAAATAATTTTGATCCTGAATCAGTTTTCGAGGCTGGTAAAAATGTCCAAGAATTTAATGTTTATTATACGATCCAAGACAAGTTTGGTGGTTATCAACGCTTGAAGGTTGTGTTCGAGATTTCATCGCGGTTGTTTGGTTATACTGACATTCAACAAACCCAAGAATCACAGGGCTATTATGATGATTATATTCCTTTTACAGCAGATTCTACTCTGAATATTCCAGAATCAATAACAGCATATTATATTAATGAGGAAGCAGGCCATAAAACACTCATAAAAGATGAAGATTTCGTAATTGATCTTAGTAATCTTAATATAAGATATGATTTTGAACCCGATCCTAAAAATATAGACGAAAATGGCGCTTTCAAATATTATGTGGCACCAATGATATTATATACTACAGATGGTGGCAATAAGAGAGAACTCCAAAGAATGGATGTCATATACAAGGTGTATAGACGTGTGCCATATAGTGCACTAAATATTGTTATCACTCCATATAGTGTGCTCACGCTCGGTGGATCAGAAAAAATAATGTTTGATACTGGGGCAAATAACATACAAAGCGATACCCCAGTCACATATATTATTGACTACTTTAACTATACTAATAAGTTTGACAAAACTGGTGAAAATTATATTCTTAATGTGACATCATACGATAAAATCGAGTTAATAGCTCCATCATTTACCGACCGCTCAACATATTATTTGGGATATGTGTTAAATGACGAATATGCAGGAGCTACAATAATTCAAAATGTAAAATTAGAAGTTAAAGTTGCGGAAATAATAGAGTTCAAAATGCCAGATGATGGTTTCGTAAATCAATATTATGCTGATGCGGATAAAAATGTCGTTGGCAGTATTGCATACTTGATAGATCAAATTAAGTATGGCATTATATACAATAATGGTGGCACTACATTAACTGCCGAAGTTGAAAAACATTTCACGATCACTGACTGGTATTATGGGGACGTTGATTTAACTGTCATTGACCCAGATAAGCTGTCCGCTCAACAAAAGGACTCTAAAGGCTTGAGTGTTGACAAGACAGGGATTATGCACATTTATGTGAAAATTACAGGTAGTGATGGGGAGTGGACTCAATGGTTAAACGTTGATTTGTCGAGTGTCTTATTAGATCTGTCAGTTGTCAGTTTTGAGGAGATTTCTGAAGGTAAATATACTATCAATCCGTTATCTAGTGATTTACCATCTACTCTTACTGCTGTGTACAAAGAGAGTTATACCATTTCGAAAGATGTGCCAGTTAGCTTTACCTTTGATGAATCTGGTTGGTATGAAAAGAGCGGTGTTAGTGGGTTCATAACTCCTGTGTCGAGAGATACAAATGTTAAAGGAATTGCTGTTGAGTTTATAAACCCATCACCACTTAATGTGTTATCTACCACTTATTATAACTCTAGTAACGTGCAAGTTGATATGGATAATCTTTCGCTGAACGCATTCGATGATTTCAATTCGATACTGCCAACATCTGCAAAACTAGACTATACTATAAATGATGACCAGTCTAATGTTATCACTGTGCCTATTTATTATACTTCTATTACATTCTACGATGATCTTGAAAACTCACTAGATATAACTAACACATCCAATTATGCGCTGGCCTCTAAAATGATTATTAAATCAAAAATAGGGACACCTGCATTTGGCTATATAGAAAGAGATTTAGCCATAACGATTAAAAAAGAGTCTATCATCTCTCTAACCTATAATACACAATCTGGTACTCAGACAATCTCACTAATTGACAGTGTTCTAGCTCTAAAGGATTTTATCGAGGCTATTGATCCATATAAAGATATAGATGAGCAATTACTGAGTGCACTATTCCCAGGCCACACTAATTTGGACTTTGAAATAAATACCTCAACAGGAAATTCTTATACAAATCTTAATATCCTCTTACCAGACTTGCTCGGGGACCTTGACATTACGTCATTCTTAAACGGCAAGACGTATGAAAGAGGCGTTAAGAATTTTGGGATTGGTCTCACTCAAAAACTGATACTACAAGACATTTTTGGCGATCAATATAAGACAGAGTTGTTACTTGAGTCTAGACAACAATTCTCAGCAGAAATTCAACTAGAGCCTGCACTTGCTAGTGGTATTACTAAGGCTCCAGAAGGGAATGTATATTCGCCTATCGACTTTTCAAAGATTTCAAGTGCTACAGTCTTGTTCGAAAACGGGCGTACCTCTGAAATGGATGTCAAATGGGAAGGCACTGAAAACATTGTATACAACCATGCAGGTGGTCTATATGAAGTATGGGCTGTGATTTCTAACTCTGAAAATATTGATTTAACTAGTCAAGAAATAATCGTATATATTCTAATCAAACCTACTGTGTTAGATTATATTGAGGTAGATAGTGTTGCCTCATCCTTATTATTAAAAGACGAGAACAATAAACTTACCGGCATTAGTATCGATCCGATGGAGGGGATACCGCTAGCTATAAATAATGAGACTAATGGCTTGCCGTCTCAAATGATAGCACACTTTAAAGGTAATACTGAACCTATTCTAGTTTCAGTAGATTGGAACCCTGTGCGCACTTGGGCTGAGATGACTTTAGCGGGTGGAGATTTTGGTGTTAATAAAAATACCGCAACTGTGGTCACAATATTCTATGAGTACACTGATTCTAGTGGCAACAAGGTGCGAACCGCCGAGCAATCCATCGAATTATCTGTAACTGTTAAAAATCGTACAATTACCAATCTGGATCTCGTTAAATCTGACGATACTTCTACTACTATATCAAACCTATCTAAAGATGGACATCTCAATACAGGATCAACATCTATTATCTTTAATCCATACGATGGGCCTTATTCAGAAATTTTCACGAGTTCTAACTTTTCATATTTTACATCACTTAAAGTTACAGCGGGCGATAAAGAGTATACCTATGATCTTTCTTCTAGTAACTATAACATATATGATTCTAGAACTGGATATCCCACTAATTTGACTAATCTTTATACAGGACGCAATATTGTAGCAGAGTTAACATTTAAGATTGGAGCTGATAATCCGTATGTACCAAAGGACACATCGTTCAAAATTACAATTAATACTACTATATTAAATATGACTTATGTGTCTGGATTGGACGCTCAAATAATTGATCCTTATGGGATTGACTCCCAATACGAGGCATCACCAGTAGGTGATGGAGCTGAAAATATTACCAAAATAGTTACAGCTAACAGCGAAACTGAATTTGAATTAAATGTTTCATACGATCGCAAGGATTTAATTTATGTATATGAGGGCGATAAGAAATTAGGGTCACTCACATACACTGGCGGGATTACTAGATTATATGCTGACATAGGAAACGACTATGGTGGCATTCAAAGGATTATTATCCCAATCACTTATATTAATAGAACTATAACAACCTTGTTTGATACTAAAGATATTAAAAATTATATTGATGATGGACGTTATGGGAATATTGGTGTTAATCAAGGGTTTATCATTGACCCGTTCAAGCCTTATCCAGAAAATGGAGGTTTCTTCCCACAAAGCGGCAACACAAGTTTTGCCCCAGCTTACCTAGGTAGTGGCAATCCAGTCATCACTAACAACGCAGATTTCTCTACAGAACAGGATGGTGCTAAATTGTTAGTCACCTGGACAGATTCTGGGATAAAGGTTATTTATCGAGGTGGCATAGCATATTATGCTACGGCTACTGTCTCAACGCAAGACGGTCGTTTTAAGCAAACTGTGACATTCGATGTTAAAGTTTTAAACCGCACAGTTAGCGCAGATTTTAAAGACAAATTACTAGAGGCAGGCTATATCATTAACAACGAATCTCTAAAGCCGTATGACTATATAAACGATGGGGATTTATCCAAAACCGTTGGCAAGACTTTATTCAGCAACGCCAATAACATTGTGGTCGAGATACCCACTGAAGAGGGTGAACCTATAAAAGTAATCATGAACAGGTCAGCAGATGACATGATTGATACTACTTTTTATCAGTATCTCAAAGATGAAGATAGAAATCTCAGTATGTCATTTAGTTTAGATGTCTCTAGATCACTCACATATAAGGGTGGGGACGTTAGGTTTGTGATGACAATCCCAGGCTTCTCAATGGGGGCGGACGGGAGACAAGTAGCAAAAATAACATTTACCTCTGAAGAACAATATATCAAAGGCATTACAGCATATGTATCTAATGAAAGTAGTTCGTATCGTGGTACGTATGTTGATTATTTAACCTGGCTTTATGAGGAACATAAAATTACAAGCTCCTATATAGGCAGAAATAATGCTAATGGCAATGGTGATAACGATTTCGTGTTTGATATAGCAAATCCATACGATTTTATCACGATCGGTGGAATCCCACTACCAGACAAAGTAACTTTATATGTCTCCTCCCGCTATGATACATTTGATAGTACAGCCCTTGACCAATATGAGTCTTATAAAGGGATTGATCTATTCTGGATGAATGCTAATAACAATTTTGCAAACATTTACTACAACCGTGAATCGCTCACTAATACATTCCAAATCGATATGGATTATCAAAGTTTCTCATTCGAATTCAATGTGACAGTTTGGATGATGGCTGACAGTATTGTGTTTGACGAAAGCACAAGGAGCTACGCAGAGGATCAAATAATTCTGTTACCAAATGCTAATAATTACATGAAAATGACTAATGTAACAGTATCTACTAGCTCTAACGGTGTTGCTAATGCTAAATACACAATTAAATTTAGTGAGAATGACCAAACTTATGTGTTTGATAACATATCAGGAGGTGGGACTTATTATAACAGCTACAATAAATGGAGTTTTGATGATATAGATTTTTCATCAAGTGATTCCATTCAATACGCAATTTTGACCCTCGGAGGCAAGGGCGGGGAACAAATCAAATGGGCATTCACGACTAACACAAATGCTTGGGTTAATCAAACCATCCCGTCTCTTGTCACACTTCAAGTAGGAACTCAGTACACACTACCTACCACACTCCAGCAAATGTTTGCTGGCGGGATTCTTAGTGATCAAATACCTATAACCTATAAAATGAATGGAGGGGAACTTGCTATAATCAACACAAACGAAGGGGCCGCACCTGATGGTAATAAGTCTATAACAAGATCTACCAACACTCAAGTTGTTGCTAATGGAATATCACCATCCTCCAATCCTGGGGACTTAACCGATTTTAATGTTTCATTCAGTGACGTTTCATATGTCGAATGGCAAACTGATTCCGTAAGGGCATATCCTAACACCTTTGGTGAAGCCTCTGGATATATCTATTTTATCTCTTATAAGGATACGGATACATCTTATAAGCATAATGTGGAAGGAACATTAAATTTTACCGAACCAATAACTAGCTATACAAATAACAAAAAAACCCAGCCGGCATATATTTATAATCCAGATTATGATAATGCATATAAAGCATTCAAACCTAATCTTAATCAGTCTGTTTGGAAATATCCAACTAAACTTCAATCAAGAACTGGATCAGATGGTTATATTGATTGGAGTAGTAGCAATATACGATTCTTAAAGAGCTCAATAGCGAGCATTAAAGATCCTGTATCAATTCAAGAAGAGTCAATAATCATACAGTTAAAAGCTAATAACAGATTTGATCTGACTGCATTGCCCTTGATACAACTAAAGATGACAAGACCTGGTTACGCAATAGGTGGCTTTGGAGGTCTTGGGGCCACATCGGTTTCTAACATAAATGCTACTCTGACTTATACCTTACCATGGCAGAGTGCTACTGTTTATCAAACAGCTAGAACGGGCGGGGGCTGGCAATTTAATGCAAAAAATAATATAATGCAATTTGGAAGCGTAGTATCTGGTGGCATTTCAGCAATTGACACAAGTATTGTTGGACGCAGATATACGTTAGTTATAGAGTTCTCCCCGTTTACTGAGAAATCTACGTATGCGTCTTCAGTAATAGTAGTAGCAATAGATATTGTAGCCTAATTAAATATTAATGGCTGGTAGAATGTATTAATTTCTTCTACCAGCCAATGTTAACCATGTTTAGATACAAAAGGGTGATATGAGTAAAAAAATAATACTTCTACAAATATTAATTTTTGCATTAATTATTGCTTTCTGCGTTTCTCCATTACAAGATTCTACAAATACTACAACTGATTTTGGCCTTTACACATATGATAGGCATTTTTTAATCGATGGTATTGACTATAATATTCTACAAAGTGGCGAGTCCGATTTTCAATATTATCATGATACTAATGGTTTTGTATTATTAAAAGAATCAAATGGTATTTATTATGCTACACTAGATAACGCAGGGCGTGTAATATCCTCAGGCGTTGATATTATAAAAAGCAGTAACCTTAAAATTGCGGCAGTTAATAAAATCACACGCTATCAAATCGATACAGTTAAAAACTCAGAATTCGTGTTAGAGTACATAAATAACGATACTTCAGGCATTCTTGAGAATCTTAAAAACTCTGAAGATAACACGTCAACCATCAGCACCGATAAGATTGAAATAAAGAATTTGGTTATTTTTATCTGCTTTGCTGGTGAAACATCCCTTAAAAACGATTTGATTGCATCAGCTGACACAATAGTTGCGTCGCGCCTCAATAGTAGTGCTAACTCGATGAAGGACTATTACTCTGACATATCATATGGATATGTCAATGTTGATAGTCTACTCCCAAACTCTGGAGGCACAGTTAGTGCAATTTATCAGGACGGATACCAGCGATCATATTATGCTGTTAGTGATTCGTACACTAGAACTAATAGAGAAGCGCGTTTGTTAACTGCTGCTGTCAACTCAATAAAATCCAAATTCACAGATTTTTCTGATTACGACCTCGATTTGGATGATGATGGAAATATCGATTCCGTAAGTTTTATTGTCAGTGGCGCAGATAATAACGTTCACGGTGGTTTATTATGGCCACATGCATGGAATTTGGAAGTTATAACACAGAGTGTAGGCATACAATCTCCACAAATAAATGGTATGGATGTCGCTAAATATACATTCAATTTTGTTAGTGATTTTAATTATGGTGTAGTGTGCCATGAATTTGGGCATGTGTTAGGCGCGCCTGATCTCTATCACAACACAAGTGATTTTGTGCCAGTTGGGAATTGGGATCTGATGGCTACAAATAATAAAGTCCCACAATACCCTTTAGTCTATACAAGAGATAAGTATTTTAACGGGATCAACCCAGATAGTATAATAACAGTCACGGACTCAGGGGCGTTTAGTTTAACCCCAGTGACAACTGCAAGTAATATGGACCCAATAGCTATAAAGATCCTAACTGGAAGAGCTAATGAGTACTTTATGGCTGAATATCGAAATCCTGACGTGTCAGGTGACTATGATGCAGATATCCCTGGGACTGGACTCATAATATACAGAATTAATACACAAGCTAAAGAAGGCAATTTGTATGCTAAATATAAAGATTCAAATAATCCTGATGAAGTGTATATTTTTAGACCCTCCGTTGCAACGGGTGCAACGTATGCAAAGAGCAGACTAGATCTAAATTATGCAGCGCTATCACCCAATAATCAGTATTTTAACTCGATTGGTAAATTCACCGGGGCCTCAAGTTATGATTATAACTCACTGCATTTCTCGGACGGCACCAATAGTGGAATAATAATTGAAGCTGTGTCTATCGATGCGGAAAGTATAGACTTTATTGTAAAATTCAGTAAAGATTATTCTATAGATAGTAATTACTTCAATAATAAAATACAGCTTGATCAAGCATCGCTTGTAAATAATACGTATTCTGGCGTACTTGTCGACATGTGGGTAGATGACATAGCATTGCAAAATATATTATCTATATCAATTGAATTGAGAACACAGTCAAATAATCTAATCGCAACAAACACACTAAAAAGACTTCAGTTTGTTAACACCTACAATCAAGGCGACAGAAACTTTGTCTCTCCGTTTATAATAAATAATAAGGGGCAATTAGTCTTTTCTGTGTTTAGCCATGGGTTGATAGATAAAAGCCAAACACCTAAGATAGTGGTTTTGAAAGTGTTGGGGGCGGATAAATCATTGCATGAATATCGAATTCCTATTGACGCTAATAGTATAGACTGGACCGACATTCTAAATACTGCATTAGACTCTAACCCGTCTGTTTACGCGGGCCCGCGTTTGTCAGCGGGCATTAGAATTGATGGATCTATCGTTATCACAACGTCTCTTACATCAGGGCAATGGGCTATCATAGACCCGTTATACACAGCATCAAAAATTGCGGCAGGGCTCACTCATACTTTAGTATTAAGAAATGATTTGACAGTTTTTGCAGCTGGCTCTGATACATACTATGAATTGAACACTTCAGGCTGGAGTGAAATTATCGACATTGCTGCAGGACAGTATACATCGTACGGACTTAAAAGTGATGGGACAGTTGTCTCAACAGGGCTTAATAATAAGGGGCAAATTTCTGTATCTAATTGGACTGATATAATTGCTATTGCAGCTGGGAGCCAGCACGTTGTGGGCCTTAAAAAAGACGGAACAGTTGTGACCTCTGGTGAAGCCGGCGAAAAGCTCAACACCTCAAGCTGGAGTGATATAGTTACTGTAGTAGCTGGAACTACTTTTACAGCAGCACTTAACTCATCAGGGCGTGTCTTTATAGCAGGTTCAATAGTGGGAGCGGATAACGTAAAAAGCTGGTCAGGGATACAAAAAATTATTGCAGGTACTGATTTCTTGTATGGTTTGACCTCAGACGGGACAGTACTCTCATTAGGCAGTAATTCTTATGGACAGTGTGATACTCAAGAACTAGCAGATATTATTTCAATGGCAGCTGGAGAGCGACACGGGATATTCTTAAGATCAGATGGTGAGGTTTTCTTTACTGGTTCTAATAATCCGTCATACCCTATCATTACTCCTATGCCAAACTTAATTTATGATGAATATATTAGTGCTCAAGCTATTACTTTGACCTTAGAATCAAATTTAGTTGAGGTTGGAACCCGTGTTACAACTGAGGTCACATTTAATCCTGAAAACTCAACATATAAGGCTATTCAATATTCATCATCAGATGAGACAATCGCAACTATTGATAAATACGGAAAGATCACAGCCAAAGGTTTAGGTGTCGCTATAATCACAGCCCGATCAATTCAAAGTGGGGTTTATGACTCTAAACCAATCGAAGTAGCAGTCTTAACCCCACCTTCCTCTATATCATTTAATTCAACCTCGCATGCAGTAATTGTAGGTGAGAGTATTAATTTGGGATTTACAGTATTCCCAACTGGAGCGCGACTCAATCCTGATTATTTTACATGGATAGTTAGTAATGATACAATTTGTGAAGTATCAAACACTGGGGTCTTAGCCGCTAAAAGTATCCCTGGGATTGTGCAAGTGACACTCAACTATATAGATCCTTTGTTAAATATAATTATATCTACGTGGTGTACAGTAGCAGTCTCTGATGAGATTACAGCCGTGCAATGGGAAAATTTGCCATCTAAATTAATCTATAGATATGGTGAGGTTTTGGATTTAAGTGATGGATCTATAAAAATAACCACTTTGTATGGAGATATTGTAAACATATTAACCGATTTGCCAGCACTTCTTATTACTGGCTTTGATTCGTCTGTTCTCTCAACTAATTCTGAGGTCACTATATCTTATTTTGGATTTTCACTATTCTTTAATGTTTCAATAGTAGATTATGCAAAAAGTGTCGGGTTTAAAATATTACCCAAGAGCGAGTTTTTGTATGGGGATGAGTTTTCAATAGGAAGTAGTTATATTAGATGGGACCTTGCATCTGGGGCTACCTTAGACAAAGCACTCTCTATGTCTGACGTTAGTGGCTATAACAAATATTCAATAGGTCTTGCTACTTTAAAGGTTAGTGTCTATTATAACAATGATTTGTTTGAATTATATTATGACATCATAATTTGTGATTTCGTTACAAGTATAGATGCCAACATAATAGACATCACTTATGAATTCTGGGATGATTTTAAGCATATGGGTATGTTTTATGCACGGATGAGTTCTGGTAACATCAAAAACATCCCGTTGACTGATGGTGTTTTAACAGGTTTTAATAACACCAAAATAGGCTATCAAACTGTTACAATATCATATACTGATCCAGCTACCTTAAACGTTTTTGAAGATTTTAGGGAAATCTACATAAAAACTCCCAATGCTAGTCTGCAGATTTCAGGTGAAGATGAAACAGGAACTTATAGATATTTATTAAACGCTACAACCCCTTATATAACAATAACTGCTTTGATCAACGGGGTTAAAGTTGAACTAAAAAATTATGAGACGAATGGCATTTGGTATGAGCTCAATAATTTTCAATCATCCTCATCTGATACTTACTTTGATGTTGTTTTATATGTTCTTAAGAACACTACAGACATATATGAAGAATTAGCTATCGTCACAGATCTCTATGCTCGAATTATACAGGAGTTTGACGGCATATTAACTGGGAATAAATATCAATATAAATTTGGTGAGGTAATCGACATACAACTAGAAATAACACCGCTTAACTCAATATACCCTTCCTATAAAATAACACCTACTACTGATATGATTAGCTACCAACCAACTTTAATAGGTGTCGAACAAACATATACAGTTTGCTATATAGGTGAAGAGTTTTCTACTATAATTATTATAAACAATTATATGACTGATGTCTTTGTTGAAAGCGATTCTACAGTAATCTATGGAGATTCTCTAGATATAACGTTTTGGGCAGCTATGGCATACGGAGATAATCTTAACATAACTGATGATATTAAATATACTCTAGATACTGCATATTTAGGGCTAGGCAGTCACAGCGTTGCCTATTCTTATATAGGTAGTGTTTTAGGATTTACAGGAGAGCACTATATTGAAATAACTATTATTGATGCAGAAGAATCCATCGGTTTACTTGAATCTTTACCAGATCAAATATCCTTCCCATATGGTTCTTCCTTTGATCCTACTATTTCTTTTTTAATATATATGCGGTCAGGCGCCACAAAAACAATAGCCTATACTCAAGAGTATTTTACAACCCGACCTAGTTATAATCCATATACTTTAGTTAATCAGTCTATTGTGTTAACATACACCCCATTGAAAATAGTATTCCCAGCTATTACCTTCGTTGCAAAAAACTTTGTAGCGAGCTTGTCTGTTGATAGTGTGTCACAGAGTGAATATAAGTACGGAGCCGCTCTGTTAATATTTATTACAGCCACATACGCGGATGAGACTACTGCTCCACTCCCTTTAAAGACGCCTAGTGTAGCAGGTTACACAACAAACTACAATCCCTCTAAAATAGGTTCACAAACGGTCACTATCTCTTATATTGATCCTGTACGTGAAAACATAACATTAACTGTAAACTTTAATGTTACAGTAATAAATAGTGCTACCTCCCTTGTCATAACTAAAATTCCTACAACTAGTGTTTACAATTATGGTGAGGCATTAAGCTTTTCAGGTGGCGAGGTAGAAGTCTCATTTTTGAATGGGGATAAGTCTACATACTCAGGACAAAACGTACTAACAAATGTCTCCGTATCTTTTAATTGCTTGATCGCCGGTATTCAAGAAGTGGTGTTAACAAAAAGCGGCAAATCGGCTTCATTTTTAGTAACGGTTTCAAGCCTTGATCATGAATCCACGTTAGTATCATCAAGTTCAGGTAATGCTAGCTTTAATTATACTACTAAATCAGTCACAATAGTTAATTCCTTTAGCTATGCTGCCATTAAGGCAATACTCACAAATCCTTTATACTTAGACCTAGTATTCAAATCATCTACTGGCACAGTTATAACTACATCCAATATGGTTAGCACAATAACTAGCGCTTCACGCCTCTGTATTGTTAACAAAAGTGGCACTGTAGTCAGAGAGTATACAATATGGCTAGCAGGTGATGCTAACCTGGATGGGGTTTTCGATATTGATGACTTGAATTACTTAGCAAACCAATATTTGAGCAAAAACGGACAAACCGAAATAACAGATTATGACTATGATGGGACTTTTAGCTTGACTGATTTAATTAATTGGGCAAAAAAATCAAGAGCTAAAGACACAACCAATGAAACACAGTCTGTTAATTATATACTGCCAAATGAATTACTAAAGCGTAAGGAAAATTACATTGAAAAATAACTATCTGATCGTAGTCATACTACTACTTTTATTATTTGTTACTTTAACAAGCTGTACTTCAAAAACTCCTATCAGATTAGAAGTATCAGATGGTTCTTTTAAAGAACAGTATAATCTAGATGATGAATTAGACTTAACAGATGCAAAATTACGTGCTTGGTACAGTAAAACCAAAAGCGAGGAAGTTAGTATTAATCGCGCAATGGTCTCTGGATTCGATTCGCACACTCCCGGGGTTGGTAAGATCTTAGTTGTGTCCTACAAAGGTGCTCAATTAAATATAGAATACGACATATTATCTGATAGCGATGTAGATACCCCTTTTAGAATAGTAGCAAGTGGTGCCACAAATAACACGCTAAGTATTTCTACAAAAAACACAGAGCGCATTGAAAACGGAGTTTGCGGTGTCTCTTTGACGCTTTCTCTAACTGGACTTGTCTTTAACGGGATTACAAATTATGATACTGAAAACTTTAATTTGACATATATAGAGACTGCTACTACAATAAAAATAGTCTTTTATACTAAAGGCGATTATATCATAACTTCATCTGGGGAATTGTTTAAAATTAATTTTTCTAAAGACTCTAACAGTAGCATTTATCGCGTCGGAATAACAGATATAGTAATGAGTGATGGATATAGAGACTACAACGAAATTCCAGCGGTTACCTTCACTTACTAGCTTTGTGAATTAATAATTTTCATGTCTAGCATTAGCTCTATGTTCTTAAACAAAACCCCACGCGGGCGTTTTTCATTGTGTGCTGCTATAGCTTTTCTGACTGTAGTATATGCATCACTGTCATCTAAAAAGTCCTTCAAACAAGCAATTAAAGCCGCTATATTAAAAACGGGCACAATAACCCCAGCGGCCGATAAAAATTGGAATATTCGCTGTTCCCTCTCTCCTCTAGGCTCTAACAGAAAATATAGTCCACCCGCATATAGGGTTTTTGCAATAGCAAGTGGCTGTGGCCTGCCTATTACAATAGAGGCATGCTCATATAATGGGAATGATGATCTTCCCTCATTTATTGCGACTAAATCGCTCTGATGTGCATGAGTTAATAGATTGCGGTCCTTGCCACAATCGACCACGATATTATAATACTGTTTTTGCTCAGATAATATATCAAATGTCTGTCTTATGCCCACGGCATCTGTTAGTGGTGTTGAGACTAAAACTAAGGGTTTATCTATACTAAACCCAAATTCAGAAAATAAAGCCGCCTTGTTCGTTTTTTTGTCAAAAACTGGGTTTATCGGAAAATCCGATATTATAACTTTATCTTCAGGGATATTGTTGTTTACTAGTGTGGTCTTTATTGCCATGTTTTCTACGAAAAATTTATCTATTTTGTTGTCCGCAATCCTCAAATCTAAAACATAATCTGTTATGACCATTATGATAGGGATGTCTGGCATAGCTTTGTCTCTAGCTACTAAAACATCCTCTATTAATGAGGCATCATTTAGAATTATCAGGTCAGGATTGTACCTTATAAGTATGTTATATGCCGTGACGTGTGATGCTTTCTTTGAATTAAATTTTGGCAGACCCTTAGGTCTTTTATCCATCATTAATGAAGATAACTTAAACCGGGTTTTTTGCGCAAAGCGTCTAACTGCTCCATCCTCACTAAAAAACCGTTCGACTATTAGCTTGAATGGTATGCTCCTAAATTCATCCTCCCCTATTATTATTGTGAGATTATTAATATCAGTTGCTAGATAATCTTTAATGGCTTGTGCGCTTTCTATATACGGCTCATCTGTAAAGATAATTGTCGTTCTCTTATTCTTCATTGCTTTTCTCCATAACAATTGAAAAAAGTAGTGTCATTAGTGGACTAAACTTCAATAACAATAGGTATTACCATAACTCTACGTTTAAATTGATTAAATATTATTTTGGATACAATACGCCTAACAACCGATTTAGCATCAGTTACATCAATCTCAGTAACGCCCGTTGTCGCAAAATGCGACACGATTGAATCCTTAATAGTCTCTAATAGATTTTCTGGCATTATAGTCCCTCTCATTATAATTATGGGCGGATTAATGCTCTCATCGTTTTGAGATAGAGTCACTATGACTATTACTATTCCGTCCTCAGAAATTGTTTTTCTATCCCTTATTAGCACCTCAGAATTCTCTTGTAGATTTCCATCGAGCATAATATTCCCGGATTGAACTTTTTCTCTCGCCACAATTTGTGCCCTGGAAACTCCATAAATTCTGCCAAGCTCTGGTATTTTAGTGTTTTCTTTAGGGACGCCCATAAGTTCAGCTAGTTCAACATGCTTTTTTAAATGCCTGTATTCACCATGCATTGGTATGAAAAAGTTCGGTCTTACAAGCGCTAACATCATTTTTAGTTCTTCCCTACACGCATGCCCTGACACATGCACTGCTCTCAATGAATCATATAATACATCAGCACCTAACCTAGACAGATTATTAATTAGCTTATATATCATCTTTTCATTGCCAGGGATAGAACTAGCTGATATGATTATCGTATCATTAGCATTAATACTTACTTTTTTAAAGTCATTCATGCTCATGCGTGATAATGCAGATTCTGGCTCGCCCTGAGTGCCTGTAGTTATTATACACAGTTTATCGATTGGTACAGCGGAAATTTTGTCGATATCAACTATGCTAGAAAAAGGGTAGTTTAATTCCTTTATGTTTGCAGCAATTTTAGCAATGTTCTCCATAGACCGTCCACTAAAAGCAATTCTCCTACCATACTTTATTGCACAATTAATTATCTGTTGGATTCGATGAATGTTAGATGCGAATGTTGCAACTAAAATTCGTTTTGTGACGTTTGCTGCAAATATTTGGTCTAGATTCTCCCCCACAGTGCGCTCAGACATAGTATAGCCATCGCGTTCTACATTTGTTGAGTCTTGTAGCATTAATAAAACGCCTTTTGTCCCTAGTTCTGCAATCCTTGCTAAATCACTGCGCTTTCCGTCAATTGGAGTTTGATCTATTTTAAAATCACCAGTGAAAAACACAACACCTTTAGGCGTAGTGATTGCAATGGCAAAACAGCCCGCAATAGAATGTGTCACACGTATGAACTCTATAGTTAGATTTCCAAGAGTCACAATGTCTGATGGCAACACTTTGTTTAACTTTACATTCTCGATTTTTTGTTCTGTTAATTTGTGTTGTACTAAGGCTATTGTTAAATTTGATCCGTATACAGGCACATTTATATCTTTTAACAGATACGGTAGAGCACCAATATGATCCTCGTGCCCATGGGTTAATATTATTCCTTTTATCTTTTCTTTATTTTGTATTAGATATGTATAATCGGGTATAACATAATCTATACCAGGCATCTCGTCTGAACTAGGAAATGATAATCCAGCATCTATTATCAACATATCATTTTCATATTCAAGGACGGTCATGTTTTTACCAATCTCACCAATTCCGCCTAAAAATAATAATTTTATTTCCTTAGTCAAGTTACCTCCAAATAGTTAATCTAACTATATGTAAAAAGTCATTCTATAATTATATATCATGCGCTTTAAATAAACAACGTTTTATTCACATATGCTTTGTTTTAAAGCACTACAGAATTTTAGGATTTTTTGTAGTATAAGCCTAATTTAACCATCTTTATGCTACCGTTTTTCTATATGAAAAACGGCACAAAAAAGAACAATTTCAAATTATCCCCTTTGTGTGCCGTCAATATTTGTTTTATATAAATTAGAGTTTTTCAATCAATTGTAAATCAACCCGGCCTCTTTCATCTATTCTTATAACTCGCACTTTAGCACGATCACCTACATCAATGATATCTTCTACCCGCTCAATTCTCTTTTTGGAAAGCTTACTGATGTGAATCATCCCTTCCTTCCCAGGTGCTAGTTCAACAAAAGCCCCAATTTGTATTACCTTAACAACAACACCTATGAATTCGTCATTGGGCTCTATGTCTTTAGCAATAGCCAGTATTATAGCTTTTGCACGGTCAGCCATCGCAGCGTCTGAAGTTGCAACAAAAACAGTCCCGTCATCGCTTATATCAATTTTGACACCTGTTTCTTCTATTATTTTATTAATAACCTTGCCACCACTACCAATTACATCCTTGATTTTGTTAGTATTGATAGTAAAACTTATTATTTTTGGTGCATACTGACTTAATTCAGCCCGCGGGGTACTTATTACCTCGTTCATTTTGCCTAAAATATGTAAACGTCCAACCCTTGCTTGTTCAAGTGCAGTTCTTAATATAGTTTCATTAATCCCTTTGATTTTAATGTCCATCTGAATTGCAGTAATACCAGTCTCAGTACCCGCTACTTTGAAATCCATATCACCAAAGAAATCCTCAATACCTTGTATATCAGTCAAGATATGTAGCTTATTGTTAACCTCATCTTTTATAAGCCCCATAGCAATCCCAGCAACAGGTGCTTTGATCGGGACTCCAGCGTCCATCAGAGCTAAGGTGGAACCACAAACACTTGCTTGTGAAGTGCTACCGTTTGAGGATATTACTTCAGATACAGTACGTATTGCATACGGAAAAACTTCTTCACTAGGTATCACTGGCTCTAAAGCACGCTCAGCTAACGCTCCATGTCCTATTTCTCGTCTGCCTGGGCTCCTAAGCGCCTTAGCTTCACCTGTGCTGTATGGGGGCATGTTATAATGATGCATGTATCTCTTGAAAAAATCATCATCTAATCCCTCTAGCTTTTGGACTTCAGAAATAGTACCAAGTGTTGCTGTAGTCATAACCTGTGTCTGACCACGTGTGAACACGCCTGTCCCATGAACCCTGGGCAGAATGCCAACCTCACACCAGATGGGTCTGATCTCTTTTAATGTTCTTCCATCTGGGCGTACGTTTTTTTCTGCGATCATAAAACGTACACATTCTTTCTTCATTGCATAGAGTATATCTTTGACATCTGTTAAATTGTCTTTATATATCTCTTCAAAATGATCTAGGATCTCTTTGTCTATTATGTATTCGCGTTCCTCTCTCTCGCTCCTGTTAAAAGTGTCAAACATATAATCAACTTTGCTTTTTGCATACTCTTTTACAGCGCGCTCGATTTCTTCAGGTGCACGGTGAAGTTCTATATCTCTTTTTGGTTTGCCTACAGCTTTGACTATTGTATCTATAAAGGCTGTTATTTTCTTTATCTCTTCGTGTCCAAATAAAATAGCCTGGATCATTTCCTCCTCAGAGATCATGTCAGCCCCAGCCTCAACCATCATTATTGCGTCTTGAGTCCCGCTCAAAGTCAAGTGTAGTTTGGATGCCTCTTTTTGTGCCACGTCTGGATTTATAATATACTTGCCATCAATCATCGAAACGACAACTGAACCTGTAGGTCCATTAAATGGTATATCTGAGACCGATAAGGCAATTGAGCTACCAATCATCGCAAAAACTTCTGGTGGAATATTTGTATCAACAGATAAAGCAGTAGCAACAACTGCTACGTCGTTATAAAAACCCTTTGGAAATAATGGTCTAAGTGGCCTATCTATTAATCGTGAGGTCAAAATTGCCTTGTCACTAGGCCTGCCTTCCCTCTTTTTAAACCCGCCTGGGATTTTGCCTACGGCGTACATTTTTTCTTCAAAATCAACACCTAGCGGAAAAAAATCAATCCCCTCACGTGGGTCTTTTGACATTGTTACATTTGTTAAGACTACTGTGTCACCACAACGGATCAGGCATTCGCCGTTACTGTGCGAACAATATCCCCCAATTTCAACGGACACATCGCGTCCGCCAATAGTCGTAGTAAAAATTTTACTATCCTTCATTAATCCTCCTGTTTCCTATGAAAACATATCTTTATATATAAATTATTTTTCTAACTTGAAATGAGCGGGATAAATCCCGCTCTTGACTACTTGCGTAGTCCTAACTCTGCAATAAGAATTCTGTATCTTTCTATGTCTTTTTCTTTAAGATACTTCAACAAATTTCGACGTTTACCTACCATCTTAAGTAAACCTCTTCTACTATGATGATCTTTTTTGTGAATAGCTAAATGTCCTGTAAGTTCTGAAATACGCGCAGATAATAACGCTATTTGCACTTCAGGTGAACCAGTATCACCTTCATTTCTTGCATACTTTGAAATAATTTCTCGTTTTGTGTTTGAGTCCATCGCTCTAACTCCTGTCATATTGAGCTAATACGCCATTGCATCAGAAAAGAAAAAATATCTAACGCAAGGTATCGCTATTATAATATACCAAATATTGTTAAATTTGTAAAGTAATTTAGAGCGGTTTATACTGTTAATGTAGTATTAGTTATTAAACATTAGTTTGTGAGTCGGTCTGTAAGCCGAGTTCTGTCGCGCACGGTCATCTATCTAGACACATTGTCACCAATATGCTCAAGCGATTTAGGAGCCAGACGGGCAATCTATTAGCTCTTTTCTCTTGCATCGAGTGGGGTTTACACGGCCAATTTCGTCGCCGAACTGCCGGTGCGCTCTTACCGCACCTTTCCACCCTTGCGAGTTTTCACCCGCGGTTTATTTCTGTTGCACTTTCCTTAAAGTCACCTTCAGCAGGCGTTACCTGCCACTCTGCCCTGCGATGCTCGGACTTTCCTCATCATACGATGCGACCGTCCAACCGGCTCACAAACTGTTTAATTCGATTTTATTTTGCTAACAATGAAATTACAGATGCAGCAAGCTCAGATGGGGAGTCTATTGATAAACCCTCGATCAAACGTGCCTGATTGCAAATCACTGTTGCATATTCCTTTAATGTCTCTTTATCAGATTCAAAAAGCTTTTTTAATTTTGTATAGATTGGATGCTGTACATTAATCTCTAAAGCAACTTGTGCCTTGATGTTATCATTGTTATTTGGCATTGATTTAAGAACCTTTTCCATTTTTATAGAGATTTCTCCCACTTCTGTCAGACAAACAGGATGGTTCTTAAGCCGTGTTGAGAATCTAACCTCTGACACTTTGTCTCCTAATGCCTCTTTTATAAAATTAGCAAGATCAGTATCATCAGCCACAGTTTCTTTTTTGTCATCGTCTTTATTAATGCCTAGATCCCCTGATGCTGATATTGACTTAAATTCCTTAGCATCCTTTTTGTCTGGGTCACTTGAATATGTGCCGATCATCTTTAATGTAAATTCATCCACATCATCAGTTAATAGTAATATGTCATAGCCTCCGTCTAATACTATTTCAGCCTGAGGTTGGGCCTTGATTTGTTCTACAGATTTACCGGAAGCATAATAAATATATTGTTGATCTTCCTTCATATCAAGGACATATTCTTTCAAAGTGACATATTTGTTATTTTTGACAGACTTGAACATTATTAAGTCAATTAGCAACTCGTTATTTGCCCCATACGACTCGTAAATACCGTATTTAAGTTGTACCGCAAATTCCTTGTAGAAATCTTCGTATTTTTCTCTGTCTTTTTCAAGCAAGTCTAGCAACTCAGTTTTAATCTTCTTTTCAAGATTTCTTGCTATCTTTCTTAATTGACTATTATGTTGAACAGTTTCTCTTGATATATTAAGTGTTATATCCGTATCAACTAGCCCATTTACAAAGCCAAAAAAATCAGGAATTAGATCCTTTGATTTTTCCATGATCATTACATTGTCAGTGTATAGCTTTAACCCTTTTTCAAATGATTTCCCATAATAATTATACGGAGCACGTGATGGGATAAAAAGCAATGCAGTATAGTTGATTGAACCCTCTGTTTGAGTATGTATCACCCGCACCGGATCTTTATAATCATGAAATTCACTTTTGTAAAATTCAAAATATTCGCTTTCTGTTATATCAGATTTGCGCTTTTTCCAAATCGGCACCATAGAGTTTAATGTCTCAAATTTTTCATCAACTTCACTCTCTGTTTTTTCTTGATCCTCACTAGTAGTAGCCTCACTCACTTCAGCTTTTTTTAGTTCCAGTTTAATAGGATACTTAATATAATCTGAGTATTTTTTGACTAGATCCCGTATTGTGTATTCCTCTAAGAATTTATCATAATTTTCTTTGTCACTTGCGTCACTATCTTCTTTGATATGCAAAATTATTGTTGTGCCAACTGTTTCTCGGTCAGTCTTTTTAATATCATAGCCCTTAGTACCAGTCGATGTCCAAATGTAAGCATCAGTAGAATCATACGCTTTACTTACAACCTCAACTTTATCGCTCACCATGAATGCCGAATAAAATCCAACCCCGAATTGTCCAATTATATTAATGTCGTCACTCTTTTCTATTGTCTTTTTGAAATCTAAAGAACCACTTTTAGCTATAATACCTAGATTATCTTCTAGTGATTCAAGAGTCATCCCTATCCCGTTATCAGAGATCTTGAAAATCCTATTCTCTTTGTCTACTGATATTATAATGCTAAAGTCCTCTTTGCTTAAACCCAAATTCTCGTTTAAACTTTTATAATAGAGCTTATCTATCGCATCACTAGCATTTGAGATAAGTTCCCTCAAAAATATCTCTTTATGTGTGTAGATTGAATTAATCATTATATCTAACACGCGCTCAGATTCTGCCTTAAATTTCTTCATAAAATATTCTCCTCTACAAATTTTAGCACTCATGACTAATGAGTGCTAATATATTATAAATCTAAATTTAATCAAATGCAAGCAATAGAGGTAGCTTTTTCGAAATGTTAACTTTTTTTTTTACCAGCGTATGCGACGTGCTTCATAATACTCGTCATCATCATAAAGATCATATTTATATTCTAAATCTAAAGGAATGGTGCCAGCCCGTTCAAGACGCACCCGTCTGAGTTCTCTTGTTAACAATTCTTTTGTTTCATTATTGTATCTAATGAATATTATTGGTATCAAGTTTAATATTGAGCCCAAAACTGGCGCCAAAATGAATACAGGCCAAGCATATTCATAAAATATAGGTGATTGATTGTGCTTTAACTCAGCATCAAATTTTAATAATGTCAAAGTGATACCTAAAAAGAACGTTGATATTGCTCCCGTGATTTTAGCCGATGCATTCTGCATGGAAAATACTGTGCCCTCGTTTCTAGCCCCAGTTTTCCATTCCAAATAGTCAATGCTCTCCCCCCAAAGGGCTGTGGTTGCAATGTCTGTCATGCTAGCAGGAATATTAACTAACATTAAGCATAAACCAGATAGAATTAGATGCCATCCCTCATAACCAATAAAGAAGGCTACTGTACGAAATCCTATATTGAAAATAACTGAAATTAAAAGTATATATCTCATACCACCTAGCTTTCTAGATATCCAGATCGTGAACGGCTTTGCAAGAGATCCAGGTATCCCGCAAAGAAGACCAAATATAAAGCTCAAAGTGAGCCCGTCAATATGAATCCCAAATATTTTATTATCTGGCAACAAATATTCAAAGAATGTTATTTGCTGAATAACTAAAGTAGTCGAGCCTAAAATCGAGCCTAGTACTACTAACAATACAATTTTGTTTTTAAATAAAATGGTAAAGGCGCCAGTTTTAGGGACTTTTTTTTCAATTGCCGGAACCCTCTCCTTTGCATATGCACCAGCTCTTGACAACAACATCCCCCCACACCCTAAGACAAGCGCCATAATAAAAAAAGGTATTCGCCTATTGATTCCCTGACTGTCTGTAACTGACAATATCAATGAGATAAGCCCAGCTAGCCATCCCCCCATCATTGCACCGATGCGCCCAATTTGTGCGGCGCGCTCGCGCTCTTTTGGATTCTTAGAGATTAGTGCAGTCATGCCCCATTGTCCAATATCTTGAAATGAATATAGAAAATCATATACCATGTAAACAAAAATAAGTATCACTAAGTGAACATTTTTAGGTAGTCCAAAATCAATGAACAAAAATATTACGATCAACCCAATAGGGAGAGCTAAATGCTTGATAAACGGCCTTAATTTCTCACCGTTTTTGAATCGGTGTTTGTCAATTATTGCACCAACAATAGGGTCGTTTATTGCGTCCCAAACTTTGACAATACCAAATAATGTTCCAAATAGCAATGGGTTAAATTTCAAAACATGCAGGCAGAAATAATTAAACCAACCCACAAAACAGCATGAATTGTTTTGTCCAAAAACGCCCAATGTGAAGCCAATCAGTTCCTTGCGTGGAACATCATGATCCTCGTCCTTCCCAAATGTCTTATCTAGAAGTTTATTCGAAAATGCCTTTAAACGATTCATATTAGACGCCCTCTAATTAAATGTGTGCTCTATAATCATAGTGATCCTTAAAAATCAAAAATGATATGTGATATTATAACCTTTTTTTTAGGTTATGTAAATATCAAATTAAAAATATGCTTAATTTGATATTTGAAAGACTTATTGCAGAATTGTCTCTATTGACTAATGATTATACACAAAAAACAATTAGAACCTTGAATTTGTTTAATTTTAACAATTAATTTTCATGTATTTTTGTTTTATTATTGCATTAATGCATACAATATGCTAAAATAATACACATGGAAGAGCTATTTATTTCCGCAGACAAAAACGATGTCTCATTTTCTGAACATTTTGAGCGTTTCGAAAAGTATGTCACAGCTAATAATCTGATAGATTTTGGAGCGTCATATAAAAAACCTGGCACTCATGGCATTAAATACGCACGTAAAACTCGTGTTTTTTTAGTGTTGGCCATTGTCTTCTTTGTATTAAGCTTAGCGTCACAAGTATATAACATTGTGGCATTAAATACAACAGCCCCAGCCTCAGTAGGCTCCGCTAATCCTCTAGGTATTTGGCTTTATATCATTGAGATCGTGTTTTTTGTTACGACTGTCATATTTTATTTAGTTTTTTTAGTACGCAACAAAAAACAAATAGCTAAGTCTATTAGCAATGACTTTGAATTTGAACGCGAAGCTTTTATAAGTGCTCAAGAGCAATTCTCTATACCTGATGACTTTCAAGAGATCGGAGTTTTAGAGGCAGAGGCTAAAACTAAAGGTGCAGAAGTAATATACGATTCTCATAATAAATTCCTTCTTTTAGAAAGGCGTCTTATTTATTCTAAAGATAGCGGCGTGTCTATTGCCGATTATGAAACTGAATATACCATCCCTCTAAACGTTTTAATTAAGCACGAATTAGTAGACACCCCCATATGTTTTATATCTTTTGATAAAGCAATGGCTGAGTCGTCTGATGTTAAAATGTATAATTTAACCTGTGATAAATACAAATATACTTTGGGCAGTTATGGTAAATTTGTTTTCAAGGATTCAGATGGCGAATTTGAAATAAAAGTCCTGCCAAATGATTTTCACAAGGTTTTGCGGTTATTTATTCCACAGGATCAATTCTAATTTTGCTAGTTAAATAGTAAGTAATTCTATAACAGGAGCACCAGTTTGGTGCTCTTGTTATTTGAGCGTTTTTTTAAAGCCGCCCGCGCTTTTTGAATAACGCTCTTCTTCACTAAATATACACCCACAATACTTTTGCATGTATAGATTATTCTCTCTAGCTAGCGCTTGTCCTGTCCTAAAACTCTCTCGAAAGTCTTTATACAAAAACTTAATTTCATAACTCTCGCCTATTTCATCACCATGTTCTCGAATTAAATCATGTTTTTGATACGGACTTATAGTAAGAGTCGTAGAAAATGCATCAAATTGGTTATTTCTAGCATATTCTGCAGTCATATTTAGTCTTGATTTATAACAATAACTACAACGCGCCCCTACATCATCTGCTACATTTTTAACAAATGTACGTAGTCCATAATAATCAATTACTTCTAAAGGCAATTCAATTCTTTTGGCATACTCTATTAATGTTTCTAAACGCTTAGTATATTCTGTTAATGGATGGATGTTAGGATTATACCAAAATCCAGTTATGTCAATTTTCTCTTTCCTAAAATATTCAATACATTTAACTGAACATGGTGCACAGCATATGTGCAATAATAATTTCATATGAATTTTATCATGAGTTTGCAAAGTGAATATTTGCTAAGTCAACTCCTTTTAATTTTAAAATTACACCAAATTGCCTATCTAAAACAGATGCTATTTTTCGATTTGTAGTGCATAATATTTAGCATACAAACCGTTCAATTTCATTAACTCATCATGAGTGCCACTCTCAACGATCTTACCATTATCTACAGTCATGATAATATCTGCGTGACGTATTGTGCTCAATCTATGTGCAATGACAATTGTAGTACGATTTTTTGCTAATTCATTCAACGCATGTTGAATTAAGCTTTCATTTTCATTATCAAGTGCAGAGGTTGCTTCGTCAAGTATAAGTATCTTTGGATTTTTAAGAAACACACGCGCTATTGAAATCCGCTGTTTCTGTCCCCCTGATAATTTTGCACCTCGCTCCCCGACAAAAGTATCGTATCTGTCTTGAAGAGTCAAAATAAACTCGTGTAAGTTTGCCATTTTTGCTGCTTTTTCAATCTCATCATCAGAGGCATTAGGATTGCCATATGCAATGTTTTCACGGATCGACCCGTAAAAAATATATGTGTCTTGCTGGACTACCCCAATAGCGCGTCTAAGAGAGGCTATACTGAACTCTTTTATGTTCACTCCGTCGATTAAAATCTCACCAGAGGTTGGTTCATAAAAGCGGGGGAGTAGTGAGCAAACCGTTGTTTTACCTCCACCTGATGGTCCTACGAACGCAACTGTCTTCCCGCTTTCAATTTGAAAATTGATACCATTTAAAACTTCAAGTGGTTTTTCATAAGCAAAACAAACATCCTTATACGTTATTGCGCCCTCACTAACCACAAGCTCCTTAGCATTTTTAGCGTCTTGCACTTCAGGCTCCGTTTCAATAACGTCTATAAATCGTTTGAATCCTGAAAATCCACGCTGGAATGTCTCTGTGAAGTTCACTAGTATTTCAATTGGGCTTATGAATATGCCTATATATATAAAGTACATCGCAAATTCTACTGCATTAAGGCTTCCTGTTGTTAAAAAGAAAGCGCCGGATATAAGAGCTGCTACATATAATAGCCCTTGAAAAAATGAATTAATGGAATGATAAACACCCATGGCTCTATATGACTCGCTTTTAGTCTCTAAAAATGCATCGTTTGCATGATCAAATTTGTTGTGCTCAATTGCTTCTCCTGTAAACGATTTAATAACTTTTATTCCCAAAAGGCTGTCCTGTACTCTTGCATTTATCCCAGCTATTCTTTTTCTATTAGCAGTAAATATGCTCCTCATTCTTTTATTCATGAATAAACTAAATATAATCATTATAATCACAATACTTGCAAGAATTAAGGTGATTTGCCAATTGATTAAAGATAGTAAAATTAGTGATCCTATTATTTTTAATAATGATATTATTATATTCTCAGGGCCGTGATGCGCAAATTCTGATATATCAAATAAGTCAGACACTAATTTGCTCACCATCTCGCCAGAGTTGTTCCTGTCATAATATGAAAAAGAGAGTTTTTGGTAGTGATAAAAAAGTTGACGTCTCATGTCCCCTTCCATTCTAGCTCCCATTATGTGCCCCCAGGACGTAATGAAATATTGACAAAATAATTTAACACCATAAAATAACAATAATACTATAGCTATGTACACTACAGTATTTAAAACCGTGCTCCCCGAAGGAATTAAATCCAATGTTATGTACCTCAGAATTTGAGGAAATGCCAAATCAACCCCAGAAACAATCACAGCACAGAATAAATCTGCTAAGAAAAGTGCTTTGTAGGGTTTATAATAGTTAATGAATTTTTTTAGCATATTAAAATTATATCACTTTAACCTCTTATTTCAAACGAAAATTCTACACTAGTCATAATTAAGTTTATAGGCAAAATTTATATTAATCTTAACTTGAGCTCCATATAAAATATGATTTCACCTTTTTAAGTTAAATTAAATGTCGAAGTTTTCAATGTCGTTATTCTTTAGTTATTAGAATTTCTCTTTGACAATTGTAAATAGTAGGATTTGCAAAACGAATAGAATAACGGATTATCTCAAAAATATATTTGTTCTTATTTTTTAAGAATATAAATTAACCATCACAAATTATTTTATTTAGAAAAAAACGGTGTGCGTCAAAAAAATTCAGAGTTTCATTGTTGTTATAAAATGCTTTATGTGCAAAAATATATCAACATTATTTACTAAGCTCATTTTTAAGATTTTAAGTAATAACTCAGGGTCTATTAAAGAAAAATAACTTCCCTGTCATTGCTTAAAACATTAGAGACCTACCCCCCCCCTTAAATTTAGGTTAATAAGGCTTTTTAATAGCTTAATTTAGCTCTCAAAATCGAGGGCACTCAAAACTTATTTTAACATCTTAATCTGTATTAAAGTAAAATACATAAATTATCAAAAAAATGCTGTTAAAATAATTGACAAGAGTGCTTTGGTAATATATTATATACAAGTTGCTTTTTTTTGACTTTGCAACATTACTTTACGGGGTGTAGCGCAGCTTGGTAGCGCACTTGGTTTGGGACCAAGGGGCCGGGAGTTCGAATCTCTTCACCCCGACCACGTGAGATCAAAAAAATTAATAGGGGCTTTTAGCTCAGTTGGTCAGAGCGGTCGGCTCATAACCGATTGGTCCGCGGTTCGAGTCCGTGAAAGCCCACCAATATCTTTTTACATGCGGTCCGGTAGTTCAGATGGTTAGAATGCTAGCCTGTCACGCTAGAGGTCGAGGGTTCGACTCCCTTCCGGATCGCCATTCTTTTGCCTTGATAGCTCAGTCGGTAGAGCAATGGACTGAAAATCCATGTGTCGGTGGTTCAATTCCACCTCAAGGCACCATCCTAAGTTTTTCTGGTTATGCTGGCTTAGCTCAACAGGCAGAGCAGCTGATTTGTAATCAGCAGGTTGATGGTTCGATTCCGTTAGCCAGCTCCACTTTAAAAAATTATATGTTCTTATGCATCCTCAAATCACAAACTTGTGTTTTGAGGTTTTTTTATACATTATTAGCTTAAAATTAATAGGTTATTCCTTTGTTTTGGTTTATATACTCTTGTGTTGATTTTCTGTCTGTTTAATTATTTCTATATTAATAGCGCTTCTTGCTTGCATTTGTCCGTTATATCCTAATTTTACTTGACAAAACCTGTATAAAATTATAAAATATATAATGTTGTTTATATGCTTATAATTTTGTCTGTCAAAAGCATCTATATAACAAATTAGGATATCATAATTTCTTATATGTCAAAAGCAAACCAGGTGAAAGCCTGCGACGCAAAACTAAAGGATCTACGTCATAAAGATACGATAGCCAGTTGCCAATCGCGTTTGTTGTAACACTGGCTTTTTTCATGTAACCTGGAAAAAGTAATTAGAGTAAATTAGTGTTATCTCTATTATTGATGGAGGCCACATGGGACCTAAAAACTCAATCAAATTATTGCTCTCATCTGTTGTCCATAATTCAATATCAAAAATGTTTTGCCTCGTAAGATTTAAATCCTACTTAAAGTTAACTAAATTTAGGGATTTCCTTTTTTGTTTACATGCACAAAATACTGAGTTTTTGGACAATCTGCATATTAATCTAAACATTTCTTCAGATCGTAATAATTTCAGGAGCTTAGCCTTATATTCATGATAAAGCGGTTTTTTACACTACATATATATTCAATCGTTTTATTGATTATTATATTAACAGCTTTTGCTTTCATAGGCGCTTCTGTATATGCTGCAATCAATAGCACTATAGACTTCAATGACATCTATCTTGCTGGTACTGACGTTTTTTATTTTGATTCAAATGAGTCATCCTATAGCAAAGATTATTCCGTCACTACTGCATCAACATCTGTGTCTGTCACAATTAAGCGTAATGACAAAACTAATGATCATGTGTACACAAAACTTGATTTGTTGGTGTTTTCTGACGGAATAGAGGCCACATATACTGCAACAGGTGTGACCTCTAAGCACACTAATGTTTCCTTAAGCTCAAAAACCTACAAAAATTGCTCTATCATTGAAAATATTACATTTAAAACCACTGCATATTCAATTGCTATTTCAACACCTCCTACTAATCAAACTATTAATGTGGTTGTAATCCCACGCGCTGAATATTATTACGAGACACCTAATGCGAATGGTACTTATCAGGGGCATACTGCAGTCACACCAAACCGGTATGTTGTAGATTTATTCGATTTAGAAATGTTGAATACAGAAGAACGCTATAATTTTTATTTAGATCCGAATGTGCCAATGCATAGACAACAATATTATAAAAATGTTTATTTCTTAAGCGATATAATTGTTAATCGCGAGTTGATTATAAACTATCCTGGCTTTTTAAATCTACTCTTTGCTAAAATCCAGTTATATAAGCCCTTAACTATTATGCACACATCTGAGGGAATGTATGATATAAAAACATTGGGTGGTAAGATATATAATTCCACTGAAAAATTTACTATAAATACTCCAAAAGCTTATTATAGTGAATCTGGATCCACTGACACATCTCATACGTCTTTTATATGCACCAGTACAACAAACTTCAGTAAAACAACAAATGTGGATTTCACAGACCCTCTTAATTCAGCGTTATTAAATGCGGCACTGTCCGATGCAGTAGTTTTTGCACAAAATCACATCCCTTTTCAATTGCTAAAAGATTTGATTTTACCTAATGAATATCAGTCATTAGGCATTACTTACACGTATATTCTAAAGGACACCTCTCTTACCAACTTAGCTACTATTGGACATTTAGACAGAGATCTATGGAACGCATCATCAACAACACAATACAAACTAGAAATAATCGCTAATTATGGTGGTACCAGTCTTTCAAAGACAATTGATATCGAATTAGTTGGCACTGGAATTGAGTCAATTACGTCAGCACTTGCAAATGCATATTACAATTTAGGAGTAACAACTGGCATTTTATTACCAGAGATTGATATTCAAACTGCAACGGTTAAAAAGGATCAAAATAATAGCACAATTTTTATTTCATCTCTTAAGCAGGATTTGGAAATGACTGATTTATTAGAAACATTTATATATGAGTCTAATTTAAGATCGGACATCTCACTTGTTTTGACTCCTGCCTCTCCAATTGATTTCCTATTTAACGATGAGCTTTATAGACGAGTTGACTTAACTTATTCAACTACCTATCAAAAATATAGGATCTCATTTAGTAAGGATCCGTCGACTCCAGATAATGTTACATTCTATAGTCTTGATTCTATCCAGTTCTTTGCCTCTCCTCAAACGCTGTTACTGCTAGCAAGCGAGGCAGAAATGAAGGTAATCACTTATAATCTTGACTTAGATAACAATCTAAATAATAATATAGAGGCTACTTCTGCCGTTGCAAAATTTTATGTGTACGGTATTTCTTTTAAAGAACAGCAAATGTATCTAGAACGTTTCATAGAGAATAAATATGTCACATCAAAAGATCAAATCGTAAATCTTTTAAGGGTCGATACTGCACTTGATAGAATATTTAATGGACCAACTGAGGAAGTCATCCCTTATACTTTTAATCTTAAAAGTATAACATATAATTTTTATTGTGTTGATAGTGATGACGCAGATTATTTAGTAGATTTAAATAATACATATGATGCAAAAGCTACTTATTTTGCTACTATTATAAATAATAATTCTCACACAATAAATCCTTCTGCGCCCCCAGGGGACGATACTTATAATTCATTTTTCATTTTTGATACAACTAATAGCACGATGGAGCTAGCCAATGATGTTTATTTAAACATCCCTGATGGGACTTCCATGATAATAAAAATTGATCTTACTTATGAACAAAATGTTGTATTGCCACATGGAGTAGGTGACTATTCTACTTATCGCAGATTCATAATCCCCAAAGAAGGACTTGGGGGCAATGATTCTACAAAATATTTATTAGGCGACACTTTTGCTGAATATTTTAACAATTTAGTTAATGGAATGTTAATTGATTCAACCTTAAGCCTTTTTACTGATGGCGTCGAAACTACACCAGGCACTGCGTTTATGTTAAAACCTGATTCCTCAGATGATATAATTGGACTCAGAATGAGTATCGTCAATGATTCTGAGGTTGGAGCATACTGCAAAATTTTACAACCCGATTCAGTAAACCATCCATATTGGTGGCAAATTGAGATTGATATAGATAAAATACCTGCATACAATTCCGTAGTCAACGTTTCTGCCGAGTTTTTTATAATAGTAAATAATGCAGAAACCCCATTGTCAGAGCAATTATATTCTTTTATAATCCCTGGCATATATAGAGTAGGTGCTTCAGCTGAATTCAAATCTACACAATTATACGAACTAATAATCTCAATCAAAGATAATTCTAACAACTATTTGTATGGGTATTATGAATCACAACAAGGAGACAAGTACCTTTTAGTTGACTACGCTCAAAAAGATGTTGATACATTAGAAATCACACAAGCGGCTTTAGATTCGCAACCTAGTGGGGCTGTGCCCGCTAGTGGACTTGATCTTAGTGGCATGGAATACCTTATTAATACGAAAAAATTAATATTTAAAAATGTTAGAAAAATTATAAGCTTCGAGCCGTTTAATCGTATTGACACTTCAATCATAACCGAATTGACTCTTGATAATTGCAGTCTCACAGATGCTTTATTGAATCCTGCTTATTTGGCTAATTTGCAAACTCTCACGTACGTTAATTTAAATAATAACCCTAATATCACGAGGCTGTCATTACCAAGTGGCACGAAGAGTGATCCTGTATACACCCCCTATTTTTATAGGTCAGTGGAAATATTCTCTTTAGATAAAACAGGGATCCGTGAAATTCTTGACATTACAAAATATCCGTACATAACAGATTTGTATGTAAGAGATACACCTATTCCATTTTACGAGCCTCTCGTCTCTTTAAAATATTTAAAGCGTCTATACTTAGATTGGACACAGACTACAAGGAATGACAGCTTTTATTTTAACGAAAATTTACCCTCTACTTCATATGATGCAAGTGTTAATAATTATTTATACGCAAACGGTGTTGTAAATATTCCTGAGTATGTGACACTAATAATCAAAGGTGTGTCAATTTATTATAAACCATCGGCTGGGGTTAGTGACGCTCTCATGGCAATTGGAGAAAATGAATTCATTCCTTATGACTTATATGAGGCCGCTATAATACTAAATAGCATCTATGTTTTTCGTCAACATTATAATTATTTAGCTTTTCCTGCTAAAGTATTTTCAAAAAACTATCAGATTGGAGGCACATCAAACGGTACTAGAACAGAAATCTATGTTAGGTATGCTATCAATAATACTCAGACCTCTGGAGCATCGTATTTGTTTACTGCAAGAGAATTTAATCATCATTCTTCGCCTACCACGACTTCTGACCCACATGCTACTACTGATACTACAACGACGGACGACGCAATAAAGTTTAGTACAACGCCAGCAAGCAATCGCCTTATTTATATAGTAGCAAAATGCACAGTAAATTCAACTACTTCTTATAAGGCTTATCCTTTAATTTGGATGGGGTTGAAATGAGCATGAAAGAACTTAAAAAGAAAACACTAATAACTTCTATCGTGACAATCATTCTCGTAATATTTCTATCAATCGGCGTTCTATGGGCATGGTTTTATGATGAGGAAGTAGACGGCACAATACCCCGTCAAACAGGTGATCTTTATGCCAAATTCGAATTATACTCTGGCCGTGACCATAATTTAGATGCGCGTTTAGATCCCATAAATTTGTCATATTTAGGTGTTTCTAATATCACCAGAACAACACGTCTATCGCAATTTTACAATAAAACAAACGATTATTTAACTGCTGGGGCAGATGATTCTCTTAACTCCTGGCTAAGTCTAAAGGAAGGTCGCGCAGTATCCTATAAAATGCTAGCTACAGTTCTAAAAGATTCCCCGTCTGGTGTTTTTGAACTGAATTTTTCTAATTTAGCTCACTACTTTTATCTCAATCCTCAAAACTATTTAGATATTGTCTCTTATCCTAACACATTATCTCCACTAGCTAATTATCTTAAGACCCTAGGGACTACCAATAAGGGTAATTTTTCAACACTTATTACCACGACTGCTTTTCAAGACTATCTAGGTAATAATGTTGCTAGATTGATGTATAAGCTGATAATTGATGGCGTCAGAATATATTCAGATGAGAATGGGACTCAATTTACCGCGTTTAATACAGGATTTGAGAAAATTCTGACAACTAGCGTTGCAACTGAATCCACAAATTTAGGGGTGCCACAATTAACAATCCCTAAAACAGAATATTATTTACATGAATTGTCACATAGTGAACCTTTTGTTCAGGATATAGTGCTTAGTAGTGAACAACTAATAGAGGTTGATTTTCATTTAGTTGCGATTGGAGAAACAGAAGCTATAGACAAATATACTAATTATTTGGCTACCGAAAAAACTTCTCTAGCTTCTCGTGCAAGCTCCTACATAAATAATATAGGCAACTTCTATGCCGTATTGAATGCCACACAAGTGAATGCACTATCTACTATTGCAAATAACTTTATAGATGACATGTCTAATGTAGAAATTTCATATCTCTTAGGTGAAATTGTTGACGAACGCAAACTACTTTTTAATATTGATCGAATTACTGGATCTATTAGATCTATAGTGGATGGTGTTTAATGGAAGCTCTAAAAAAAGAAAAACGAAAACACCTAATAAAAATGTTAGTGCCTATTTGTGCAGCTGTTTCTTTGGTTGTGATTGCTGCCATTGCGATGTCTGGGCTATATGGTTGGTTTGCTTTCAGTGATAATGCTGTTGTCAGTGAGTCCACTTTCTTTGTTAGAACCGGAAATGAGCCTAACATTCAGATTGAAGCCTTAGATGTAAATGGTAATTTACTTGAAAACCCGCCAACTGTAATTAAGCCTGGTGACTATTTGCGCTTTCGAATAAGCTTATATAATCACACAGGGACCACTGTTAAACGTTCTCTTTTAATTAATAATTTGTTTGTGTTATATCCTACACAAAAAACAATTGATTCAGTCCCATTTACTTTTGACAATGAGCATGTTAATACAGATGATTACTATTTCGGTACTGGGATGGTTAGATTTGATATATTTAATACAACAAATTTCCCGAATCAGTCTAATAGATATGATTTTTTCACATCATTTATGGCCCCTGCTACAAATGCTCTACGATACTCTTTGAGAACTACATTTAACCCCTATTTTGATCCAAATGAAAATTATTTAAAGATGACAGCTCTAAGTAATGCAACAGCTAGTGAAATAATTGCACCAGAAATGAATAACGTGCTTGCTACTCCTGTGCCTTTATCGATATCTAGTATAGAGAATATTACTGCATTCTCTATACCTTCAACCGCCACTACTTATGATACAGCGGTTGTTACCTATCTCTTATTATATTTTAACCCAGACTTCCCTAGTACTTCTTTATTTTCAAATCAACCTGTCGTTTTAAAAAATAGCAATCCGTTCTATTGGCAGGATTTAGAGATTTTTTTGAATTTTGAGGATGTTTCAGTTTAAATAGCGTATTAAAGTTTTAACCATTCTCAAGTTTTTGTAGTTTCCCTTCTTAAATTCAATTTGCTATTGCAATATTTACTCTTTTGTGTTAAAATATTGTAATATTTAATGAAGAGTTTTTCTGAATTTCTTTTTTTTTATAACAAAAGCATGTTGGAGGGAAACCAAAGAATATGAATTTCATTTTCCAAAAAATATCGAATGTGGCAACAGATGTTCGTGCGCATTGGAGAAGACCAGCTCCTAAGAATCATATACCATACCGTGAGATGGCAAATTATTCTATCGCAGGTCTTGGATATAACTTTATAGGCTTACTCACAACATATTTAGGCCTCGCCGCTACTAATACTTTTATAGGGTCAGTCATTGGAATTAGACCAGTTGATATTTATTATATGAATATCGCTATGTCTATTGTTAGCTCCGTGTTTTCGTTAATAAGAGGCACTATAGTTGACAATACAAAAACTAGATGGGGCAAATTTAGACCATACATCCTTTTCTTTGGACTACCAGTAATGGTCATAGATATATTGTTTGTCTTTTTGCCTTTTGACAGGTATAGCTATACAGAGAAAATATTCTATATCTTGCTAGTGAGCGTAGGCCACGGTTTTTTAGCTCCATTCTTTACAGACACCTATGGCGATTTGAAATCCGTAATGTCACCAAACACGGAGGAGCGCACCATTTTAATTACTGTGCAAACAATGATTATGTCATTTGCACCAACTCTTACCAACTTTTTCATACCACTCCTAATGTCAAAAATACCTGGCAATTACACAAATATTTATGCATACAGATGGATAATAGCGCCAGTCGCTGGCGTAGGGTTTTTCTTCACGCTCTTTGCGGCGTTTGGGACAAAGGAGCGCACAGTCCTACCTAAACAATATAAGCCCAAGGTGCGTCTTATTAAGGGTATTGTTCAAATATATAAAAATAAGTATTTTTGGGTTCGTAATTTGCACGGTTGGCTTGGATTCTTAGAAGGTGCCTTTGGCGCTTTGTTTGGATGGATTTTTATCTATTATTTGCAAGACATGGTAATGATGGGCGTGGTCCAAACCATAAATGGTGTAGCGGGGGGGATTTGTATACTCATAACCCCATGGGTACTTAGGAAAATTGGAAACAGACGAATGCTACTAATGGTCAATGTCTTGAACGTTTTATTTGTATCATTGATGTCTCTCACATTTAAACTGCCAGCCCTCTATTTCACATTCAATTGGCTGAATACATTCTTACAAATGTTCTATATGGTAGGTGATCCTGTTATGCATTGTGAGGTTAAGGATTACCAACAATACTTGTCTGGTGAGCGGTTGGATTTTGTGTTTGGATCAGCTTTAATTATAGGGACACCTATAGGCATTTTTTCTGGGATGGTAATACCACGCGTTTATGAGTCAATGGGGCTCACTACAAATTATGATGTGTTATATGACCCAGCCGTAAGGAATGCAATGTTTAGAGTTTTGTGTTACCTATCAATAATTGGCTCTATTTTGAATTTGCTACCATTATTCTTTTATGATTTAACAGCTATAAAACATCGTAATATCATTAAAGTGTTAAAACTTAGAGCACTTTTCGATGATTATATCTCAGAGGATGGAGTAATTCCAGCAGACGTGATCAAGCATAATGTTGAGCAGATAAATGAAGCCAATTTGTTGACTTCACTAGAAAAGCCAAATTTAAAAGAGATAAGGAGTAATATTCTGCGGTCTGTTAAGGCCAAGGGCTCAAATTCAACTGAAAAGAAGCAGCGCTGGAAAGCAATAATACACGCATATAGTGATTTAACTAAGGCTAAGGATCTATATGATGAAATCGATACAGCAAATATTGTCTTAAACGAATTAAACAAATTTTCGACTAAAGAATTCATTGTTAAGGCAGAATTAGCAACTGAGACTGTTAGTTTAACTTTCGATGATGTATTAAAACTAAATGATGACCTCTTAATTGAGGCTAAAAATATTACACGTCCAAACCGAAAGGAGTTAATTAATCAAGCTAAAAAAATTCATTTTAACGAAAGTAATCTAAAAGAAATACTAAAAGAGGTTGAGAAAAAATACAAAGAAGATGTGATGCTCAGACGATTTAAGATTAATAGGGCTCGGGGTCTCTTGAAAATGCGCGATCTTTCTATAAAATATTATCCAGACGGATTGGTCGTACCAGACCCACAAGTCTACAAGAGCGCACAAGAAATGCCTGCTACTAATAACAAGGAGCGAAAACTTAAATTTAATGCGCTAAAGGCTGCTGAAAAAACAATAAATCTATATCACAGAGTAGCAGAGGTTTATATAGATGCACAGCGTTTACTCAATTTGAAACGAGCGTATCTGTCATATTCTGAAATTGCTACGCGCTATGATGTGGCTTGTCTTGAAGTCGCAGAAAATGAAAGGATTCGTGTTGAGAAAGAATTGGAAGCTAAGCTTGAGAAAAAAGCAGAGCTCGACCGAATTAGAGCTGAAAAATTCGCACAGCTGTCACCTAAGCGGCAGGAATCAGTCCTAGCTAAACGCGCTAAACGCGCGGAGAAAGAGCGGCTAAAAGCTCTTGAAAAACAGAAACGTTTAGATGAGCAGGATAAAAAGGATGATCCTCACAAAGAAGAAACTGACTTACCTCTTGATAATTCAATTGATGATAATGCAAATATAATTGAACCAGTGACCTTGCCTGTTGATCTAGAGAGCACAGAGTCTAACATAAAAGAAATTGAAGAGTCAAATGAGGAGGAAGATTAAATGAAGAAATTAACAGTAGCTAGTGTGCTTTTAATTATTACAGTAATTATTACAGTTAATTTAACATCATGTAGTGTTGTAATTTCTACTGAAGAAGGGTTACAAGCATTTGATGAGGCTTTGAAAAATTCTCTAAACGCTGAGCTTTATTATATTAAAGAAAAAATAAACGATGACGGGACTGACCTAGACTATCCTAAGAAGTTCGCTGAAATATTTGTAAACGTTTATGGTGAATATAAAGAAGTAGGAAATGATACAGATATTTATGCTCCTACAAAGGATGAAAATGGGAAAATTAAGGATTTTACTATTTTTATAAAAGAGACACTCGGTGAAGGTAGCGATAATGCTATGCAAAAACGCGTGCATGTGGGGAAGTCTAATTCTTCAAAAAAGGGAGAAACCTTAGATTATATCTTTAGAGAGATAATAAAGACCTCAGGTAAGGATATGGATTATTCTTTAGACCCAATGAGTGCATATGACTACTTTGAAAGTTCTGAATTTCAAGAAAACTATGCACTATCTAATTTCTTTACCGAATTATTGAGAATAAAACACTCAGATATGTTTTTTCTAGAAAAAAATGGTGCAATTAAGAATGGGGTTGGTGTTGCCTTGAAATTCAAAATTTCCGATTCTTATTTAACTGAATACAGGCAGGAATTTGGCAAAGTATCAAGGTTTAGTGGTAGTAAGTATATAAGCGTTGAGATCATAAACGAAAAAATCTCACAAATAATTGTATTCCGTGATAGCAAACTCTCAAACACGGATGTGAATATTGAGGCCGAGCCATATAGTTTAAGCATCACTTATTTAGGCCCAATAATTAACATGCCAAAATATGACAAGTCAGATTGGTACAATGATTCTCTAGCTTAAAAATTCAAATCCGCCCTACAGCTTGGATGTGAAATCGATTCTTTGCAATAAACTAATTTGACATAACAACTAATTTTATTCTATACTTAGATAGTAATTATTTGCAATGCAAATTGGATCGACTTTAAAAAAAAGATTTCATTCAATTCATATAGCCGTAATATTCAAAATTGAAATTCTTTATATAACAATGTTTGTTATTACTGTTATTCAAGATGCTTTTTATGTAGTGAATCTATCAAACTAAATGGAGATTAGTATGAAAGTTATATTATCAAGCGACATTCAGGGACATGGAAAACGTGGGGATATAGTAGAAGTTAATGAGGGCTATGCCCGCAATTATTTATTACCTAAAAAACTTGCGATAGAAGCTACCAAATCTATTATAAATGAATATACACAAAAACTTGATCGCGAAAAGCGTTTGATTAAGGAAGAGAAGGAAAATGCTGTGGAGTTGGGCAAAGCATTAGAGGCTAATTGTCTAACAATTAAAGTAAAATGTGGCGATGGCAAATTATATGGTAGTGTAACTACCCAAGATATCTCTAACGCATTAAAAGAATTAGGCTTTGATATAGATAAGAGAAAGATTAGTATTAAAGACACAATAAAAGCCACTGGAATGTATATCGCTGAAATTAAAATTCATAAGGATGTCAGTGTTAAAATCAAATTGGACATCATCCCTGATAAAGGTTAACTCTAGATACTAGTGATCATATTTACTAGTGTTATACTTTAATATAGTATTTATTCATCTGATTAAAATTAGGCATTTTGTGAATACTTAGCTATATGAGCTTTAAGTATTCATTAATTCCTGTTATCATGTGTATTGGGTCGACTAGCTTGATTGGAGACTCCTTAGGCCCGCTTGTTGGAGATATTTTAAGAGAACATTATAATATTAATGCCTATGTCTATGGAAGTTTAAAAAGACCTATTAATGGAAATAATTATTTTAGTTATTTAAACTTCATTAATCGAATACACCCTAATACTCTTATAATAGCTGTTGATGCTTGTGTAGGGCTCGACTCTGATATTGGTAAAATAAAGTTTTCTAGGAACGGCGTTAGAGCAGGCGCTGCCATAAAAAAAAGCTTAGGAAACGTAGGAGACATTGGCATACTTGGCATCGTAGCAAAAAAGGGAGAAAACAACGCACAGGCTTTAGCAACAGCACCTATAGACTTAATTAGAAAGACAGCAATTTCTGTTGCTGATTGTGTCTTTAAATTAACAAAAGCGTGGGATATTCTGTTGAAATCAGTGCTTTAAATCACCACTTGTTATGAACCTTTTCTGTAAAACCTAGTAATCCATCTATGCTAATTTTTGTATTATCATCTAATATTACATGCCCATAGAATTTACCGAATACTTGATGCGATACCATTGCTAAAACTCCTATGTCAATAGGCCCCACCTTATCATATACAGGTTCCATTGTTAATTCAACACGATTATCTGAGGATGAAATTATCCACGTCTTTAAGAATTCATCCGCTCCGTTGCTATCTACAGGTATTTTAAACTCAACGTCCTCAGTTTTATGTCCTATCCCGTTAACAAATATCATATTTTCTGATGCAGCGGTTGTATTACCAAATCCACAACCCAAATTCCAGGCAATGACATCCCCGTTGGGAAGTTTAGCGCTTAAACTAGACCAAAACCAAGTGCTTTCATATGGCCAAACTCCACGGCCCCAATCCAGAGTCCCATAAGAATCTTTTGACTCAATTACTATTTTTTTGTCCCCTATCATTACAATGCCAGAAGCCTTCATTGCATTGATTTTTTGATTGTAATAAAAATATCCAGGCTTATCAAACGGAGTAGCTATTACCATTGAGTCTCTAGGAAAGTCTGTTAATTTAATATGAAATGCAAGCTCTTCTTTTTTTTTGCCAAACTTAGGAAATCTTCCCTCTAAGGTTCGCACATTCCCATCGTTTGCAAAGACCATCTCTGTAGAACCACTTTTATACGACAAACTGCCCCTTAAACTTGATTGAGGGAGTTTTAATTTGCCCATTGGGAATGTTTTTATACTAGAGGCCTTGATGCCTTCCTTTTTTTCCAGGTCAACAATTGAAAAACTAGCTACAGCTATGTATCCACAGTCTGAAATGGTGAGATCTATTGAATCATGATCATTTGTTATTATATAGTAATCCCATTCCTTTATTCTGATTTTAGGTGCAGTTATATCATTTCTTGAATAGGTCCATACGGGCTTCTTTGCAAATCCAGGTTCTTTTATGTTACCATTCTCTAGTAGTTTTTGAGGTGTAGTCACCTCATGCATTATCCTCATATCTACATAGCCTCCTTTGATAAGTAGTCTATTATAATTATTCTACAATGTCTTTGAAAAACTTAAGATTTTGTGGCGTTGGCTCAAGCTCACCGTTCTCAATCCTTTTTACTATTTCAACAACCTTTTCATTGTATGGAACTTCTAGTGATACTGCTTTTGCTAGATCACAGATCCGTCCGTTAATAGCATTGATTTCGCAAGGTTTTTTCTTAATCAAATCTTGTAGCATGCTAGCTGTAATTGATCGATGTTTTTTTATCGCAATTGGAATTAACATAAACCCTATCTTCTGTTTGAATTTAGATGAATAATCTAATAACTTAACAACATCCTTCCCCTGAATCTTAGCGAACTTGACATTGTTAGCATGACCTACTTTTATGCACTCTTTTATGATTTTTTGTGCATATAGCCTGCTGACCTTATCATCGACAATCTCGCCAAAATTTCGCCCTGTCACAGCAGACAATCCAGAAAATGCACAGTTAATTAAAAGCTTAGTATATCTTGCTCCGATAAAATTCTTGTCGATCTCAACTGGACCCATTGTCTCGAGAAGTTTTTTTACTAATTGTACGTGCCGCTCTGGTACACTACCTATGCTCCCCAAAGAAAAAGTGCAAGCCTCCAATTCAGAAGTTAGTTTGGAAACGCCAGGCTCTATCAATTCAGCACCCCACGCAATAGCGCATCCCATTGTCTTATCAAGACCCACTACTTTTGCGACATCATACTCAGGTAATCCGTTTTGGATTGTACAAACTACCCCATCCTTTTCTAGATAATTCGACAGTTTTATTATTGTGTCATCGTTGTTTATTACCTTTGTGGTTAAAAATATCACATCGTACTTACCCACTATTTCGTCTATGGTTTTTGCATTTACTTTGACTTCTAAATTTACTTTGCCTATAATGCGTGCACCTTTTTCCCTTAAACACTCAACATGTGCCCTGTTTCTATTGATCAAATCAACAGCAAATCCTGCGCGTGTCATAAATGCTCCTAACACTGTCCCTAGTGATCCTGCCCCATAAATGGCTATTTTTATCATGAGCCCTCCAAATTTCTTTTGAAATCGATGTTGATAATTTATTTTTAAGAAAACTATATTCTTAACAAATATATCAACTTTTGAATTATTTTAGCAATCAAAAATATTTTTTAAATAGTATAGTAGTTTTCTATACAAATTATATCATCAATAATGATTAGAGTCAATATCTCTTGCATTATTAAATTTATTGTTTTTTTAAGATAATCATATTGATTTTTGCTAAATATATTAATTTTCAGATCGCCATTTCAAAAGTCGTGCAGTTTGTTTGAAATTGGACTAATTTTAGTCTCATACAAGGCACTTTAATGTGTATATATCGTCTAAATAACAATTAAATTCAAAAAGTAATAACTTGACAACTTTAGATTAAATAATATATACTATATTCACTACAGATTTGTAGGTGCGAACATCTCGAGGAACTACTATGAAATCTAGGCGATTGGCGGTTTTGGATATCGGATCCGATGTGATTACCCTAATTGTACAGGACAACAAAAATACTAACATTCTATACAAAGGGAGCAAAACCTATGCTGGATTTGGCCAGGGTTGGTTCTTTGATGAGGAAGGCTTGTTCAATGCTATTCGTTCATTAACCAGAGAGTGCCGCATTATAGCAGGTGCCCCTGAATATATTCTTGTAGGAGTGCCTGGTGAATTTTCTACAGTTGTTTGTAAATATGTATCTACCTCATTTTATACTAAACGCATGATTACACCAGATGATGCTGAAGCATTACTTGCACGCGGTGATACATACAAAAAACATACTGCATTCCAATCTATATGCTATTTCCCAATCAATTACATTTTAGATAATGGCGAGGAAACAATGTATCCTATAGGTAAAAATTCGGAATCTATAGGTGCCAATGTTTCGTATATTTTAGCCGATCGCCGTTTTATTACATTTTTCGATGCGATTGCCAATGTTCTTGATATGAGGTTTGAATTCACTTCAAGTGTGACATCTGAGGTTTTGCATATAATACCTCCTGATATTAGAGATGAAGGTGTGATCTTGCTAGACATAGGCTATATCTCATCTGTAGTGGCCTTTGCTAAAGGCGACGGGATTATACATATGGCTACTTTCTCATTGGGATTAGGACACATAGCAGGATATTTATGGAATTATATTGATATGCCATTTAACCACGCGCTTGCACTCTCACACAAAATAAATCTGAATCTTTGTTCAAACGATGAGGATACTTATTCTATAACTATAGACAATAAATCCTATGTATATAAAATAAAAACCGTAAACGAGATAGCTTCTTTTGCTATGAGTCTGATTACTAACACTCTAAAGAATGTGTTGAACGCTAGAGCAGAAATTCCAGCATATACCCCAATACTTTTAACGGGATCTGGGCTATCTGAAACCATCGGTGCTAAGGAATTCATTGCTAATGAGACATCTAGGCGTGTGACTATTATACGCCCCGCATCAATTCAGTTTGACAAGCCCTCACAATCATCAATGGTCGGCTTAATGCGCGAGCAAAAACGCATATATAAAAAACAAAAATCATTTATCAAGAGATTTTTTCAGTCTTTTTGGAGGAATAAATAATGCCAGTAGGTGTTGCTAATATTAAAGTAATCGGCGTAGGTGGTGCAGGCAATAATGCAGTTAACCGAATGATTCATGCTGATGTAGATATAAAGAATGCTACATTCATTGCTGCCAACACAGATATGCAAGCTCTATCTTTGTCTTTGGCCTCAATTAAAATTCAATTAGGTGCCACATTAACAATGGGCCTAGGAGCTGGCGCTGATCCTGAAGTAGGAAAAAGAGCCGCTGAAGAGAGTATTGATGAAATTCGAGATAGCATTCGTGATGCTAACCTCTTATTCATAACAGCTGGAATGGGTGGGGGCACAGGCACTGGTGCGGCTCCGGTAATTGCAGAAGTTGCAAAAGACCTTGGGATTTTGACCATCGCTGTTGTGACAAAACCTCTAAATTTCGAGGGCAAGATACGCATGGAGAATGCCATTGCAGGAATAAACAAACTACGTGAATGCGTGGATACTCTTTTAGTAGTACCAAATGAAAAAGTTAGTGCGTTCGTTGCAGAACATACTTCTCTTTTAAAAGCATTCCATATTGCTGACGATATTCTAAGACAGGGTATAAAAGGCATCTCAGATATTATATCAACCCCTGCACTCATTAACCTTGATTTTGCTGACATACGAACTATCATGAAAAACAAGGGGAACGCACATATTGGCACTGGCCGTGGTAAGGGTGATAATAGAACGTTAGACGCAGTTAGACAAGCTGTACAAAGCCCATTACTTGAGACTAATATCCAAGGTGCAACTGGCATAATTGTCTATGTGTCAGGTGGAGATTCATTGACACTTGAAGAAGTAAATGAAGCCGTTGGTCTAGTTCGCGAAGTGGTAGATGAATCAGCAAACATAATTTGGGGAGTAGGTATCGATTCTGGATTAGAAAACGATGTGGCTGTTACCATTATAGCAACAGGCTTTGGAACTAAACCAGAAAGTCGGTTTATAACAAAACCAATTTTCTCAGAACAACCCTCAAGACCACAATACAAGGAGAAAATGGATTTGTGGTATGGCGGGGTAGAATCCCAGCCTAGTGAGAGACCACAAACACAACACCCGTCATCAACGCAAGTCCCAGTACAACCACAACCATTGCCACAACAAATTCAACAGCCTCAATTTGTCACTGCCCCACCAATGCCTAATACCGGAGGGATACTCGAGAACGAAACTGAGAGTATTCAATCTTCAAGAGTGGAAGTCCAGTACAATTATGAGATCCCTGAATTTTTGAAACGCTTGCAAGAGGAGAAGAATCGTAATCGATAATACTTGCTGTCTTTTCTTTATATTTAAGGTGGATTTGATTATTCAATACTTTATTTTGATTTCCTCCTTTGTTGATATTTTAAACCCTCACTTCGTGAGGGTTTTTTAATGCGAATTTTGTAGTATTATGTTGATTGATTTTTTGAACTGGTTTGCTATCTTCTATCTGATATACCGCTTAGTTGCAATCATGACCAAAGCCCAATTCTCGATATCAAAAACTATATTTATTGCAACTTTAGCAAGTTTTTCAGAATTGATTTTCCCCTATTGGTCTATACTTACTGTCTATAGCAAATTAGCAACACAGATACTGATAGTTCTTATTATAAAATGGAATTCATTTGAGCTCAAAAGTGCAATTATTACATTCCTGTCCTTTATGATTATTAAGCTTGCTTGTACTGGTGCATCAAACTTATTTGGAAATGCAGTACCAGCATCAATTGCAACTTGTGCTGGGATTATAACTGTCTTGTCCGCAATTAAATACCTCTTTTACTATATCCAAAGTTCTGTAAAGAATAGATTTATCTCTAAGGCACACATAATTACAAATACAGACGAAATTGCTTGTCGCTTTTTTTATGACACTGGGAATTGCTTGTATGACGATAATAATAATCCTGTTGTAGTAATTTTGACTAACTTAGCAACAAAGCTTAACTTAAAGCCTGCAGGACAAATAATGACAAAAACTGTGAATGGTATCAAAATTCTACCATTAGTCGATTTGAGATTGAAGGTATATTATAACGATCACAGCCATAAAATATATGATGTACGTGGGGCGTGTAGTAATTATCTGAAACGCCATCATGATATAATTTTACATTCTGACATGGGTTATTATGAATAAATTTAATTTTAAAGCAAAGCTCCTATCTCTTGTTGATATCATCAAAAACTTAATAAGACAATACTTTAAAGACGTCAATTCAATTGATTATATGATCTCTTTGCCAAATCCTTTAGAGCCAGATGAGGAAGCAAAAATGATCGCTTTAAATGAGACTGGAGATAATAAGGCACGTAATATCTTAATAGAGCATAATTTAAGGCTCGTGGTTTATATTGCAAAACGATTTGATAATACCGGGATGGATATAGAGGAATTGATATCCGTAGGAACTTGGGGGCTCATAAAAGCAGTAAAATCATATAATTCAGAAAAAAAAATCAAGCTCGCTACTTATGCTAGTAGATGCATCGAAAATGAAATTCTAATGTTCTTAAGAAAAATGGTCAGAATAAAAACTGAAGTTAGTATTGACGCTCCAATCAACGCAGATAACGATGGGCATAAACTTTTGTTAAGTGACGTATTAGGAAGTGAGGCTGATCAAATATACCTAGATTTTGAATTAAACGATGAGACAAATACTTTGCGAGAGCTGTTTTCCACTTTGGATAAACGTGATAAGAAAATCATATGCTTAAGATATGGCCTATTCGGTGTAGAAGAAAAAACTCAAAAAGAAATAGCAGATGAAATGCAGATTTCACAATCATACATAAGTAGACTAGAAAAACGAATAATAGAAAAACTAAGGAATGATTTCAATAAAAAAACCACTCCCTCAATCGATATTTAAATATAATTATAGTTAAATAATATCATTTAAATGCTGTTTGTTTAGAATTTTTAATAGGAGAAATCATTGTTTTAAAATGCTTTATGTTTGCTCAAATTTAATTTCACTTGCCGGAGCATTAGTGTTAACTCCTGCAAACTGGCTTTGATACAATTCATAATAGAAACTCCTTTTGGCCATTAAGGATTCATGATTTCCCTGTTCAACAACATCCCCATGGTTCATAACGAGTATGATAGCAGCACTCTTTATTGTAGATAGTCTATGTGCAATAACAAAGCTGGTACGTCCCTCCATCATTGCAAGCATTGCACTTTGAATATATTTTTCTGTTCGTGTATCAACAGAGCTTGTTGCCTCATCCAAAATTATAATCTTAGGATTTTTAAGAATCGCCCTGGCAATTGTTAACAACTGCTTCTGTCCTTGACTTATATTAGAGGCATCCTCATTCAATACTGTATCATAACCATTCTCCATGGTTTCAATAAAAGGATGTGCATAAGCCTTTTGAGCAGCAAGGACTATTTCCTCTCTGGTTGCTTCACTATTTCCATACGCTATGTTTTCTGCGACAGTCCCGTTAAATAACCATGTGTCTTGTAAAACCATTCCGTATAAGCTTCTTAATGAATCTCTTGTATATTCCTGAAAGTCAGTCCCGTCAATATATATAGCTCCATTATCTATGTCATAAAATCTCATTAATAAATTAACCAGAGTTGTCTTCCCAGCACCAGTAGGACCTACTATTGCTATTGACTCGCCAGCCCTTACCTGTAAGTTCATGTCAGTTATTAGTTTCTTAGTTTTGTCATATGAAAATGCTAAATGCTCTATGTCAATAGCGCCTGTTATCATTGAAACATCAGTTTTAAGCCCGACCTCACTAGTCATTTCATCGAGATCAAATATCTCAAAAACCCTCTCGGCAGCCGCCATTGCAGTTTGAATTGTGTTTGCAATATTGCTTATTTGCTCTATCGGTTGAGCAAAATTTCTTGTGTATTGTAATAACGCTTGTATATCACCAATCGTTATTATACCTTGCCCAGCCCTGAACCCACCAGATACACAAATTCCTACATAGGCCAAATTATTTATGAATTTTATTGTTGGTAAAATTATCCCGGCTAAAAATTGCGATTTTCTTGTGGCACTCTTTAATTGCGAGTTAATCGTTTTGTATTTTTCTATACTGTCTTCTTCTCTGTTATATAGTTTTATAATAGAATGTCCAGTATACATTTCTTCTATATGACCGTTTAATTCGCCGATTCGCTTCTGCTGTTTAGCAAACTCTACTTGTGAGTATTTAATTATAATATTACTTGCGAGCAATAACAATGGTAAACTTACAAGCGCAATGATCGATAACAACCAGTCTATCCTTATCATCATTATAAATACACCAATTACTGTCATAACACCCGTTATAATTTGATTAATGCTCTCTTGTAATGTTATAGACACCATTTCAATATCGTTTGTCACGCGTGATAATATGTCCCCTGTGGGGGTTTGATCAAAATATGCTAGTGCTACTTTATCCAATTTGTCTTTCACGTTAATTCTCATTCGTCTAACAACGCGTTGACTCATTACAGCCGCTATTAGACCGCTGGCAAACTGGAATAATGCATTCAAAACATATAGCGCAGCACAGGTCCATAATACTGGAGCAATATACGTATTAAGTCTGTTATTGCCTGAAGGGGATATATCTGTAAAAAATTGTAGACTTTCAACTAACGCATTTGTTACTTTCTTCATTATATCCGGGACCCAGATTAAAAACCATGACCCGACAGCGGCTAATGCTATCATTAGTAATAGTAGTACAATCTGAGGCTTTAAATACTTTATCAAACGCTTGAGAGTTCCACCAAAATTTTTGGCCTTTTCAACTGGCTCCAGCGCTTCCGCAGCACTATTAATGCCAAGAGCTCCGCCTAAATTGAATCCCTTTGATTCTTGTTGTTTTAAATCAGTGAGCTGCTTTTCGTCATATTCACTCATAGCCCGAGTTCCTCCTCGCTCATTTGTGATAATGCAATATCACGATACAACTTACAATTCTTCACAAGCCAATCGTGTTTGCCATGCCCGACTATTGCACCGTCATCTAAAACAATGATATCATCTGCATCCATTATAGTACCTATTCTCTGCGCCACTATAATCGTAGCGCTATCCTTAGTTATGCCTTTTAAAGCCATTCTTAAATTCTTATCTGTTCTGAAATCAAGAGCAGAAAAACTATCATCGAATATCAATATTTCAGGGCGTCTAACTATTGCTCTTGCTATAGATAGGCGTTGTTTTTGTCCACCACTAAAGTTTCTGCCACCTTGTTCAACTCTGCTTTCTAAGCCGTTCTCTTTGTCTCTAACAAAACTACCACTTTGTGCAATTTCCAAAGCACTCCAAAAATCTTCTTCTGTAGCATCTTCTTTTCCATATTGAAGGTTTGATTTTATTGTTCCAGAAAACAACATAGAACGTTGAGGCACAAACCCAATTTTGTGACGCAATTCTTCTTGGTTAATCTCCTTGATTGGGATTCCATCTATGTATATCTCTCCTGAATCTATATCGTAAAAGCGTGGGATTAAATTTATAATAGACGTTTTCCCGCTACCTGTGCCACCAACTATAGCTGTCACTTGACCTTTCTTTGCATGGAATGTAATATTCTCAAGAATATTCTTTGAAGCGTCTTTTGAATATTTAAAACATACATTGTCAAATCTAACGCTCCCAACCTCATTATAATTATTATTTGGATTATCAGGATCTAAGATAGTTAAATCTGTCTCAAGAACCTTGTTTATTCGAAGTGCGGAAGCAGATGCACGTGGGAACATTACGAATACAGTAGCTAACATGACTAATGCCATCATTATTTGTGTAATATACTGAATGACAGCCATCATGTCCCCAACATTTATGTCCTCATTATTGGCAATTTGTTTGCTTGCCGTCCACACAATTCCTACCATCGTACAGTTCATGCAAACAGCAATTAACGGAGCTAAAACGGCGACATATTTATTAACTTTTATGGAAAGTTTTGTCAATGTCTCATTGACATCCTGAAATCGTTTGCGTTCTCTATCTTGCTGATTAAATGCCCTCACAACGCGAATCCCTGTTATTCCTTCTCTCATTATTAGTGTCAATCTATCTACTTTTGTTTGAATTAAAGTGAATAGAGGGAATACGATTTTTGCTGCTACTACTGAGGCCACTACCAAAATTGGGAATGGGTATAGTAAGTTTACTGTCATAGCAACACTCTTTTGTCCTGCTAGAATAACACCACCTATTATGGTGAAAGGGGCAATTAAAAATGTGCGTAGAATTAATAAGAAAACTGTCTGTATTTGATTAATATCATTAGTTGATCTAGTTATCAAACTAGCAGTAGAAAACTTATCAAACTCATTCAGAGCAAATGTTTCAACTTTAGAAAATATATCGATTCTAATCTTAGACGAAAACTCAGAAGCCACATGCGCACTAATCATTGCAGCAATTATAGCAGCCATACAAGCTGCAACGGTTAATAGAAGCATCATTCCACCACGTTCTAATATATATTTAAAATCGCGGGTTTGAATTGTGTCACCATCTGGTAATAAGGTTTCTTTTCCTGTTGTAAGTTCCTTTACTAAATTTTTGGCGGACGCTGTGCCAGTAGGTGATAACTTCAAGTAGTTAAGAAGCTTAATCCAAAATATCTCGAATCCAGAGACATCATGATTGTAATATTTTTCTACAAGTTTGATTATCTTGTTTTGATTTTTTGTTTTGGAATTTAATAGATTATCTAAAACAATCAAATCGTCTTTGTAATATGTAGTTATACTTAATAGCTGTTGTCTAATCGTCGAAGCTGTGCTAGTATCAAAGCCTTTATCTACTACTAGTATTTCATACAAAAGCTCAGCATTATATTCGTTTGCTAGTTCCTGGGCTCTCTCGTCAGTTATTCCCAATTGATGATCTACCCATTTATCTCCAGAATATTTGTATGCATAGGCCAGTGAATTAGTGCACATTATAACTTCATAGTCAGGCATTGCAACTGGCCTACCAGTCTCAGAAGCGCTTTCATTATAATATTCTTTACCATCATCATCTACATCGTAAATATAAATTAATTTGTTTGATTCAAGAGGATGTCCATATTCGTCAGTCGGAATTCGTTCCCCGCCTTCATCTAACGGGATCGGCATTAGGTTGCCATATTCACTGTGCTTCATGTTCATGATACATGCAGTAATAATCTTTCTGTTAGTATCATTATTCATTGCATCTTCATCGTCATCATCGTCTGCTTCTAATAATTTATTTACAGTTAAATATCCAGAATCCTCACTATCCCCGTCAACAGGTAGCGTGTTCGGATCATTTGGATCAAAAAGAATTAAGGTGTTTATAATATCTTTTATGATTTCTTGTTCTTCTGGAGTATAATCTACGTCGTAATTAGGATTCTTCTTTTTATATACGTCTAATCCGTCCAGGAAAGGCGTTATTACTTCTTCAAATAATTCCCTGCTATCTTTTATTGGAATATCTTTAAAAACTATACGTGAGTTAAGTGTTCCATTCTCAATTTCATTTAGGGATTTAGCCAGATCAAAAGTCGAAAACCCATCGTTCATTTCAAACACTGGTATTTCATCTGAATTATATCCTTTTAGAGTCTTTTCACTATCAATCCCGCTAATGCTAGCTGGCTTATCCATTTTTAAACTTTTGTATTGGGGTTCGTAATCTAAATAAATGCCGTCATCAATTATTTCAGACATTTTTTCGGGCAGGTATAACTCAGCAATAGCTTGACCCGCCACAAGACCAATTATTAAAACTAATAATACCGCCATAGGTTTTAGATTTCGAAATAATTTAAACATGTATCCTCGCAGTATTTATTAAACATATAAATACTCTTCTCTTGTGCTAGACAATATACACAATATTTTAACATTTAAAGTACTATTTGTCAAGATTACCAGGATCTCTAAAAATGAAGGCGTTTTAAAATTAGGACTTTTAATATCTCCTGCTGCTTTAAATAAAGTTTTGTTTCATATCCTGGCGCTTTAGGTGTTTTTTATTTTTCTTTATAGTTATCCTAAATATCAATTGTCAGCTCAGAAGTGCTTTATCAAATTTTTTAGTTAACTTTTTAAACTGAAAATTATTGTTTATTAATACAATATTAAATGCTAAAACATAGAAATCTTGAGTTTGAATATTTTTATGACTTAGTTGTAAAACATAAGCAAAAGTAATGATCTTAACTAAAGCTACTCACTTAGTTATTATATAACCACAGCTATTTTAACACATAAGTGATTTAATGGATTAACACACTAGATGATACCCCCCAGGCGGGCATTTTATTTGTAGTTTTGTTTTAAATGGTTAATTTGTGCCCTTAAAAAACATTGTAGGTATTGTAGGCTTGTGCTTTTAGTAATTTCGTAGAGTTCTTCTGACACTTGAGATCTTTAATACTGTTATGCTACAATATTAACACTTTCGAGCTGTTCTGATTTTATCATCTCTCAAACCTTTTAATATCTAAAATTAAAAAAACCTTAGAATTAATCCTATACCAGTTGACTAAAAATTTGTGACATGGATATGTTTATTGTAATAATAATTAGTTAAAAAATTCTAATGCTAATTGATTTTTGGTTTAAACTGTGATTATGAAGAATTCGCTTTAAACAGGTAGTGTTACTAAAGTTAAATTTTCGAAATTAAACAACTTCACTCGAATCAATTCGTGTTATTGATTCGATTACAATCGGTGGATAAGGAAAATCTGTGAATAAGGCGTTTATAACAGCAGTCGGAGCTTCGTTTAGCTCCATTAATGTCTCCATGCTCTCTTCGTCAGCAATCCGCCCAAAGGCCGCATAATGCCCGTCTAAATGAGTTGATGTAGCAGTGCAAATAAAAAACTGAGTAGATGCAGAATCTTTTTCTTTACTCCTAGCCATAGAAATAACGCCTTTTTCGTGTTTAATATAGTTTCTATTAAAGTCATTTGAGAAAAACTCCCCAAATATCGTAGGCATTTCCTCAGCGTCTGCTATCATTTTATCTATCACTTTATGCCCTCCAGCCTGAACCATGAAATCTGGAATGATGCGATGAAAGCATAATCCTTGGTAATATCCGCGGTCTACTAAAGACATGAAGTTTTCAACTGTACCAGGTGCACTTTGTGGATCCAATATCAAGCGCATCTGTCTTCTATCTGCTAGCTTTATTAGAATCCTTATTTGTTTATTAACCATTATATTCCTTATTATTAATTTATTGTCTTTTAGTAGTGACTCTTAAAGCAATCAAAATTTAATTTCATTCTAATGAGAATTAATTACTTATTCAAATTCAAGATATTAATCCAAAAAATAAACTTTAACATTTCTTCTATATAAGGTTCATCTACTATTTTGTATCCCATAATCATATAATCATCTTCTATAACTTCAACAAAGCACAGTTTCTTCTGAACTAAAAAAATTGATTTGCCTAATTCCTCAAACCTTATTTTTGAAGGAATTAAAACTAAATAGTTCTTTCCAGTAAGTTCATGGTTTATTACTGCAACCTCGTTATATTTAATAGACGCACTCTTTTTAGGATCTAAGGATGCGCCGCTTATTTTGCTTTTTACATAGTGATCTGGCAACAATTTACAATTAAAATAATCGTATCCACCATCGTTCATGTCATCTCCTGTTAAAAACGCACTATATTATAAATTTATAGATTATACAGTTTATATCATCTTAATGCTTACAATTTGGATCATCACAAGAGTGATGTCCGCAATCACACTCGTCATCTTCATCGTATATTTCTGTTATTCTGTCGGCAAATGTCTTGTCAAGTTCATCTATAAGAGTATCGTCCTCTACTACTGTAACGGTTTCTACATCACCAGAATATTCTATTTCAGCAAACATTATCTCTAATATATCATCTTCCTCACGAGTTTCTGAGGTAGCTTCTGCTAATGCTAGATAGTTTTTGCCTTTATGCTCAAAAGGAAGAATTATATTGAAATCTACATCATTACCCTCAGCATCAGTAAAGGTTAATATATCCTCAAATTCATCATCGTCTTCAAATTCATCTATATTAAGTCTGTCATCACTCATGTCAAACTCTCCTAAATTAAAAATTATTACTCACAAAACGCATCCTAAACTACAATAATGTTAGTTTTACAAAAAAGATTTGTGCTATCAACAAATATCGTTTTATTGTTGTATCACATTAATTAATTAATATCCAACTAATAATTTTCATTATAATACAGATGAAAAGTTTTTTGTGTATTGTATTAATATATACCATTTTAACAACGTTGTCAAGAATAATAATAGTAATAACTTATTGCCTGCAAAAAAATAAAACAACTAGTCAGCAACTAAAAATATGATATAGAATTTTGATTAAATTCTAGATTCTTATTAAAATAAACTTAAATGGTTAATTATACTATACCTATTTAACCTTTTGTTTTAATTCTTCAATAATTGTACTATCATTAATCATAATATAATCTTCAACCCCATTATCTAATACTTTTTTTTCGCAAAACTTAAGTTGCTTTAAGTCTTTCTTATATTTTTGACTCTCGCTATATGGATAAAGTGTTAGATATGTTTTATCGTCATACGATACTTCAAACATTACCTCAAATGTATCTTCACTCCCATTTTCATTTTCAAATGTCAATAAATCAATCACTTCAGGTGATGAATCTTCAGATGGGGCATTTTTCACAATTTTCTTATTGTTTATCTTATCCAAATAACACTGCAAAATGATTGTCGCGGCTACTTTATCAATTACAGTTTTTCTTTTACTACGTCTGAGCCCAGAATCAATCAAGAGTCTTTCTGCTTGATTAGTTGTATAACGCTCGTCTTGATATTCTATCTTGCGTGTAGTTAATTTCTGGAGTGTTTTTACAAATTCAATTGTCTTTTCAGCTTGTCTTCCATTTGTTCCATCAATTTTCAATGGCATCCCAGCGACAATCGTATCAACATTATTTTTTTTACAAAATTCCTCAATATGCTCAGCGTCCTTTATGGTATCATGTGATCTCTTATAGGTTTCATATGCACAAGCTATTGTTCCAGTAATATCACTTATAGCGACCCCGATTTTCGAATCACCAATATCTAAAGCAACCGTTTTCATCATTATCCTTATTCAAAGCCTAGATTCAAGGGCGGTAGCCCGCCCTCAACCTAAATATTCTTAGTAATTTTTTGCAACTTCCTCAAAATAAGCTTTGGGATGTTTACATACAGCACAAAGCTCAGGTGCTTTATCAGCTACAACAATATTGCCACAATTTCTGCAAATCCATGCTATTTTTCCATCTCTGATAAAAACGGATCCATCTTGAACTCTTGCGGCTAGTGCCCTGTAGCGTTCTTCGTGTTCTTTTTCGATCGCGGCAACGCCTCTAAATTGAGCGGCTAGCTCTAGAAATCCTTCCTCTTCTGCTTCTTTAGCAAACGTAGCATACATGTCAGTCCACTCGTAATTTTCACCACTAGCCGCTGCTATCAAATTATCCGCAGTTGCATTAATGCCTTGCAAAGCTTTGAACCAGAGTTTTGCGTGCTCTTTTTCGTTATCAGCTGTTTCTTGAAAAATAGCTGATATCTGTTCATAACCATCTTTTTTAGCTTGCGATGCATAGAAAGTATATTTGTTTCTTGCCATACTTTCGCCAGCAAAAGCTTCTAAAAGGTTCTTCTCGGTTTTTGTGCCTTTAAGTGTCTTTTCCATAATTTGAACTCCTTGACATAATTGTCAACCATTTTTGTTTTTCACTATTATTATTATATGTGCACCACGTCATTTAGGGAAGACATATAAATAGTTTATCTTTTATTTTATCAGATAAAAAAATATTTAACTCATCTTGATTGCCAATTTTCATGTAATTTAATAATTATAGTCTTTTACCTCTGATTTGTCAAACCTTATTATAATAACGCACATGGAGCATGAATAATGTCGGCAATTTTGAGCTAAGCCTTTTAATTTTTGCTTTCTACAATCTAAAAGTCATGATCCTATTTTCCAGTTAGTTAGGCACTATAAGCTTTAGATATTCCTTTGATTTGCCGTTAATTCACCGATGACAAGATCTTTTTCAAAAACCTTACATTATAAGATTGCGCATTTCTTTAATAGTACTAGCTAATGTTTATATATCATTGATATTTCCCTACATAACGAAAATACAGCGGCATTTTAGCTTTTATATCAACAGACAATATTAGACACGAGTTTCTTTTTCAATTCCTCCATTATGGTGCCCACATCCACATAGAGGAAAATCGATTTCATTAGGTAGCTCTGTACTATCTATTATTATGCCATTATCACTAGTATATTCATTCATGTATTTTTCAAAAAATCTCTGATGTAATTTTTCTGATCCTAACTTTTTCAAGAAAAGGCTTATGTCTTGAGATTTAATTTTTGCGTCTTTACACAATATTTTTGCATAATTGCCATTATACCAAGTCGATGCATGGTTAAATGCATTTTTACTTAGAATTCTGTAATATAGTAATGACATCAAAGTATCATGATCCTTCCAATTTCCATTAATTTTAGTTTTTTTGATTTTTGACAGACGCTAATAAAGTCCTTTAATTAATTCGTTTTAATTAGTTTTTTCAATGTGTTAAGTATTCGATATTAAAGTATTAATGAAATGCGATTTATAATACACCATGCTCAAAATGCTATGTCGGATTTCATATATGACTCTGTTTTAAAGTATTTTTCAAAGCAACTTAAAAATCTGGTTTTATTCGAGTCTTTTTTGGTTTAAATCCTTCTAAGGTAATGGCACAGATATTCGCGCTATTCTTTTTTGGTTTTTTAAAACGGTAGCTTTACCGCATTTTTTTTAAATAATAAACTAATTAAATTGCTCTTATCTCAATTTTTTATCTTTCTTGAAATAGCTTCTATCTTTCAATGAGTCTGGCAAATATTGTTGCTCAACATAACCTCCGTAGTCGTGCGGATACTTATATCTTTTACTTGCTTCTGTATGGTTGCGTAAGTAATCAGGAATATTGTCGTCGGGGTGATTTAGAGCATCATCTATTGCCATGTCTTTTGCCACAACTACTCTGTTGTCTTTTGGCGCATTGCAAACATAAATTATTGCCTGCGTGAGTGCCAAATTCCCCTCTGGCATACCTAGCTTGTCTAGGGCGAAAAGCGCAGCATTCGCCTGGATTAGCGCGTTTGGGTCGGATAAGCCAACATCCTCCGATGCATGGCAAATAGTTCTACGCGCCAATAACTGCGGTTCACAGCCAGCTTCGATAAGGCGGTTCGCATAATACAAAGCCGCCGTTGCATCACTGCCTCTAAGGCTCTTGCAGAACGCGCTAAGGATATGGTAAAAAATATCTTCACTAAGGCTTAAAGTTTTTTTCTGCAAGCACTCTACGGCTGTGTCTTTTGTAATTATTGTTTCGCCTCTTAAGTTGATGTTGGTTGTTAGCGCACCTACCTCTAACCCATTTAGTGCACTGCGGACATCTCCGCCGCATGCTGTGGCAAAGTATGTTAATGCATCATCATCAATCTTTATGTTAAACGTCTTTAGTCCGTTTTCGGCCACGATCGCTCTTTGCAGTGCTTTTTTTATATCCCCTACCTCTACTTTCTTAAATTCAAATAATGAAACTCTGCTCACTATGGCGCGCGTCATATTGTACGTAGGGCTTTCTGTTGTCGATCCGATCAGTAAGATTTCTCCAGATTCTAGCACTCCAAGCAAAGAATCGCTTTGTGCCTTACTCCAACGATGGCATTCGTCGAGTAGCAAATATGTCTTTTTGCCGAACATTTCGAAATGCTTTTTTGCCTCGTCAATTACAACTTTCACATCGGCAACACCACTACTAGCCGCATTCATCTTGACAAATCTACCGCCTACACTCTCTGCAATAATGCCAGCAAGGGTGGTCTTTCCTGTTCCTGGCGGGCCATGGAATATTACGCTGGGCACGCGCTTTGCGTCAATTAAACGGCGAAGAAGTTTACCCTGTCCTAAAATATGCTGTTGACCTATAAAATCACTCAAGGTTTTTGGGCGCATTCTCTCAGATAACGGCTTTAGGTGGTTATATTTATTTGAAAATAGATTATCCATCGGTACACATTCACTATTTTAGATTTCGTTGTTGTTATTCTACCAAAAACTGTCTAAAATGTCCATTGAATAGTCTTGCATAAATGAAAACGCCCGACAAAAGCATTTCTACTCTCAAGATTAACTGTTTCCTTGTTTTATAATATATGGCGATTATCTTTTAAAAAGTGTTTTAAAATTTCATTTTTTTAAGCACATTGATATTGTATAATATGCCTTAACTTAAAGTTTGTCACGATTAAACATGCATTGCAAATTTTAAATAAAATAAATGATGTACATACAAAACTTGTTTTTTTTAAAAACTAAGAGTTGCTAAAAAGAGGGATGATTTTTTTGGTGGATTAAAAATAGTATTTGAATTCATGATGTAGCTTTAAAATCTCACATACAAAGAAATCAGTCTATAGCGCCCCTCTTCGCACTAGTTTTAAATCAAATTTGCGGCATGTCAAAATTTGTTATTTAAATGATTGTCTTTTTTTTATTTATTTGTTATATTTATTTATATTAACATTTGCGAAATTTAATCAAAGTCTTGTGTTCTTTTTAATGTTTTTAATGTATACCACAGTGTGTCTATAAATTAAGTATCTGGTCAAAACACTAGCCTACTAAAACATTATGTTCATAAATTATTACTTTCTTAAATTGCGTTTATGTTTTAACTTATAACCTAAAACAAATGTTGATTTTATATTTAGAGGACTCTTATTATGTATGATGTAATTATTATAGGCGCAGGCCCAGCAGGTTTAACAGCGGCAATTTATGTAGCACGTGCTGGCAAGTCCGTAGCAATAGTCGCTGAGATTATTGGTGGTGCGGCCTCAACCGCGCATAGAATTGATAACTATCCAGGAATGCCACAAATTAATGGATTTCAATTAACACAAAACATGTATGAACATGCTTTATCATTTGGAATTGATTTTATATCGGAAAAAGTAGTACACCTAGAGTTAATAAAGCCAATAAAGGAAGTGGTGCTATCTAAGTCCACTATAACGGCCAAAAAAATTATAATCGCAACTGGATCCAAATTTCGCAAGTTAGGCCTCCCTAATGAGAACAGTTTATTAGGTCGTGGCATTTCATATTGCGCTACATGTGATGGTAATTTCTTTAGGAATAAAGATGTAGTTGTAGTCGGAGGTGGAGACACAGCTATATGTGACGCACTGTTTTTGTCATCAATTGCAAAGCATACAACCTTAATTCATAGAAGAGATGAATTTAGAGCTGCTAAGTCAATTGTGAATGCATTTAAAAAAGCGCAAATTACTTTTATCTCTGATAGTGTTGTGTCAAAATTAGTAGGTGATGACTTTTTAACATCAATAGAAATTACAAATGTCAAGACAGGTTTGAAATCACAAGTAACAACGAATGGCGTATTTGTAGCAATTGGATCTCTCCCAAATTCAGAATTAGTTAAGGATTATGTCAATCTAGACAATAATGGTTATATTATAACAGATGCTCATATGAGAACTAATGTAGAGGGCGTTTTCGCAGTTGGGGATGTTCGAAACACATTGTTTAGACAGATTATAACCGCGTGTGCTGATGGCGCAATCTCTGCAGAAAGCGCAGTGAATTTTAATTAAATAATATGGATTGCACAATTATTTACAATGATATAAAATTTGTGTTTTTATTAAAATAAATTGTTGGTACAGGATATTATGTATATGTATGTGTGTGAATATCAATTATTTCTTATAGTTTTATAAAATCTAGAAAACTTCGGATTAATTTTGCCAGTAGTTGCAATAAAGGGGTTTATTAAAGGGCAATAAACTTGTTTAAGATTAAATGCTTCATCCTCTCCAATATTTTACATCACATAATTATCCATTATTGATTTTTTCAAATCTAAAAGCGCATCTTCTTTTATGGCATTCTTTATTTTATTAGTCAAACGATGCAAAAACGCTATGTTGTGAATGGATAACAATCTGCCTCCCATGATTTCACCTGATTTGATTAAATGCCGTATATATGCTCTAGAATAGTTTCTGCAGGTATAACAATCACATCCTTTTTCAACTGGATCAAAATCATCCTTGAATGGTGCATTGCGAATTGTTATGTCTCCACTAAATGTCATTGCCGTCCCATTTCGTGCTATTCGTGTTGGCAATACACAATCAAACATATCAATGCCACGTATAACACTCTCAATTATACTATCAGCACTTCCAACACCCATTAAATAGCGAGGCATGTTATCAGGCAGGTGAGGAGCTAGTGTATCAAGCATTTCATACATGACAGGTTTAGGTTCACCTACAGACAATCCACCAATTGCGATCCCACATTTTGCATATTCTAAAGAACGCTCTAAGCTTTCTATTCTTAAATCTTTATACATATTGCCTTGTATAATAGGAAACATTATTTGTGTCATATTATCATTAGAATATATTTCATCATAACAGCGTTTAAGCCAAAATACAGTCCGTTCTAATGCAATGCGTGCTGTCTTGTAATCAGCAGTACCTTCTGTACACTCATCCAATGGCATTACAATGTCTGATCCCAACGTTCTTTGTATGTTCATAACTACTTCAGGAGTTAAGAAATGTCTACTCCCGTCGATATGACTACTAAATTGCACACCATCATTAGTAATTTTTCGCAATTTTGACAAAGAAAAAACTTGAAACCCACCGCTATCCGTCAGAATTGGTAAATTCCAATTCATAAATTTATGTAGGCCACCAGCCATTCTTATTATGGATTCTCCAGGTCTTAAATATAAATGATATGTATTTGATAACATAATCTGTGAGCCACAATTTATTACTTCATCTGGGGATAATCCCTTAACACTCCCCACTGTGCCTACTGGCATAAATGCAGGGGTTTCAATTTGACCGTGTGGTGTTATGAGACAACCAATTCTCGCGCCCGTTTGTCTGCATTTTTTTATTAATTTAAATTCAAACATAATCCTTCTTATTCAACGAACATGGCATCGCCAAAACTAAAAAATCGATATTCTTTCTTTATTGCAATTCTGTATATATCAAGAATTTCTTTGTGTCCTACTAAAGCTGCCATGAGCATTAAAAGAGAGCTTTCTGGTACATGAAAATTTGTAATCAAACCATCTATCACTTTAAACTTATATGGAGGATGAATGAATATATCAGTATCGTTTTTTTGTGCCGTTATAAATCCATTTTCATCTGAAGCACTCTCTAGCGTTCTCGTTGTTGTGGTGCCAACTGCTATCACCCGTCGATTTTGTATTTTTGCTAAGTTAATTATATCAGCCACTTCCTCTGAAATTTCATAGTATTCACTGTGCATTTTGTGATCATTAATGTTCTTAGTTTTCACTGGCCTAAACGTCCCAAGCCCCACGTGCAATAATATTTCAACTATAATTACACCTTTCTCTCTGATTCTATCTAGTAATCTGGGTGTAAAATGCAACCCCGCAGTGGGTGCGGCTGCCGATCCTTCAATTTTAGAATAAACGGTCTGATAGCGTTCAGGATCCTTCAACTTCTTTTTTATATAAGGGGGTAGAGGCATAACACCATTCTTTAATAGCAAATCTTCAAAGACTCCATCAAAATAAAACTGTATTCTGCGCACACCATCAGGTAAAACCTCTATCAGTTTGAAGCTAAACCCTTCCGCTATTGTATAATATAGATCAGGCTTTACAGCTTTTGTAGGTCGCATTATGGCTTCCCACACATCATAAGCCTCTCTTTTTAAGAGGAGTATCTCAACGTTTCGCCCCGCGTCATCTTTTGCAAATAATCTAGCTGGTGTAACTCTTGTATTATTTAAAACAAGCACATCTCCTGGGTTTAAATAGTTTATAATATCATTAAAAAATGTATGTTTTATAGCTGTTGTTTCACGATTGTATATTAAAAGTCTCGATGAATCTCGTGGGTCTGCTGGTGATTGCGCTACTAGCTCCACAGGTAGCTCATAAAAAAATGCTGATTTATCCATTATCTGGGTCCTCTGATAATGGCAAATAATTAAACATTGTAACCTCATTCGCACCGTTATAATCAACACCTAAATGCTCATAAGCGCGCTTTAAACAAATCCTGCCACGGGGAGTGCGTTGAATAAATCCTAATTGCAGTAAGTATGGCTCATATACATCTTCTATCGTAGTATTCTCCTCTCCAGATGCAGCAGCTAATGTATCAAGACCCACTGGTCCACCCTCAAATTTAGCTATGATCGTTCTCAAAATAGCGATGTCTACTTTATCAAGACCCAAAGTATCAACCTCTAATTGTGTTAACCCCATCTTTGCAATGTCTGATGTTATCGTCTCTGAATTATAATATTCAGCAAAATCACGTACCCGCTTTAATAGTCTGTTTGCAATTCTAGGAGTGCCCCTTGAGCGTCTTGCGATTTCCATACAAGCATCAGTTTCTATTTTAATCCCCAAAATCCTAGCAGAACGCTTTAATATTAGAAACAGTTCTTCTGGTGTATACATTTCCAACCTGCATATAACACCAAACCTGTCCCGCAAAGGTGCGGATAATTTACCTGCTCTTGTAGTAGCCCCGACTAACGTAAAATGTTTTAGTGGAACTCTGACAGTTCTTGCCATCAGTCCCTTGCCTAGTACCATGTCTAAAGAAAAATCTTCCATTGCTGGATATAATACTTCCTCAACAACTTTGCTCAACCTGTGTATTTCATCTATAAACAGGACTGAATTTTCTTGTAATGAGGTCAAAATCGCAGCTAAGTCCCCAGCTCTTTCAATCGCAGGTCCAGATGTTACTTGAATTTCAACTTTCATTTCATTAGCTATTATTTTCGATAAAGTGGTTTTTCCTAGTCCTGGAGGGCCATAGAGTAATACGTGATCAAGCGAAGCACCACGCTTTCTTGCAGAATGCATGAAAATAGAGAGATTGTGCTTTATGCTCTCTTGTCCTATGTAATCACGCATCTCTCGTGGTCTGAGAGAATTGTCATTATCCTCATCACCTGTGCGGCCTGGGTTTAATATTCTGTCATTTTCATCCATCATTTAATATCCTATTTGAAATGATCTAACAAATAAATATTGTTAACATCAGTATATATCAATTAAAAATACGTCAGTTGAATAATTTAGTTGTAAGATAAAATTACTAAATTTATTTTTGATTAATTTTCCTTAATGATTCCACAATTAGATCTTCTAGATTTAAATCATTTCGATTTGGTATAGATTGCAATACGGATTGTGCTTCTCCTTTGGGTATTCCTAATGATTGCAGGGCAAGTAAGGCATCGTTCATAGTTCCATGCGAAAATTCGGTGCTACCTGTCTTATAATCTCCTATACTCCAAAAACTCGCATCCTTTGCTAACTTCTCAGTCAATTCTAATACTATACGCTCTGCTGTTTTTTTACCTATTCCCTTTACGGATGATAATGTCCTGATATCTCCTGCTATTATAGTAGATGCTAAGCTTGCAGTGCCGAGCCCCGACAACATCAACATCGCTGATTTTGAGCCAACTCCACTTACAGAAGTTAAATATTGATACATTCTTTTTTCATCGTTTGAATTAAACCCAAGTAAAGTAATTGAATCATCTTTAACTTGCATAATAGTATGTAGTTTAACTTCATTTCCTAATGGAGGCAAGTGCTGTATTGTTTCAATTGAAACAAACAATTCAAAACCAACCCCGTTTATATCTACGATTATGGAATCATCAAGAGCTTTAGAAAAAGTGCCTTTAATATATGCAAACAATATTTATCTCCTTATGTTTAAAGCGTTTAGATAAAAATAACCATATTCTATAGTGTGGCTTGATTTACTAATGTATATAGCTAATAAATTAGATATCTTTATAATATTGTAATATTATTTTAACATAAAAACCTACTAATTTAAATTAATTTGTCATTACTTGAATATTGCACTAAATTATTAACCGCTATTTAATTTTAAAATTACCAAATATCGAATTTGACCTTGCATGAGTTAATGCTATTGCTAACGCGTCTGCAGCATCATCAGGTTTTGGTACTGTTGGAATTTTCAAGAAAACCGTGACCATTTGCTGTATTTGAATTTTTTCTGCATGCCCATAACCAGTTAATACTTGCTTAACTTGAAGCGGTGTATATTCAAAAATCTGAGCAGCTGAATTTTCTGCTACGAGCAAGATCACACCCCTAGCTTCAGCCACTAAAATAGCAGTTTTTTGATTACTCTGGAAAAATAATTCCTCTACTGCTATTGCGTCCGGCTTGTATTGATCTACTATAATATTAATTTCATCAGCCAGAATTTTAAGTCGTGTTGGAAAGCGCGCGTCTTTTGGAGTCACTATAGTTCCGTATTTAATTAAGCTTTGACTATTTCCAATACTTTCTATAATGCCATACCCTAACGTTGCATAACCAGGGTCAATACCTAGTATAATCATAAGTAATATAATATTTTATTTATGAAGAATTGTCAAAATTATTATTATCTTAAATCTGTTTTGAGCGAAACCCACCCACCTTATGTATTTTTATAGATTTTATATATGGCTCTAATCTTGCTTGCAAAATTACAAGTGTTAGATTGTCTGTCATGATCGGTTTAAATATTGCTATCTTATTAAAACCTATGACACCCCCTGAATACAATTTAATCGTTTTGCCAGCATTTTGGGTCAGAATCACAAATTCTTCCACTCTTTGTGAATATCTTGTATCCTCTTCAATTGTGACCCTGTCTATTGTGCTTTTATTGAATTGTAGAGTAATGTCGTATTTGTCATTTATTTTGGGTGAATATGTGCCTCCTGTTTTCAAATTCAATAAAGGGAATTCTGTCTTTTGATTTGAGGTAGTAAAGACGTTATCAATCGCTACTTTAAGAGATTCTTCTAATCTAATCAAATCTCCCATTTTTTTTAATCTCAAAACATCCCGTTTATGAAAAAGCCCCTTTTTATTAGGCGGGATGTTTAATAACAATAAACTATTACCACCCACAGCACCATAGTATATTTTCATTAGTTTGTTAATTGATTTGACTCGAAGGTTTTGTGAGGAATGATAAAACCAGCCAGGCCTAATTGAGACATCAACTTCTGCAGGTCGCCATACAAAGCTATCATAATTTTCCAAAACTTCCCTACTCCCCATATCATCAGACATGTTGTTTAAACAGTCATCCTGAAATTGCTTATTATCTGCATCAGTTTGTTGACAAGCTAAATTTCTTGCTGAATTAGATGCTGGAATTACATTCCATTCAGAAATTCGCGCAATGCCACTTTCGTTCCCTACCCATCTCACATCAGGACCTTGATTTGCTAGTATTATCTTAGGTTGGTAATGTAGTGCTGTATTATATATCCTATCATAATCATATGACATTGGAGTTTTTCCATCTAATGCTGCGCCACATGCACCATCAAGCCAAAGCATAAAAATGTCACCATATTGAGTTAATAATTCTGTTAGCTGCTCTATATAAAAGTCCATATATCTACTTGTTCCATACAACTTGCAATTCCTGTCCCATGGCGACAAATAAATACCTAATCTCAAATTATATCTTTTGCAAGCCTCACTTAGTTCCTTTATAATATCTCCTCCGCCGTTTTTATAAGGGGTATATCCTATTGAGTGCTGAGTGGTTTGAGTTTGCCACAAACAAAATCCATCATGGTGTTTAGCAGTAATGACGACACCCTTCATTTCTGCACTTTTTATTGCTCTGCACCATTGGTCTACATCTAATGCCGTGGGATTGAATAATTCTGGTTTTTCAAAACCAGATCCCCACTCTTTTCCTGTAAACGTGTTTATTGAAAAATGAATAAATGCATAAAATTTCATGGATTGTATTAATAATTGTCTGTCATTTGGAACGGTTTTTGTGTACAACTCAAGTTTATCACTCATATTAAACCTGCCTATAAACTAATTAGACTATCTACATGACAATTCGTTTTTGAATTGTCATAATTTATACAGTCTAAAATGAAACGGAATTTGGTGCGTTATATCATATTATAACATATAGTCTTTATATAATAAAACAGTGGTATGATTTAAGAAAATAATCTTTTTGGATTATGCCCTCATCAAGCTATATTTTATCTTTACAATTTCTGCCTGGTTACCTTAAAATATCAAATTGCTTAATAAAACACTCCTGGTTTTAAATTAAAAAACTAATACCCTAGATATGATGAAATAGTTTAGTCGTCAACAATTGTAATTTATGCGAATATTAGCAAATTATTAGACTTCTCCATCGGATTGTTAATATTTTTTATTTAATTTGATTTATCTATTCAATTTAGTTGACAACCCTTCATATATAGTATATCATATAATGACATCGCGGGGTGGAGCAGTGGTAGCTCGTCGGGCTCATAACCCGAAGGTCATGTGGTTCAAGTCCCTTCCCCGCTACCATTTTTTTTATAGTCTTTAGGATGAGTTACACGAGTCTCTATAGACTGAGGCGGCGTAGCTTAGGTGGTTATAGCGGCCGGTTCATACCCGGCAGGTCGTTGGTTCGAATCCGACCGCCGCTACCATTTTTTTTATCAGGTCCCATCGTCAAGCGGTCAAGACGTTGCCCTTTCACGGCAGAGTCGGGAGTTCGATTCTCCCTGGGATCACCACTTGGGAGCATAGCTCAGCTGGGAGAGCGCTTGCCTTACAAGCAAGATGTCACAGGTTCAAGTCCTGTTGTTCCCACCAATAAAATTCAGGCATAATAAAACAAGGGTGTCCGCATATGAATGCGGACATTTTTGTTTACTTTTGCAAATTGCTATCCTACACTAATTATTGCATTTATTCACTATCCAAATGATAACCACAAAAAATAAATTAAGAACAGAGAACTAAACGGAATAAACACACGATCAAAATATTTTAAATAAATGAAGGTCTAGGATATATAGATAATTTGTGTTCACTTGATAGAATTCTTAGTGCATTTTAATCTGTGTTTAGTAAAATTTGTTTTGCGGTTTTGCGGTTTTGCGATTTTAAATATACTTAAAATTTACCATTATTTTTAAATAAAACGTTCAATACTTGCAAAATTATAATTGTTTTGATATAATTAAAATCAAGATGAAGGAGACCCCAGAACGTATTTTACACGTTATATACAAATTATCACTCGAAAATCAGTTATTGAAATCAATAGCTATTGCAAAAAAACTGGGCATAACTCGCCCTGATGTTTTTCGATCCATTAAATTATTAAAAAATTATGGTTACATTTATCAAAAGCCTTATGGAAAAATAGCCTTAACCGAGAAGGGTCGTGTCCGGGCTGAAAAAATACATAGACTACATAAAGGCTTATTAGTAGCATTAACAAATCACGTGGGGCTAGCTACTGATGAAGCATCTGAAGCGGCCTATAGTGCTGAACATATATTAAGCGAGAGTGCAATTGATAAAATTTTAGCCCTATTAATAAAATTAGGATTAACAGAATAATATACTTAAGTTTGAAAAATGAAGGTTTAAATGATAGGACTATATATAACTTCTGCACTGACACTCCTAGCAGGAACAATTTCATCATATTTGTATTCCAAGCAAAAACATACGCTTCGCTTGATCTTTAAAAGCTTAGCCTCACTTCTTTTTTGTGCGACTGGCTTATTAGCGATTTTATTGTCAAGGACATTTTCTGTGTATTCATTAGGGGTCATGGCAGCATTAATTTTGGGGCTTGTGGGTGACATATTTTTATGTCTCGATTCACTACTGCCAGAAGAAAAATCCAAAATGTTGATGAACGGCATCGGTCTTCTTGCGTTTTTAGCAGGGCACGTATTTTTCATAATTATATTCATGCAAAAGGCGCCCTTTAAATTACAAACGTTGCCAATAATTTTAATAATACCTTTGCTCTTCTTATTTGCGCATAAATTAAGACTTATCAACTCTCCTAAATCAGTAGTTATTCCTTGTTTAGTATATGGCATGTTTTTGGGCTTAACTGTTACATCAACTGTTAGTCTCTATTTAACAGAAAGATCTCTGGCACACTTAATTGCACTATTTGCCGCATTATTGTTTACAATATCCGATTCTACACTTGTTATACGATTCTTTTCAGTAAGTAATGAACGTAAAAATTACATACTTATGTATGTAGTACTTTTTTCTTACTATATGGCACAAAGTCTGTTTGCTATCACAATTATATTAAATTAGCTTTTTTTTATAGCCTTTTTAGCATTATTAAACACAATGATCACTGGCTCTTAGTCTTTACTAATGAGTGCTCTCGTTTCTCTTGCAATCATTAATTCCTCGTTTGTGGGGATGACGATCACTTTAATTTTTGATCTTGCTTGATGTAATTCTCCGAATTTACCTCTTATGCTCTGGTTCTTTTTTTCATCTATTTTAACACCTAAGCATTCAAGACCGTCTGTTATTTTTTTTCTGGCATACCAAGCATTTTCACCAATGCCACCAGTAAATGCAATACAATCAAGACCAGACATCGCTACAAAATATGATCCAATATATTTCCTGACGCGATATGCAAACATCTCTATTGCAAGGTTTGCTCTAAAATTGTTTTCGTCAGTTGCCATTCTTGTCAAATCTCTAAAATCACTAACTCCTGCAATGCCTAAAAATCCAGACTTTTTGTTGAGATAATCTACTATTTCATCAGCTGATACATTTTTTTGCTTTGCTAGATATGTAATAAGTGCTGGATCACAATCACCACTTCTTGTGCCCATTATCATCCCTTCTAATGGCGTTAAACCCATAGATGTATCAACACATTTACCATCAACTACTGCTGCTAGAGAACTTCCATTCCCTAAGTGGCATACTATTATTTTTGAGTTTTCTTTGTTTAAATATTTGACAGCTTCTCCTGATACATATTTATGAGATGTACCATGAAACCCGTATTTTCGTACCTTAAATTTTTCATAATCCTCAAAATCAATTGCATACATATAAGCATGTGCAGGCATTGATGAATGGAATACAGTGTCGAACACAGCAACATTAGGCACGCCTTTTAAAACTGAAATGCAACTATCTACACAACCAAGATTCGCATATTGATGCAATGGACCAAGCACCGCATTCTCATAGCATATTTTCAGTACCTCATCATCAATAATTACACTGCTTTTATAATCTTCAGCTCCATGTAATACTCTGTGTCCAATCGCCGTTATTTCGCTGGTGTTAGTTAAAAATCCAATGCAGGGATCTGTCATTGACTCTAAGACAACTCTAAGTGCCTCTGTGTGATTTGACATCGCTTTTTTTATTGTATTAGTACTTGAACCAGAGGTTTGGGTTAATGTCGATTCCTGTTGACCAATTCTTTCAACTATACCACGGCCTAAAGTTGTCTCATCATCCATATCTATCACTTGATATTTTAAAGATGAGCTACCTGCATTAATTACTAATACTTTCATTTGTTTACCACCTGTCTATTGTTTTACTTTATTTCTTTTGACTGCAATCTTTGATTTATTATCTGTATCCTTCGTTTATACATAAGTTTAGTCGCATTATATGGCTTGCAATGCAGTTATTGCAACAACACTTACTACATCATATACAGAGCAACCACGCGACAAATCATTAATAGGCGCCGCTAACCCCTGGCAAATTGGTCCTATAGCCTCAACCCCAGCAAATCGTTGAACTAATTTATATCCTATATTGCCAGACTGTAAATCTGGAAAAATTAGGACGTTTGCGTGGCCTGCTACACAACTATTAGGAGCTTTTAATTTAGCTACTTCTGGAACGATCGCTGCATCTAATTGTAACTCACCATCAAATTCAAACGATGGTTTTAAATCCTTTAATATTGCAACTGCATTGTTAACCTTATCGACTAGAGGGTGCTTTGCACTACCCTTTGTAGAGAATGATAACAGCGCCACTTTGGGGCATTCAATCCCAGCTATTGTTTTTGCACTGTCAGCACTAGCTATTGCAATATCAGCTAGTTGCTCTGATGTTGGATCTGGCAGTACAGCGCAATCACCGAAAATCATAACACCTGTGTCAAACAGTGATTCATCAGGCAACGCCATAATAAAACAACTAGATACAGTCTTAATCCCTTTCTTTCCTTTGATTATTTGTAAAGCTGGTCTCAGCACATCCCCTGTAGCATTTATAGAGCCTGCTACCATACCGTCTGCGTCCTTGCTTTTAATCATTAAACAACCAAAATACAACGGGTTTGTTGCAAGTTTTTGTGCTTGATCCGCGCTAAGACCCTTATCTTTTCTAAGCTGGTATAAAAGATTAGCGTAATCTTCTAACTTAGTAGATTCAGCAGGATTAATAATCTTGACACGAGAAATATCTAGTTTTGCATCAGTAGCCTTTGATAATATTTTGGTCGAATCGCCCAATAAAATAATGTCTGCTATCCCTTCTTTTGATACGATAGCAGCCGCTTCTATTATTCTAAGCTCTTCTCCCTCTGCTAAAACTATGCGCTTATATCGTGATTTTGCCGCAATAATAGCCGAATCTATGAATTTTGACATACTCCCTCCGAATTAAGTATTGATTTATTGTTGTAAGTAATATATAATATAACTAAGTAAAATAATTACTGTCATTTAATGTGTGTTAATTATTTCTAAAATAATCATTGCAATTGATAACAGTTAATCAATGTTCTTGATATATATTACTATTTTTTGTTAAAATAATCAAGCAATATAACTATTAAACTATTTTTTTTAGTGTTTATTTGCATACATTTTGCTGTACAAATTCTTGTATTTTTGTTTGCAATTTTTTGATTTTAATGCTTTATTAAAGCGATCTAATCGTATAATATAGTCATATCAATAATTTGCAATATCCAAAAAATGAATGGTTTTTATCACAATAGACTCTAAAATAATTAGCGCGGGGAGGTACTTATGAAAATCACTGCAATCATTTGTGAATACAATCCAATGACCAATGGACATATTAGACACTTGAATAAAGCCAAGTCTGATACAGGTTGTGATACTATATTATGCATTATGAGCGGTAGCTTTGTTCAGCGTGGAGATCCTGCAATAGCAGATAAATATTTTAGGGCACAAGTGGCGGTTAAACAGGGCGCAGATGTCGTAGTAGAGCTACCAACAATTTATGCAATTTCTCCTGCTGATAATTTTGCATTTGGTGCAATTAAAACAATTTCTGCCTTCTCAGATGTTGAATATTTGAGCTTTGGTAGTGAATGTGGTGACGCCGAGTTATTAACTAAAGCTGCTATGCTTTTGTCTGATGAACCTGGAGAATTAAGTGCATTAATACAGAAAAATTCCAAAAACGGTGACAATTATCCCAAAGCCCGTGCCTTAGCACTTAATGAATATGGAAAAAAACATAAGGATTTTGAGAATCTAATAGGGATTTTAGATAAACCAAATAATGTATTAGGGATTGCCTATATAACAGCAGTCTTAAAGGCAGGACTTAATATCAAAATTCATACAATAAAAAGAGATGGGGCAGACTATAACTCTGTAGAATGTGATTCAGACTATCCTTCTTCTACTGCAATTCGAAATGCAATAAAAAGAAAAGATTTAGAAAGTATTGCAAATGATGTGCCATACGAAGTATATTCATACATCTCAAAGTTGCAAACGGGTGAGGATGCTTTAAGTGATATGATTTTGTTTAAAATCAAAAGTATGAGTAAGGAAGAACTCTCTACTTGTTACGATGTATCCACTAATGGGATTTTGAATAGAATAAAGGCCGCTTCAATTTCTGCCACTACTCTAGACCAACTATTAGAAACTGCAAAAACAAAAAATCATACAATGGCACGTATTAAGCGCCTATGCTTATATGCTTTATTCGGTATTACAAATAAAATGTATCAAGATGCGGTTACTTGTCCAGCACACGTTAGCATTCTAGCCATTAATGAATCACGAAAAGATACTATCCTATCATCCCTATCTCTATCGTGCAAAAATGTTTTAACTAGATTCAGTGATGTTAATCGCGTAGATAAGACCTTAAGATTTTTGATTCAATTGGATTTTACCGCACAAGGAACGTTAAATATAATTAACAGGACAAGCTCATATAATAAAAAAATGTTACTTGTGTCTCGTTCCTAACTATAATTTTGCTTACATGTTATATTTTTCTTAATTAAAAAAACACCAGAATTAAATTCTGGTGTTTTTTTTGTATATATGCATTTCCAATGAACAAACTACTTCTATTCACCTTTAAAAGGTATAAGTGCCATCACCCGCGCCCTTTTTATCGCGATGGCTAACAGTCTTTGATGAGTGACACATACTCCAGATATCCTGCGTGGTATTATTTTGCCTTTCTCTGTTATATATTTCGGTCTCTGTTTCTCAGAATTCTTGTCAAAATAGGATGTCCTTTCAATTTCTCTAGCTATTCCAATATAATTAATATCATTTGTTCTTGTAACACAAAAATTACATACTTTTTTTCTTGCTGGTCTGCGTCCAGAATATGCTGGCCTTGAGTCCTTATTCATTTTGTTATTTTCTCCTTTTTAAAATGGTAAATCGTCGCTTTCGACAGTGACGTTTTTAAGTTGGTCCACCACTTTGTGGTCATCTTTAGGGGTATCGGATCCATAATACTGTGGGCTGTCAGTAGTGTCACCTTTAGTTCCCAAAAATTCAACTTCATCTGCTACTATATCTACGCTCTGTCTTTTAGTTCCATCGTTACTAGTATACTGAGAAATTTGAATTGAACCAGAAACTATTACTGGCTTTCCCTTCTTTAAATATTTTGCACAGTTTTCAGCTATCGCACGCCAGCAAACAACATTGAAAAAATCAGTGTTGACTTCTCCTTCCTTTGTTTTTGTGGGATAAGATCTTTGAACTGCAAGCCCGAATTTACACAACTTTGCTCCGCCTGCGGTTGATAATTCTGGGTCACGAGTTAAATTCCCTTTAGCAATAAACTTATTCATAAATTCACCTCTATTCGTCTAGAGTGATTAGTTGGCGAAGAATTACGTCACTAATGCGCATTTGTCTATTAACTTCTAATGGGATAGTTGATGGACCCTCAAACAAAACAAGAACATAAAACCCTTCGGTTTTACGATTTATTGGATAGGCTAATGTGCGCTTGTCCCATTGGTCGGTTTTTGTAATAGAACCGCCCAAACTTGTTATTAGCTCTGTATATTTATCAACGATAGCTTGTCTAGCTTCCTTTTCCAAGCTCGCGTCAATAATATATAATAATTGATATTTTGTCATTAAAAAAACTCCTTATGGTCATTTGGCTTCTCTCGAGAAGCAAGGATATCTCGCATGTAACCGCGAGATTATATGGATATATAATAACAAAGTTTTTGTGGTTTGTAAAGTAAATTTAATTGAATAATCTGGATATTTACTAATTTGATCGATTATTGTAAATAAATATAGTCCTTGTTTTTGTGTTTGGTTTCACTTTTTTCAGTACGTTAATATGAATTTAACCGACATTCTAATGCTTAATTATATGCTTGTTCCTTTTCTATTAAAGCTAATTAAAACTTAATTGCTTATTAAATCTAATGGATCTGGTTAAAAATGCTAATTCTATTCAAAATCGCTCCTTAAGAGATTTAACTATTCAAATTTAACATTTTAATCTCAAAAAAAGAAGAAATATTCCTTTCTCACAAATCTTTTTTAAGTCAAAAATAATTATAATTTCTCTTTTCATATGAAAACTAAAAAAATCATGACTTATAGGCTGTGAAAAGCTAGAAATATATGGCTTAGTCCAAAATTATCGACTTAATTCACCATTCCCTTAATTGATCTTAAGGCTTGTTTGCTTATGAATTTTTCGGTTATTTATTTTGAAATAATTACATTATTGTTAAATCTATAAATTTTGTTTAAAAAGCATAATTTTACTCGCCATAAAACTTTTTTTATAGTATAATTATAAAGATTTAATTTTGTATGAATCGGTATCACATCTTTATAATATATGTGACACTCATATTCAACGCTTTTCTATGTTAAATTTACATAAATTTCTAGCTTTATGTGATCTCAAATTGCGGAATTAGAAATTAAATAACCATTCTATAAATTTGCGATGTAGATTTTCAGTACTGTAGGTCAGGTAGTCTAAATGACAGTTAAAACAAGACGCTTTAGCATAATAATTTTCATATGTGCCGTTTTTATAACTGCGTTAGTTACAATTGTTAGTTTCACTAACAATTTTGCAACGGCAAAAATTACTTATCCAGGTCTTGAATTTCCAATAGCTGAAAATTCTGGAAACATTACGTATGATCCTACAAAAACACTCGCCGATTTTAATCTTATTAATGGTTCAACTTCGGCTGGAACTTTTGTATGGAAATATCCAGGTTTAACACCAACATGTAACGTCACACTCTATGACGTTGTTTTTACACCCTTTGATCAGAGTAATTACGAGATCGAAACAAAAGCTGTAGAGCTTATCATTAAGAAAGCAACACCTACATCAATCACATTCCCAGAAATTACTCAAACTCATACTTACAGTGTCAATTTAAAACTGCAGGACATTCAATTTACAAATGGCGCAGGTGATGGAAATTTTTCATGGAATAACGGTGAGAATGAATTATTAACTGTTGGGACAAAATCATACACACTGACATTTACACCCAGGGATCTCATTAATTATGATTATTCGAGTTATTCCAGTTTATCAAAAAACTACACAATAACTATTACACCAGCGGTTGGTTCCGTAGTTTTCCCAACACACTTAAACATAGTTTATGAGCCAAATAAGACTTTGGGTGACATTGACATAGTTGAAAAGGCCTCTGTGGATAGCGGTGGCAAAGTGGGTGGGAATGGATCCTTTTATTGGAAAACCCCAACAACAGTTATATCAACGTCTCTCACAAATTCTTTAGTTGTTTTTGTTCCTAATCCAAATTATTCGTTTGAGGATCAGACGTTTGAGAGATCCATTACTATAGTGATTGACAAGGCTACGCCTCCAAATTTAGTTTTTCCTACAGCAAATTCTATAATATATGCTCCGACTAAACAATTATCTCAAATTGCATTAATAGATGGATTAGGTGATGGTAAATTTGATTGGAAATATCCCACGACAATCCCACAAGTAACCATTAATAGTTACCTCGTTGTATTTGTCCCACGCGATTCTAACAACTATGATTATCAAGATGTCGCATGCGAGGCAATGGTCACATTATTAGTCGAAAAGGCAACTCCTGATACAATAATTTTTCCATCAGCACCAACAATGATCACTTACAATCCGAATCACACCCTGATAAACATCCCCTTGTCTGGTGGAGCAGGTGATGGCGGTTTCTCGTGGGCTAGTCCTAACACTGTGCCAGTAGTCGCGATCACTGACTACGTTATTTTATTCACGCCTAGAGATGAGGTTAATTATAATTACACTGAAATTCCAAGGACTCATACAGTACAAATTACAGTGCAAAAAGCAATCCCTGTAAACGTGATATTCCCGACTACACAAGCTGTAACATATGATCCAACATCATCATTGGAAAATGTCGCATTTGTCAGAGAGAGTGGCAGCGGGGATGGTTCGTTTCAGTGGACTACTCCCTCTATAGTACCATCTGCATCAGTCAGTTCATATCAAGTAAAATTCACACCGTCTGATATAGCTAATTACGAGATTCTTTATTCAATGATAGATCTCCAAGTTAATAAGCTACAGTTGAGCGAAGTATCTGATCACGGAGTGCAGTTTCCATCAATTTTAGGCGCTGTACAATATGACCCCACTTCTACTTTATCTAATATTGCAATTAATGGTATCACCTCAACTTACACTGGCACGTTTAACTGGGCTGATCCTAATATTATTCCGACTGTCAATGTGACTCAGTATGATGCAGTTTTTGTCCCTGACGATGCAAATATTATAGGCCTCACATATAAAATTACATTAACCGTCCAAAAGGCAATTGCTACATCCTTCCCGCGTCCAGACGACTTCACTCTTCCTTTTACTTATACTGAAAGCCTAAGCTTATTGGATATCACTTTTTCAAATAATAGCGAGGGTAGTTATGAATGGACGAATCACAACATAAATCCATTCGTAAATAATGATGGTTATACCGCTGTTTTTGTCCCATACAATAATTCTAATTATGATTATTCTGAATTAGAAACCCTTGAATTCACAGTTATACCTTTGATTAGTCCTAAAACACTTTCTCCATCAGAATACACTATTCCTACCGATTTAAGAGCTACATATGGAGACACTCTGTCTGATATTATATTACCTAATGGCTTTAATTGGGAAATCCCTGAGAATACTCAAGTCGGTCCAGTAGGGAACCGCGTTTTCAGCGCATCATATCACCCAACCACAAATTCTCAAAATTATGTTACTATAACTAATATTGCCTTAACAATTACTGTAGAAAAGGCCACAAATAGTGCTCAACCTAGTGCATCTGACGTAAAGGTTGCCAAAAAAAGTGGAAGCTCAATAGTGTTTGAAAGCGACAAGGCTCTCGAATATTCTATAGATGGCGGTAAAACGTGGCAGAGCTCACCTGTATTTACTGAGTTAACACCACAGAAAGAATATAAATTTTTAGTACGAATTAAAGAAGATGAATTTTATCTTGCTAGCGCAAATTGGCAAGAAATTGTAATTAAAACACCAATGTCAGGATTTCTTGCAGCTCTAATTGTCATAGCTGGCTTTTTGGTAGCGGGAATAATTTTTGCGATAGTATACTATCTATGTGTAAAAAGGCAAACTGACAAAAAACTATAAAATAACACATTGCATCTTACATGCAAAATTAAGGATAAATATATAACATATGACATTTAATGAATTGAACTTATCACAACCGATTTTAAAAGCTATATCGAAAATTGGATTCTCTGAACCAACTGAAATACAAGCCAAATGCATCCCCGAATTACTTTCAAAGAAAGATGTAGTAGGCCAATCCATGACAGGATCTGGTAAGACTTTTGCATTTGGCATTCCAGCTATTGAATCTATTGATCAAAACATCAATGAAATACAAGCGCTGATTTTATGTCCGACTAGAGAACTCGCAATACAAATTACAGACGAGCTACGTAAATTAACTTCTTATAACCATAGTATAGGCATTGCGCCAGTTTATGGCGGGCACAATATGGCTAAGCAAATTATGTCTATTAAAAAGAGTAAAATTGTAGTTGGTACTCCTGGCAGAATATTAGACCATATGCACAGAAAAACTCTAAAACTTAATTCCATAAGCTTTGTGGTCTTAGATGAAGCTGACGAAATGTTGAACATGGGATTTAGACACGACATTGAAACAATCTTAAAAGCTACCCCACGAAACAACAAAACTACTGCGATGTTTTCTGCGACAATGCCTGTTGCTATTAAATCACTAATGGTGACACACATGCATTCGCCAGTATTTATAGAGACTTCTAAATCTACCACCACGCAGGAGGAAATAGACGAAACATTTCTTAGAACTATACCTGGTGGCAAAAAACAAGCCGTTCTTGAGTTGCTAAATAAACTTCATCCACAAAGTGCAATTGTCTTTTGTAATACCAGACAAATGGTAGATTCACTCACTAGGTTCCTAATATCACACTCAATAGACGCTAAAGCAATACACGGTGATAGAACTCAATCTGAGCGCAAGAGAACTATGGATCTAATGAAAGCACATAATTTAACAATTTTAGTCGCAACAGATGTGGCTGCACGAGGAATTGATATTGACAGTGTTGAGTATATTATAAACTTTGATATTCCCAATGATTTTGAATTGTATACGCATCGGATTGGAAGAACAGGCCGAGCTGGGAAAAAGGGTGTTTCTATCTCTATTGTTGATGATGCAGAGAAATTAGACACATTGACGGCTATTATAAAATCTAGGAAAACAACTCTTAGAGAACATGAATTATCTACAACCCTATCAACCTTTTCTGATATTGTTTCGACTAAAAATTCACCAAAATCAGCTATGCATGGCGGCGGACCTTATAATGCTAAATCTAAAACATTTATACCTTTTATGAAGTCGAACTCTCGAAGGAAACTTCGCTAGTATACTTAAAAAGTTTATTTATAATCGGCTTTAAAAGAAAATTTGACATATGACCAGTGTCACTGAAAAGCTTAATATGCTTTGCCAAACCTTTGTAATCAAATATTTTCTAAACTTAATCTTGCATTTTATTAAGAAAGCCATTGATTGAAGAGCTATTGACATGCCTCCAAAAGCTAACATAACAGATAAAATAGGTAGAATTATCTTTGGATCATAATTCAGTTTTGAAATAATAATTATCCCGCGCGTGGGTTCGATTATAGAAGTGATAATAGCTGATGAGATTTCATTTGGCACTTTAAAAAGCCTCAATACACTTGAAATTCCACTAATAATAGACAAGCTGTTTAGTAGAGTTATTATAACATTAAAAATAATAATGTATGCGCCAACTATAAGAATTGATGTGGTGCTACTGCTTACGGCATTTGTCAGAGTTTCAGATATTTGTGGTGCCTTAAATTGATTTTTTATTATTAACGGTCTCTCTTCTCTATGTTCATTCAAAATAGCCGATTTTCCAAATAATACTCCGTTTAATATAGCCCCTATATAATGAGAAATTAACAAAGCTATCCCTATGTATCTATTGTTAAAATGAGCAGTCCCAATCGTTCCTAATATGAATAGCGGACTAGCTGTTGATGTAAATGGTATGATTGACTCAGCTCTTGACGTATCCAATAATTTCTGATCATAGCAATCAGAAATTAATTTTGCTCCTGTTGGATAACCAGAAATTGAGGCTATCGCAAATATAGAATATCCAATTCGAGGGGCATTGAAGATATTCAATCTCCGCCTTTTTTTAGACTGGCTTAAGTCATTAGCTAAAATTTGTAATATTAAGACCTTCGAAAAAAAGAAAAATGGAAAGAGGTTAGGAAAAATGTACACTGCAAAAATCGACAAACTATCCAGAACCGAGTCTATATACGGTTTTGGATTAATTGCAATCATGATCATAATAACTGATGTGATTCCTGTCATTACTACAATTGAATATTTTCTCACTCACATATTTTATGCAATATGTATGCTAAATATTTTTAAAAAGAACATGTGAGGAATATATAAATCAGCGTGGTTTTTGCTTTTTAATCTTATTCAAATTCACATGATGTTATTGATATGCTTATCTAAGATAATATTTGTTTTCGATTTCCTTTATAGTAACAATTCTTTTTTCTATTAATGATGTTTGAGCGGCTATCCCCATTAGTACTGGCTTTAACCCGTCTAATACGTTCACTAAAACTGGTGTGTCGTTTACAATCGAAGTTATAAATGCCTTTATTTCACTAATATAGGCCTCGGTGTATCTGTCTAAAAAGAAGTATTTAGGTTTTTCACCAATTATTCCATTACTGTTACTTATAACAGCAGTTGAATTTGTATCATTAGAAATCGAAATTTGTCCTAAACTTCCAAACGCCTCAATCCTTTGATCATAACCATATGTTGTTTGACGGCAATTATCAATTATTGCTGTGCACCCATTATCTAATGTTATTATAACGGCGGCTGTATCAATATCCCCAGCCATTCCAATCTCACTACTAACATTTGCGGCGCCTGTAGCAAAAACAGCTACTGGCTCTGCTTTTGATATAAAGCGAACCATGTCAAAATCGTGTATCGTCATGTCTAGGAAAATTCCACCAGAGACTTTAATGTAGGAAATAGGTGGTGGGGCAGGATCTCTAGAGGTGATTTTTAAAATATTAAGAGCCCCTATCAGCCCATTTCGAGTAGCATCCTCAACAGCTTGGAAATTGTGATCGAATCTTCGATTAAATCCCACTTGGTATTTAATTTTAGAGTCTCTTAATGCATCTATAACCTTGTTTATTTTATTTACATCATGGTCAATCGGTTTTTCACAAAATACATGTTTCTTTTTTGCTATTGCATCCAGCGAAATTTGGCTATGCGTGTCTGTGGATGAGCATATGAGAACAGCATCAATCGATTTGTCCATCAATATTTTATTATAATCATCGTAAATCTCAAAAATACCTATCGAGTTTGCCCATTTTTTAATATCATCATTAATCAGTGGATCTGCAATAGCCTTTATTTTAGCTTCTGGAACAAGCCTCGATATGCTCTCTGCATGTACCCTTCCGATGCGGCCAACGCCAATAATACCTATGTTTAACATATAAACTCCATTGCCTCACTCTTGTTGCTAAGAGCTTTCTTTAATTGCGATTCGTTTGATCTGAGAATATTTTAATGATTTGCCTGCTATCATTACATTGAATTATATCATTATAGAACAAAATATGCAAGTGACACTCTGCATGTTAAATGCAAATTATTTGAAAACGCCAAGAGCTATATCTTTCCGTTTTCTTTAATATATTTTCTCGCTATCAATGCCATTTCGAATGGGTTAGCAATACTTGGATCTTGCTCAGCCTCGACAAGCAACCAACCAATGTATTCGTTATCAGCTAGGACTTGAAAAATAGGCACAAAATCGATTGCCCCATCGCCTGGAACAGTAAATGTACCAAGCTTAACGCCTTGCAAAAACGAAAGATTATCCTCTTTGACTTTTTCAATTATTTGTGGTCTAATATCTTTTAAATGAATATGCTTGATTCTAGAAATATACTTATTCAAGATTATCATCGGATCAATTCCACAATATGCTAAATGTCCAGTGTCAAATAATAATGATACAGAATTAGGATCGGTGTTTAGCATTAATCTATCAATTTCTTCCTCAGTTTGAACTACAGTTCCCATGTGATGATGATAAACTAAAGCGAGTCCGAATTCTTGAGCGATTTCACCTAGCCAGTTTAAGCTTTTACATAAAAGTGCCCATTCCTGATCATTCATTGAGTATTTTTCACCAAACACAGGTACATTGCTGCCTTGAATACTGAATGTTTGCTCACTTACGCCAATGCATTTAGCACCTACTGCTTTTAGGAGCTTACATTTCTTTCTGAATTCAATATCAATATCATTAAATGGTTGTGACAAAGTATATGCTGAAAACCACGCGTTTGCAACTGTTAGTTTTCTAACTCTTAAATAACGACGTAATTCATTTATTTTGGTTGGATACTTCCCACCCAATTCTGTGCCTTTAAAACCAGCTAATGCTGTCTCACTTAAACATTGCTGAAACGAATTTTCAGCCCCAAGCTCTGGCATATCATCATTAGTCCATCCAATCGGTGCAATTCCAAGTCTAATGTTTTTTTTATTTAACATTTAGTAACTCCTACGTAATATGATTAGAAAATCTGTTTCTTTGTTGTATACATTATGATCATTTTGCACGTACTTTGAAAAGAAAACACAAAACAACTCAAATAAATATTGGATTTTCACATGAATAAATATAACAAATTTAATCCAAAAAAACAAGAAATTAAATGTACAAATATGCTAAATTGTAAAATTTCTTGCTAATATAATTCTTATGCCTAGTAACATATAACACTTTGGATACCTAGTTAGTATAAAATCAGTTACTAATTGTGAAATATTTGTCTGAGAAGAGATAGGTTGCTTAAATTTAAACGTAGAGATGAGCATATAATTTGTGCGATCCATAGATCATTCTGGCAATATAATAAACTTCTTGAATCATTAAATTTGATGCCACTTATTCTAAAAGAGGCTTAAATAAAAAAACCCACTGTTTCCAGTGGGTTAAATCAAATTTGACAAATAACTAACGTTTGCTAAATTGTGGTGCTTTGCGAGCTTTATGTAGCCCATATTTTTTACGTTCTTTCATTCTTGGATCACGAGTTAAGAACCCAGCACTTTTAAGTGAAGGTCTTAGCGTCGCATCAGCTTGACATAATGCCCTTGCAATACCATGACGAATAGCACCAGCTTGACCAGTCGTACCACCACCTGAAACGTTAACTGCTATATCATAAGCAGAATTCATCGATACTAAATGTAGTGGTTGTCGAACAATGTACTTAAGTGTTTCTAATCCGAAATAGTCATCTATACCACGCTTGTTTACAATAATAGTACCATCGCCACCAGGAATAAGTCTTACACGTGCCACCGCCGTCTTCCTTCTACCTGTGCCCCAATATTGGATTTTTTTCTTTGTTGCCTTTTTAGTTGTAGCCATTTACTTATCCTCTAAAATACTAACGATTCAGGTCTTTGAGCCTGTTGTTTGTGTTCACTACCTGCATAAACAAATAGCTTTGAAAACATTTTTCTACCGAGTGAGTTTTTTGGCAACATGCCTTTTATTGCATGTTCAACTACAAAAATAGGCTTAGTGCTCATCAATTTATCATAGCGCACTTCCTTTAACCCACCCACATAACCAGTATGATAGCGATAGAATTTCTTTTCTGCTTTCTTACCAGTTAAAATAACATTTTTGCAATTTATTATTACTACATAATCACCCGTATCAACATTAGGTGTAAAAATAGGTTTGTTCTTCCCTCTTAGTATTGATGCAACTTGTGCAGCAAGCCTTCCCAAAGCCATGCCAGTTGCATCTACAACATACCATTTTCTCTCTATTGATTCGGATTTTGCCATAATTGTGTCCATGGTTAGACCTCCGATATAACGTTGCGCTTAAAATCGATTACGGGGGCTCAATCCGAATTCAAAAAATCACGCTCATTAATAATATTATATATTTAAATTTGAGTCAAATATTTAAGTATATAAAATGAGGTTTTTTTAATTTTAATGTTTGCTTATTTCATTACATACTCTTTTTAATAACATTAAATAGTTAGGCATAATCCAATTCTGATCGTTTTCCTGGTTCTTTACTGTTTACTATAATACTACTAAATGATTACTCCCCAAAGAATATTACATTTTAAGCCTACTCTAGACAAAATTGATAATTGTAGTCTGCTCTCCCTGAGTTATGAATTAATTAACTTTTCACTTCATATTATATTAAAATCCTTTTTTTATTAAAGATAAGTTTAAAAAAATGTGGATAAGTCTGTTGATAACTCACTAAAATGTGGATAACTTGTTAATTTTTAAGATTATTAGAAATAAACATGTAACATACTTTAACTAATTCCAAAAAGAATTGTTTATATAAGAGAGGCTAGATGAAATCTATTAAAATATTCTTAGCTGTAATTCTCCTGCTTGGTTGTTATTTGTGTGTCTACACTACGGTTCACGCCATATTAGGAAATGCATTAGAAAATCACCGCTATGTTGTAGTAATTGATGCAGGACATGGAGGAATTGACGGTGGGGCAGTTGGTATTAAAACTGGGGTAAAAGAATCTGATTTGACTCTAGAAATCAGCAAACTAATAGCTTCATATTTAGAGGCCTCTAGTACAATTGATGTTGTTTTGACTAGAGACTCACCTGATGGGCTTTATTCAGAAAAATCAAAAAACAAAAAATTAGACGATTTGAATAAACGCAAATCTATTATTTTGAGTTATAATCCATGTTTAGTTGTTAGTATTCACTGCAACAAATTTCCAAATCCAAATAGGCGCGGCGCACAAGTATTTTTTTCAAATACCAATGAGTCCAATAATTATTTTGCCAGCATTTTACAAATGAATGTTAATATGCTCAATTCTAAATATCTGAATAGGACTTTTTCGGCGTTGATGGGTGATTATTTCATTATAAAATGCACAAGCTTTACATCTGCTCTTGTCGAATGTGGTTTTTTGTCAAATTCTGAGGACGAGAAACTCCTTCTCGATCCTATTTATTTAGATGAATTGGCACGTTGCATACATGCTGGGATTCTTTCTTTTGTACTAAACATAATATGTTAGCTTTTTTAATATTTCCAATTCTCAATCGTTAATTATTCTCATGCTCTTGAACAGTAATTATTAACCTATTTGCTCAAATTGACACAGGAGGCATCTTATAAAATTTTTTTTCTAATTTCTGTGTCAAGTTAGAGGTGAATCAAAAACCTAAATGTTTCCTGACGAATTTTCAAGATTTAAGGTTTTATCAAAATTTTTTATTTTATGCTCATTCGTTGAGCTTTTTTATTAGTTTTGCCTGAGAAACAGCCGACAATGCAAAAGAACACGCCGAAACCGAATTTGAAAAAATTCGCATTATACAAGACAAATTGTTTCAAAGTGATTATGATAAATTCATTGACTAACTTTTGGCAGAAGGTAAAAAGAGAGCAAAAGGCAGTGACAAATGGCGAAATTAGATAAGTTGATCGACGACATTTATCTCACAAAATGACATGTACGTGCCCAATTTATTGAATTGATAAAATAAACTATATTCTATAAGCTCGAATATCAAGTGAAATGGATCCTAAAATACTTTTAAAAACTAACATGATTAAAACTCTAATAATATTTTAATTGTCTAACTTTTGTTTTGAGCAAATCATATTATTTAAAAACAAGGTTTTTTAGTGCTTCATAATATATATCAAATGCTAATGCAAGATCTTTTAATGAAATGCATTCATCTTTTTGATGGACAACAGATACTGTGTCTGGAAATGAAGGCCCAAATGCAACCCCATGCGGCAAAAATCTAGCATAAGTACCACCACCAATAGTAATAGGTTTGGACTTAGTAAACATTACTTTATCATAGGCGTTTAATAAAGTTTTAACAAGAGGATCATTTTGATCGACAAACAATGGATCGTGCCCGTCAATTTCATTAATAGTTAAAAATTTAAGTTTGTTCTTTAGCACATTTATTAAGAGGCCTTTTGAAATAGACACTGGAAAGCGAATGTCCAATTCAAAAACCAATTGAGCATTAATAATTGACACAGTACCTAGGTTTAGAGTAAGTGCTCCACTTTTTGAATCACTTAAATTCAAATTACAACATGAACCATCGTATGAAGAAAAAGCCCGCGAAATATTAAGCAACTCAGAATTTGTTTCACCTAAAATTGACAATAGTTTGATAATAGCATTATCGCCATCATAAGGGGTGCTAGCATGAGCCGATTTGCCGCGTGTAGTGATAGTAACAGAAGATTGATCTTTAGATTGATCTATCAATATATTGTCATTATCTAATTTATTTATAGCATGTTTTAATGATTCATATAACTGCAAATCTATTCGTGCAACTGCGATATCTGGTACAACGTTTGAACGGGTTCCACCTGATATTTCAAAAAAACCATGTGGAATAGGCATCGACATGCGATATCTAACAATGCCTTTTTCGCAATTTATTACAGGAAAATCCGCATCTGGAGAAAATCCAATCGCAGGTATTTCTTCGGTTTTTGCGTAGTGTTCCATGCATTTCCAACCGCTTTCTTCGTCACATCCTAATATAAAACGTAGACGTTTTTTTGGGATGTAGCCTTCGTTTAGCAATTTTGCAGCAGCAAATATTGATACGACAGTTGGACCCTTGTCATCAACAGCGCCACGGCCATATATTTTCCCATCATGCAATTCAGCAGCAAACGGAGGAAAACTCCAGCCAGGCCCAACTGGAACTACATCTAAATGGCCTAATACCCCAACCAGTTCACCTTCACCAATTTCAGCATAACCACAATAGTTATCTAAATTTTTAGTGTTAAATGAGAAGTCATGTAAAACACCTAATGTAAAGTCCAGGGCCTCTGCGCATCCATCTCCAAATGGTTTTAATGGTGTTACTTTACTTTCTACACTGTCTATTCTTATAAGATCTCGAATGACAGACACCATCGTATCAAAATTGGGTATTCTCTTTAACACATGACCTCCAATATAATGAAATAATTAGCATAAGATAAGAGCTGATTTAAATTCCTGTTATTTAACTCGCATTATGTAAAGCAATTTATGCACGTATATAAATAGTTATCTCTACATAGGATCATCCTATATTTAAAGGCCCTAAATTTGATATCATTTATTCTGTATTAACATCCGTTAAATTGCAAATAACCCTCTAAAGTATGAAAATATGAAATCCCATCTAGTATTTTGAATAATATAAGCCTCTAAAATTCTACTTAAACAATAATATGAAAATTGCAAAAGTCAGATGATTTAGTATTTAGGAATAAATTGGAAATGTGTTTTAACGTTTGCTCGTCGGAGGGAGTTAATAAGAAGATGAATCACTATGAACACACTTATCAAACACCTTACTATATCCCGCCCTTAAAAATGTTACTTTGTTGAGATTTGCAAATTCGTAAATATGTTATCGTACCTTTTAGTGGTATTATTTCAATGTGCAATTAGACAAAAAAGTAACTATTACTTACTCACATAACCATTGCATTATGCGTGTAGAATTAACTAATATTATGCTTAAAAAAAATAGGACAAGTTTTTTTTTAACTTAACTCATTAAAAACATCTGAGTTTGGTTAAGAAAAACCATTGTGAGGTGCGTTTATAGGCAGAATAATGTGATTAATTCTAGGATCTATGAAGTATAAACTTTAGTATTTACACATTATTTAAGGTTATGATCTTTCAAACAACATACTTTAAATTTAGCGTAATATATGTTAACATGAATATATAAAAAAATCAAATGCAAAATGCTTAATTTTAAAGAGCAGAAGACTTTAAAAAGCATCCCTAATTCAGTTTCGATGTCGATTTATAGATTAATAGAGCAGTGTAAAACGGTGTTATCCATAAAATGATTATGCGCGACAGTTTATCTCAGAAATTAATTTTTAAAAACGAATATGATTAAAACTCTAGAAAAATTTTACCCCCCATCGCCTTTTGGGGCAAACCATAATATTCTCAATACTACCTTAAAATAATGATTAATATACCATCATTTTTTAGTATGATATAGTTAAATACCACGCTTTTAAAATCCAAACATTAAAAATATTTTCCCCCCATAAATCCCAATATTGGTTTAAACATCTCAGTTTGACATTATGTTTTTTTTTCTGTATAATTATGTCGGTAGCCTATGAAAAAACCAGAATTATTATTACCTGCTGGTAATTATATATCCTTAATACGAGCCATTATGTGTGGTGCTGATGCCGTCTACATTGGCGTGCGCGGGTTTAACGCGCGAGCTGGAGCGATCAACTTCGACGAAACTAGTCTAACTAATGCTGTTTCAGTATGTAGATTATATGGGGTTCGTTTATACATTGCGCTGAACATTTATCTACGTGAATCTAAAATAGAACATATTAAATCTATAATTAAAACAGTCCATGATATAAAAGTCGATGCTGTCATAATATCAGACATAGGTCTTATCCCTATAATAAATGAATTGGCCCCTGATTTGCCCATACATATTAGTACGCAAGCTGGAACTCACAACAAGGAAGGAGCAACATTCTTTTCTAAGCTAGGTGCGGATAGAGTTATTTTAGCACGCGAAACCCTCCAAGACGATATTATCGATATAAAAAAATCACTACCCAAATTATCACTTGAATATTTTGTCCACGGCGCATTATGCGTTTCTTTTTCTGGCGGATGCCTACTAAGTTTTGTCCAAAATGGTGGTTCGGGTAATACTGGGGAATGTCTCCAACCCTGCAGACAAAAAATAACACTCACATTGGGTGATACATCTGTTAGACGAGGTTATTGTCTCTCAACATCCGATCTTTGTTTGTTATCAAAGCTAGATCAGCTTGCAAAAATGGGTATTGACTCATATAAAGTAGAAGGGAGGATGCGTAGACCTGAATATGTTTCTCAAGTGGCCCAATCATATAGTGCAGTAATTAATAATAAATCTACACCTTCCAAAGAAATATCACACCTAAGACGGATTTATAACCGAGGCAATTTCTGTTCTGGATATATGTTTTCCGACACTCTAGACATTATGTCTACTAATGTCCAAAGTCACATTGGCGAGAAATGTGGGAAAATTAAACGCGTGTTTTTGAAAGGCGGGTTCAATTATGCGGAGGTGTCTTCTACTCATCCTATAGTACAGGGTGATGGATTTAAAATATTGCGTGGCTTTAGTGAGGTTGGCGGATCAAATGTTCATTCTGTGGAAAGGATAGATACAAACATTTACATCATCCCTGTTAGCTCAAAAGTTGTAGCCAATGATACTCTTTACTTAACGACCGATAAGGCTCAAAATGATATTTTGAATGCGAATTTTAAGAAAATTCCTGTTGATATTGGAATAACAGCAATTAAGGGTCAGCCTCTTTCAATTTTCTTGCAACATGGAAAAATAAATTCAGTAGTAGAAAGTGATTATATTGTAGAGAAAGCTACAGACAACCCAGTATCAGAAGATGCAATAAGAATGGCAATATCTACTTTAGGCGATACAGAATTCTCCACGCTTGATGTTTTAATAGACAAAGATAAGGACGCTTTCTTCCCAATATCAAAATTAAATACATTGAGACGAGAAGGAATTTGTGCACTACGAAAGGCTATCATGTCTGAACACAAACCTGCACGACGTGTTAATAAAAACACACCTCTCAAATCTACCTATTGTAAAAATACTTTTGGAATCACAATAGTAGAATGCAACGCATTTGAAGATTTAACTAAAGAAGATCTGTCCGCGACGCGAATAGTATACCGCCCAGAAAATTTTTCCGCATCAATAGTTAATGACTTTATTTTAGCAATCAGTCAACACTCATCAGCCTTAGTATATTTAGCGCTCCCTCGCTTATTAAGAATCGCAGATAAGAAACATTATCTAGATTATTTGTCTAAAACGTCTTTAATCGGAATATATGCAGATAATTATGGAGCTGTAGAATTAGCTAGATCTTTAAAGAGGCATTATATTGCTGGACTCGGGCTTAACGTGTTTAATGTAAATACCATGGATCTTTTAAGCGATGCTGATGATATTATAATATCTCCAGAATTATCAGACACAGATTTAGAACCACTATTGAGAAAAGGTGGAATCCCATTTACAACTGGGCATTTGCCTTTAATGCATCTTGCTCATTGTCCTGTATATTTAGTAACAGGCAAAAATTGTAAACGCTGTACTTTTGATGGATCCGAGCAAATTAAATATACAGACACTAAGTACTCATATACTGCGATTCGTTATATAACTCACTATTGTCAATTTGTAATATACAACCCCATATTTACAAATAAATTTAGAGCTTATGAATTAAACAATGATTATCATGGATATTTTCATAGTAAGATTTCACTAAGACACACATCGCGGTTTAAGACAACCCAAAATTAGAAAAACCCAAGACTTATAAGTAATGCTGTGTTTACACGCTTCATTGTTTCATCGTCAGCTACACCGATTTTTTCTTGAAGCCTGCTTTTATCAATCGTCCTGATTTGTTCTAGCAAGAGTACACTATCTTTTGTTAATCCTAATGATTGAGACAATTCTATATGTGTCGGCAATTTCGCCTTATTTAGTTGTCCAGTAACTGCTGCCGCAATGACTGTAGGTGAGTGTCTATTCCCAATATCGTTCTGAACAATTAATACAGGTCTAACTCCACCTTGTTCACTCCCTATGACGGGACTCAAATTTGCGTAGTACAGTTCTCCCCTTTTTATCATAAAGCACTCCTTCTTTTTTTAAAGCGCACTATATGTAGCTGTTTATGCCTTTAAGGATCACAGCACAAAAATCTCATATCTTTAATTTTTTACATATAGCATCCTACCAATTTGTTATACACCTTCTAATACACTTAATTTGCATTGTTCACTCATTAATTGTTATGATGATCGTTTTTATGCAATTTGTAATAATCAAAAACACAGTGCCATTTTTATCTATACTTTTAGAATTGCCTAATTTGGATTTGCTAACATTCTTTGATTTTTGAAATAAATCTAGCATATCTCATTTGGTGTCATTTCTTAGCTTATGCCTAATTAATCCTAATTAAAATGGTGTGTGAAATTTACTCAGCCAATATGTTTTGCTATAATATATTTTAGACTCTTTTTATTTAACTATTCTATTTAAGTTACAATTTGTACAAACTGGCTAAAAAAAGACAAAAATCGAATAATCTAATGCGTTCAAAGAATATTCTTTTGCAAATTTCCTCATTTGCATCAAGAAATAGTAAGACGCTTATATTAATATATAAACTCTACTTTGTTGATTTTTTATAAAATTTACTAATGTTATTGACATAATAGATTTTAAGTGTTATTATATATGAAGAAAAGTGATGGCACTCTAGATTCAAAAATTAAAGTTTTTTATGTTATAAAAGCCTCGAGATAAATGCTTTCCTTTTTAACTATCTTTTATAGATGCAGTAATTTATATATCGACGGCATTCTAGGAGAAATTATATGGTTATGGATTACGAAAATTTAAATGATTCCGATTTCGAAGGCAGTAAAAGCTATGCAAAATTCGAAATGAGCGATGAGTTACACGCCAAAATAATAGCAGAAATCGCGGGGGCAAAAGCTATCACGAAAACCCGTGATCGTGATATAGCTGAAAAAATCGGTAAAACTCATCAAGCTTACTCGGCAATGATTAGTTATGGCCTTTCTAAACTTGGCACTGTAGAAGCAATTGCTAATGCTTTAGGATTTAGAGTCAAAATTGAATTTATTCCAAAGGACGTAGATCTTAGCTAAACAATTTTAATACCTAAACTATTTATAATAATTGTTTCACTATCATAATTTAAATTTAAATTTAATCAAAGCTTTAACTCCACTAGCAAAGACTTAAAAGACATCAGTTTATAAAGCTACAATGAGAAAAACATTATTGTTGTCTTGTTGCTTAATCTTTAATGATATTTGCATTTCTGAATTATCTACCTGTGGACAAAACACAGCTAGCAATGATATAAAAGCGCTAGTATTTAGTTTTGGATTTTGTCTCTATTGTCAGTAGCAAATTATAATTTGCTTTTACCTCCTGATATATCTAAAAGCATTATGCAAGGTTCCATTATTTTTAGATGCAAGCGGGCAATTTCAAAACAAGATTCTCAAAATCCTCAATGTTACCAGAATATATTCAGACCAATTAGGTATGCTGTGGAAATTGTGCGCTTTAAAACTTATGACATCTAAAAGATTTTAGTACTACCTTTTTTTGACAAGGATTATCTTGTTGATAATGTAGCTATTTATATCAATCTTAATAGATCATTCTTTATTTGCACCTCAAACGGTTACTTCGATAGTATTTAAATTGAATGATCAGAGGTTTGATGTTCCCATAAAAAATTATAAACAAAAGAAATTTTGGTGTCTATCAAAACTTGAAAATATATCACTCCTGTTAAAAACAAAGGTGGACTGGTATTTAAAAACGATTTTATGGCATATACCTAAAGCCGATGTAAATACCAATATCATGTTAACAGACATAACTAAATTCCAACTTGCATGAGATGTCTGACTTTCGTTATAACAAATTAATGATGATGAGAATATAAGAATTATAAAGACAGCAATTTATCTATAAATATCAATTTTGCGCGAGTGATAAATTTCTCGCTAATTGAATGACATCTTAAATTAACGATTATTTTGGGCATAAAAAACTAATTAGATATGTCTTAGCGGCTGATAGAAAAGAATATATATACTTATTTGCACATTGCTATTCATTCGCTTTTAAGAATCTTTTATAAGAGATAATAAACACCAAAAGCGAACTTATATAGAGGATAGTCTGGTCATAAGCTGGGTGAACATAGGCGTTATTATATAACAACACTTTATTATACGGAGACTTGAAAATTGCTGAATGTATTAGAAAATATTCTGCAGAATGAATATAATCGAGACAATCTAAATAAACTGATGGAATTCTTATTTGAGGATTATTCTATTGAATACCCAGCAGAAGAATATGAACATCATTCAAAACTTTTTAGTACTGTACATAAACTTGGCGTAGCAAAAGAGATAGATGACCTACATGTTTTTGAAGTTATTCTATTAGACGATGCAGACAATAAACAGATCAAAATTACTCAAGATATGTTTAGACTCTTAGATAACCATGTTATAACT
>JAIRMA010000007.1 GCA_031259085.1 Christensenellaceae bacterium
AAGTTAATATCTATTTTCTGAGTTCCTGTAAAACTTGTTAATGTGCCATCTGTGGATAAATCCGCATCATCAAAACCTTCTAAATAGCTTTGTGCATCAACTGCTTCTTTTTTTATTTCAATAGTTCTAACATTGTTCATTACTCCTAATTTTGTATTAAATGCATGTGTAAAGATAAAATAAGCACAAACAAATAACACTAGAAAACAAGAATCACGCAAATTATTATACTCTTTTTATTAAGTAACATGATATATTTCTCCTAAGTTGAATTACAAATTAATTTTAACATATTTTGCAATTTATTTCAATTGACAACAACTTTAAATTCAATTTCTATTAAAATAGAGTTAAGTGCAATATATTTAAACCATTATGGAGTTAATATGATTGTGAAGACTAAATTATAACGATATTTTGTATTTAATTAATTACAAACGAAATTATATTCTGACTGAAGATTCATAGTTGTTATTTACTGATTGACTATTGCAGAAATTACCAACCGTGTAAATAAGTATATGCAATATTGCTGGGTAAGCAATATGCTACTCCCTGGATAACATTACTATCATTATCTTTTGATCTGAACGTTGTTATCCCGATTAGTTTTCTTTTCTCGTTGAGTAAGCGTCACCACTGTTTCTCTTATGTTAGATCATATTTAAGCACATCAATTAACATTTCATAAAAATTTATTTTTAACAATGTAATACCGATACATCCTTGAGTTAATCCAATCCCATAATTTTGAGAGTTACCGACAATATAAACATTTTGCCTGGACTCAACCTTATCAAAATCTGATTTTTTTAAGGATTTAACTAAAATCTAGGCAATTCTTTTAGTTTGGTATTGCAAGATGTAGTTCATTATCGTACTTTATAATTTATGTTCGTCTATAATTTTCCTTAAAGGAAAATCGTATAGAGTAGCTTTCTAACTTGATTATCATGCCAAATTTTGGATAAGTAACCACATGCGCGATTGTAATCAATTTTCAGTTATTTGAAACGATCACCGCGCTACCGTATGAGACAATATTTTCTTATACCATTGCTTTAATTTACACGTCGCATTCAATTTATATGCCATATAACATTCTGGAATCAATGGGAATGAAAAAATAGAAATGCAAAAAAAAGTTGGTGTGGACACAGTGTCAATACATGTTACGATAAATAAAACTCATATTTTTATCCTAATGTATAAAACCCTTTTATACCAGCTCATATACTAATTACCTTAAATATAACCAAACAATTCATCTTTTGGCAAAAAATCTCTAAAGATACTGCACTACCGCTGTAACTGCCATTCATTACTGATGTATAAGTCTTGCCACCGTTTCATCTAGCAAGCAAACTGAAAATCTTTTATTTAAATTCAGCTTAAATAAATCATGCGATTTGTGTCTTTGATCTGCACAATGCAAATCCCTCATTTCCAATAACCTACCCTTATAAAGGGCATATTAGGTGCTTTTGAAATACAATCGACTGAATATTCTTTTTTATATCGAATACAGTGGATTGAGGACAAATTTAGGGTAATAAAATGGGATTTTAAAAGATGTTCAGTGTTAATAAAGTTAGTCACGCATATTAAGGCTTATTTTATAATATTCTTCATCGCATTAACTATTCTGAGAATACTACGATATAGCATTTTAAAAAACATACGAAAATCATTTGATTTTGTTGAGCACGTGGATTCTGGTCTTAAAGAGACAATATTAGTGCCCCTTTAAATTACTGTGAATTATGTTTAATAAAAGACATAATAACACCTGTCGAAACTCCATTAGAAAATAAGATAAAACAATTGTAAACGTAATTTTACCTGATTTATATGCTGAAGAATCGACTAGTACTGGTTATAATAAACTTGAGCTAAAAAGGTAAAGAATTTTATTTTAGGAAATTAAAAGATCCCTTAAGTTTGTTACAATTTTACATAACATGTAGTTATCTATTCATGTGTTAAATTGTGAAAAGAAACATTCTTAAATCGTGTTAAAACACATGAATAATAAATGTGAATTACTATTATAAGCGCAGGCAAATTATGACACAATGGATTAAAAAAACTATAATAGTTATGTAAATACAAATGAAATATTTGAATTCTGCATTAGATAATAATATTTGCATATTCCAATAAAAGTTGTCTGCTATTTGTGCTAATTATTATATCACATAAGGAGCTTAAATACTTTGGCTAAAGCTACTATTATTTTTTATTAGTATATGAATATTATCATCTTTATTTTGTACTTTCACGAAAACTCGGTGGAGTTGCCCATGCTCGATGATTTCTAGTATGCATAGAATTCCATCACGAGAAAGCAAACAATTATAGATGAGCTAAATGAACGATGTGTCCTACATGACACTCTTCCGAGGTATCTGAAAACCATGATACGATAATTTTGACCTTATTTTTAATATAGCGTTCGACATGAAGCAACTGTCAAGCGGAGAGCGTGCGAATGATGTTAAGAAGCGTAATTATTTCAACAAACACGGAGGAGGATTGGTTCGTGATTTTCTATCTGCTCGGTAAATTCTGGATGATTAAGTGGTGCGGTCGAGGATAAAATGGGTTGAAATAGCCTGTTTAAAATGGGAGAAGATGGCACTGTACACCAGCTATGCGCGACGAACATGCTGTTGCACGATATAGACGACCCCATTATCCACGGCAATTTGCTCGAAAAGAATGTATGAGACTACAATGACACCGACCAGTTTGATTTCATTTTCATGAATCATCCATACGAATGTAAAGAGAAATAAGGTATTAAAATTAATTTTTCTACTGCTATACAGCCCAGTGAAACCGCCGACCTGTTTTTATCTGTCATTATATGTCACCTGAAAATAATGGGCGCCACAGTGATTATCTCCTACGTGTTTTTGTTCGGATCAGATATTACCAAGGTTTTCATCTAGAAGAAACTGCTTGAGGAGTTCGATTTAATCACGGTGGGGCGCATGACTCACAATGTTTTCGCACCATATACGAACATTAAAACAAACATTTTGTTTTTTGACCGTCTACTCGCGCAGGTAGTGGGCAAGCTGACAATGACAAAGACGTGGTTCTTTCGACTTGATATACCAGACGATAGGTACTTCTCTAAAGCCAAACCCATAATGCTGTAGCATTTCGAACCAGCAATGGATGGGGGGGACGAACGAACCGAGATCGGTACTGACGTTTTTGCAAAGTAGAATTTTATGCTGTTGTTTAACCTGCTTTATGTAATTATAATATTAAATTTAGCGGATTTCCACATGATGAAGTAAAAATCTTGCTACATTTTGATTTAATAGCACTGAATCAAGAAAAGTGAAGAAGCCTCAACGCCAATATTGACTGCATTTTGATAGAAATCGAGAAAATTTTGGATGTGGATGTATGAAAAGAAAACCGAAACAACAATACGCTCCTCAACTGCGGAATACTTGACGTTTGTTGCTGCATCGGCCGATAATACGGATGCGTAGAAATGCGCTACCAGGATGAGAAAATCTGTTTGACGCAGAAGCTGATGGCGACATTGTATGACGTGAGTGTACAAAATATCGGACAGCAAATCAAGAAAATCTTTGAAGACGGTGCGTTGATGCCTGATTCAGTTATAAAGAAATACTTTATAACTGCCTCCGATGGCAAGGATTACGAGACAAATCACTACAATCTTCAAATGATTATAGCCGTGGGCTTTAAGGTGAATAACGAGCGAGCGGTACGTTCTGCAAAATGTCTTTGCAGATAGTAAAGGACTATACTATTCAGAGATGGACAATGGATGTTGACCGACTGAAGAAAGGACATATGTTCACGGATGATTATTTCGAGAGGCAAATACAACAAATACGCGAGATACGACTGTCCGTGCACAAGTTTTATCAAAACGTCACGGACATCTATGGCACGGCGTTTGACTATGACAAGGGCGCCGAGACAACGCAGAAATTTATGAAGCTAGTGCAGGACAAGCTCCATTATGCAATTATAGATATACCGCCGCCGTGCTAATCGCAGAACGCGCAGACGCTAACAATGAGCATAGGGGGCTGATAACATGGGAAACTGAGCTACACGGCAAAATCATAACGGCTGACGTAACTATTGCAAAGAACTATTTAAATGAGCAAGAGTTGAATTATCTTGAACGGATTGTGTCTGTCTACCTTGATTTTGCTGAGCTGCAAGCCGAGAGTAAAATCCTGATGTCCATGCATGACAGGGCAAAGAGTCTTGATGGTTTTTTAGAATTTAACGGCAACAAAATTTTGACAGGAGAGGGTAAATTTTTGTGCGAACAAGCGATGCTCCATTCAGAAATGAATATGAAAAGTATCGTGTGATGCAGGACAGACTGTTCAAATTAGACATTGACAGGCTACTTGATGAAATCTAACATGGGAATACTGAATGACCGAACAACAGCTAAAAATGAATCCTTCAAATAACAGTACAGGGCAAACTAGTGTAGCAGGACTCTATAGAGGAATTCGCGTCGGTACATCTAGAGGGCATTCGCTCTGAGAAACAATCCTTCTAGAAGCGTGGAAGATTAATGTATATAAATGTCGGTCACTTTCGAAATCTGTCTTATGTCTACTTGCCGTTCGATGTATCTGAAATTTGAGTGTGGGCGCGGCTTGGCAAAATTAGATGTCTTGTACGTGGAGTCGCCATCCCAACTTTTAAAAAACATAAGGTTTTTCATCAAGGTTTGCGTGTTGGGTTACGACTGATTCAGTACAAACATTATCTTATCTTATATTATTATTATTGTTATTAATATAATAATACATTTCTACACCTGTATTGTATAGAACCAAATTATTTAATGTCTTTTTAAAAAAGTTTATTCCAATACTAACTTACATTTGGACACACATCTAGATCATTTAATTGAAAACAAAGAATTCTACATATTAATTGGATAATCATCGTTAAATGTTTGTGGAGTTAATCGATTCTGGAGATTAAAATCATAACGACATTTTGTATTATACTAATGATAAACGAATTAATATTCTGATTCTGAATATTCAGAGTTGTTATTTTCTAATTGGCTATAACAGAAATGACTAATCGAGTAAATAAGTATATGCAATATTGCTAGGTATGCAATATGCCACTCCCTGGACAACATTAACATCATTATCTTTTAATCTAAATGTCGTTATTCCAATTAGTTTTCCTCTCTCGTTGAGTAAAGCGCCACCACTGTTTCCTTCTGTTATTGTTAGATCACATTTAATCACATCAATTATCCTTTCTTGATAATTTATTTTCAGCAATGGGATACTGATACATCCTTGAGTTATTCCAATCCCATGATTTTGAGCGTTACCAACAGCATATACGTTTTGTCCAGACTTAACCTTATCCGAATCAGCTTTTTTTAAAGATTTAAGTTCAAACGATGGCAATTCTTTTAGTTTTAGAACTGCAAGGTCTAGTTCAGTATCGTACTTTATAAGTTCTACTTCTCTATAATATTCCTCAAAAGAAAATCGGATAGAATAGCTTATAAACTCGATTATCATGCTCAATTTTGAATAAGTAACCACATGTGCGTTAGTAATCAATTCCCCGTCATTTGAAACGATCACCGCGCTACCGTATGAGGTAGCGTTTTCGCCTGTCATCGCTTTTATTTCCACGATGCATTCAATTGCCTGCTCATATATTTTTTCAGGAGACAGTGGGAATGTAAGAAAATAGAAAAGCAAAACCAAAGTCACTGTGAACACAGTGACAATACATGTTACGATATAGAAAACTCTTATATTTTGTCTCATTTTGAAAAAACCTTCTTATACCAATTTAAATCTTTATCTGGTTTAAATGTAATCGATTGATAATTGCTACCAAACAATTCATCATTCATTAAATGTAATACTAAGGATACGGAACTACCACTGTAACTGCCATCCATTACTGATGTATTATATTTGTCACCGTTTTCATCTAGCAAGTAAACTGAAAATTTTTGATCTGCATTCCACTCAAAAAAAATCATGTGAGTTGTATCCCCGATTTGCACAATGCCACTCCCTCCTTTCGTATCACCTACCCGTATACCAAAACGCATATAAGGTGCTTCTGAAATCCAACTGAGAAAATATCTTTCTTTCGGATCGATTTTAAGCGGATCAATCTCAGTCGCAAACAAAGTAATAGTGGAAAATGCATCGCCAAATACATCGCTGGAACTGAAATTCAAGATAAGTTTTTTTTCTTTTTCACTGTAAACATATGAGCCAGAGGCATCAACTTTAAAGCTAATGTCGCCCCCCATGGGAGGATTTTCATCAGGTTTTATCATCATTAGAAACATATCATCATTGGTATAAAATTCAATATAATACTCAACCTTTTGATCATTATAAACGATACTACCAACACCTTCATAAGCATCTAATGTTAAAAATTCCATTTCTGAATCAACAGACGTCCACTTCGCATTAATCAGATCATTGATATCCGCTTTTTCACATGATGTAAGAAACAAAGCACTAAACAAAAGTAAAGACAGTATAATGATGTAAAAAAATAATTTATGTTTCATTTTTGCCTACCACGTATCCGATAATCAACGAACCCTCTTTTATGTACGCTTTCAATGTGTTAAAATCATCTGATTTTCCATAACCATTTGGATTGTAAACGGTATAGTAGTTTCCACTTTTTTTAACAGCAACAACGTGTGCACCCTTTAAAACAGACGATTCGTTCCATTTTGTAAGAATTAGTCTTTGTGATTCGGACATATTTTTTGCCGCTTTTTCTAGTGCGTCTAGGCTGGCATAAGCGGTTGTTTTCTTGTTCTTGCCTTTAAAATACTCTCCAAAGTGTGTAGGGTCAGTGCCAAAAAAGCCGAGCACGAGTGTTCCACTTTTACTTTCTATTTCGTAGGCAATATCAGCCAAATTTTTGGTATCACCCAGCATTTTTAATAGGTTATAGGTAGCAATTACACCCCAACCATTTTTATCCATTGTACTTAAACCAAACTTCCAATTATGATAATTGCCTGTGTTTTGGTTGTTGATATAATCGGTGGGCGCAGTATTTTTCTTATTATGTTCATAATTTAATTTTGCTGTAACCTTTTCTGTTGCTACGATCGCCACAGTTGTTACTG
>JAIRMA010000039.1 GCA_031259085.1 Christensenellaceae bacterium
TACAAATTTTTAAATTTATAAGTGAAAAGAAATATATGCGTGATGCATATTTTAATGAAGGGTTTAATTTACTCGCGCCATTAGAATAATTTAGGATTTATCTGCTTAATTAAACAAAAATTTAGATTTGAATAGTTAAATCTTACAATTAGCATTTTTTACCACGCCCTTCATACAAATCTTTTTTTAAGTCAAAAAAAATTATGATTTCACTGTCTATATGAAAACTAAAAAAAATTGTGATTTTTATGTTGTAAAAAGCTAAAATTTTAACCTAGTATAAAAATCTCTGTTTTTTAACATTCCCATCTCACACTATTGAAATCATGTATTAAAATCCAAAAAGGGATCATGCTTTGCGCTTTTTAAGATAATCTAACTAATTTACCCTTAGCTAATAATAGTATTTACTTTTCATCTAATCGTTATTATATTAAATGTGTATAATTGAATTTATTTGAATCAAGTAAACCGTGACCACGTTTTAAAATATAATTATCCCTAATAGCATTTTAGGAATGTGCCTGTTAAAAAATTTGATAATTTTAGTTCATTGTGTTAACATTAATATTAATTCCTTGGGAAAGAATATTGGAGTATAATGATATTACTATTAGACATTGGCAATACTAATATTAAAATAGGTGTCGTAAAAGACGATCAGCTCGTTAAAACATGGCGCGTAGCGTCGGATCACACAAAGACTGCTGATGAGTTTGGTATGATATTTTTGGATTTGTTATCATCAAATGGATTCTCGTTTGATGAGGTTGATGGGATGATAATGTCATCTGTAGCTCCAGCATTGAATTATACGATTGAACATATGTGTGTATATTACACTAAGAAGCGACCTATAATGGTAAATTCAAAGCTTAATCTTGGCATCAAAATCAATTATATTGTACCTGAAGAATTGGGAGCTGACAGAATATTGAATGCTGTTGCGGCACATTATCTTTACGGTGGTCCGTCTATAATAATTGATTTCGGTAGTGCTACTACGTTTGGCTGTATTGATAAAGATGGTACTTTTTTGGGTGGCGCAATTGCTCCAGGCATCAAATCAAGTGCTGAGTCTTTGACCAACACAGCAGCTAAACTCCCAAGAATAGAATTAATAAGGCCAAAATCTGTTATTGGTAAGACGACTGTTGAAAATATGCAATCAGGTATAATCTTTGGCTTTACTGGATTAGTACAGGCAATAGTCGATGCTATGAAAGCAGAAACGAAATGCCCCAACACAAAAGTAATAGCTACTGGAGGAATGTGTGAATTAATCACTCCAGGTGCGCCATATTTAGTTGATATAGTTGATAGGACCTTATCACTACAGGGTCTTAAAATTTTATATGATATGAACAAAACCTCATAATTTGGAGTAAAAATAAATGAAAAAAATCGGCGTTGCCCTTTTAGGACTCGGAGTTGTCGGCTCTAGTACTTATAGGATTTTGACTGAACAGGCAGAATATATTAAAAAAAATCATGGTATTGATATTAAAGTAATTCATATATTAGAAAAAAACATGGATCGTGTTGAAGAATTAGGTATAGATAAATCCATAGTTTCAACAGATATTACAAATATTACGGATAATAAAGATATTCAAATAGTTGCTGAATTCTTTGGCGGAATTGAGCCCGCACGCTCATTCCTTTTAAGCGCTCTTAACTCTGGTAAAAGTATTGTTACAGCAAATAAAGAACTTTTTAGCAAACACAGAATAGAGCTCATTGAAGCTTCTAAAAAAGGCGGTGGTGGTATTTTCTTTGAAGCAAGTTGTGTGGGCGGAGTGCCTATTATCCGCACATTAACTGCTGGTCTTCAAGGTGATCAAATATTATCTATAGCTGGAATTTTTAATGGTACTACGAATTTCATACTTAGCAAGATGTCTAATGAAAAAATGGAATATTCACAAGCCCTTAGTGAAGCTCAACGATTAGGCTTTGCTGAGGCTGATCCTACGGCGGATGTTGAAGGATATGATACTATGTACAAATTATCTATCCTTTCAAGCTTAGCGTTCCATAAAAGTGTTCCAATTGATAAAATATACAGAGAAGGGATTAGTTTAATAACAATAGACGATATCAATTATGGAAAAGAATTTGGCTACACTTTAAAATTGCTTGCAATTGGTAAGAATATAAACGGCAAGATTGAAGCAAGAGTCCATCCTGCATTTGTTGAAAACGCTCATCCATTAGCATCTGTGGCTGGAAGTTTTAATGCTGTCATGTTAGAAGGCAGCAATGTAGGTGACATCATGTTATATGGACGTGGCGCAGGCGGATTTCCTACAGGCTCTGCTATAGTATCAGATATAGTATTTTGTGCTAAAAATCCAGACGCTGGTCTCGATCTCTTTGATAATTCGCCTGTATCAAATTCGGATTTCAGTTCTGACTTTTTATGCCGATATTATATCAGGACAAATGTGAGTGATGAAAGTGGGGTTCTAGCAAACATAGCTAAAATTTTCGGTGAATATGATATTAGCATTAGTTCTATGCATCAAATGGAACCATCTTCAAATAGCGCATCTATCATTTTCTTTACTCATGTTACATCAGAATTGAGTATCAATAAAGCTATTGCAAAAATCAAAGCGCTTAATGTAGTTAATTCCGTTGATGCTGTAATAAGACTTATCTAGTATAATGTTAGTCTATTTTCAATTACAAATATCAACCATCGCAGTTGTCTGATATTTAAGGAGAAATAAAATGCGAAGTATTTTCAAATTTTTTTCAACTATAATAACCTGTGGAGCTGTTATCGTCACCTTTTCCGCATGTGTGCGTCAAACCACCACTGATTATTTAAATCCTGTACTAGAATTTAATACTGATGGTGAGTTTACAATTTTGCAAATTACAGATACTCATGAATGGATGGGCGTGGAAAATGGAACATTTAGCGCTACCAAAATGGATACATTAAAACCGTTTTTGCTAACATATATGGATTCAGTACTAGATCAAATCAATCCTGATCTGGTAGTTTTAACTGGTGATAATATTTTCCCCCTTTCTGCTTTTAATGATATTTTACCAGATACCGCGATAAGTGTTTTAACTTATAAGGCATTCGCTGAATATTTCAAAAGGAAAAAACAATATTGGACAATGACCTTTGGTAATCATGACGCTGAGAGCATACAAACAAAACAAACTTTATTAACTGCAATTGACAATTACGACTTTTTTTTGGGCGGGCGTAAAAGCACCGATTATTACAAGACTCTTGAAATATCACGCTACGATGAGAATGGATATAATGATGATAGGCTAGCAAATTTTAGTATTCCAGTATACAACAATAATGAAATTGCGTATAACATATTTCTATTAGATTCTGGCTCATATAGTGGTTTCCCAGCTCCCGCTGGAGCCCCATACAGATATATCCTTGATCAACAAACTGAATGGTATATTAGTGAAACTCAAAGACTAAATTTGAGCACAGAAAAAATTATATCGTCAATCATATTCACACATATCCCATTACTAGAATTTAATCATCTATACAGCAATGCGGAAATTAGGATTGGAACTCTCAATGGATTGAGTCCATCTGATAAAAGCTCCTCTATATTAAACGCACTCACAGCTAATGGTACAAAAGGATTTTTTACAGGGCATGATCATGATACCAGTATAACTTTTATCCCGGCAGAACCCCAATACTCATCTATCGTCTTTGGTGTAACCCCTCATGCAGATGGCATAAGTTATAGTGAACTAACGTCACCGTTAATGCGCTCGCGTGTTATTAAAATCAACCCAAATGGAGATCTCATGACTTATATTCATACCAATGAAATATCTGATTCAAATCCAGATAATGTTGAAAACGGTGAGTTTATAATGACTGGCGATTTTTATGAGTATTTAGTAGCCTAATTAAAATATTTTACTAAATTATCCAACATTTATATTTCTCATTATTATTTTGTGTTAAATATTTAATATGATATAATTCATAAAGTTACTATTACAGAAATTAGGAGCAAAATGAATTCCGACAATTTCATCGAAGACATAATTGTCAGCGATTTAGAAACAAATAAAATAACCACCGTAATTACCAGATTCCCTCCTGAACCAAACGGCTATTTACACATTGGACATGCAAAAAGCATTTCTATTAACTTTGGTATTAAAGAAAAATTCTCTGGTAAATGCAATCTGAGATTCGATGACACTAATCCAGTCAAAGAGGATCTTGAGTATGTTGACTCAATAAAAGAGGACATTCGATGGCTAGGTTATACCTGGGATCAAGAATTATATGCATCCGATTATTTTGATAAAACTTATGCGGCTGCAATTACATTAATAAAAAAAGGACTTGCTTACGTTTGCGACCTCTCCGCTGAAGAAATTCGTGAGACACGTGGGACTTTAACAGAACCTGGTAAAGAGAGCCCTTATAGAAACAGAAGTATTGATACAAATTTAGAATTGTTTATAAATATGAAAGAGGGCGCTTATCCAGATGGGAGCAAGGTATTACGGGCTAAGATAGACATGTCGAGCCCTAATATTAACATGCGTGACCCTGTAATATACAGGATTTTACGCGCTACACACCACAGAACTGGTGACGATTGGTTAATATATCCCATGTATGATTTTGCTCATCCAATAGGTGATGCAATCGAACATGTCACTCACTCAATTTGCACTCTTGAATTTGAAAATCACAGACCCCTATACGACTGGGTCACTGAAAATTGTGGTTTTGATAAGCCCTATCCACAGCAAATCGAATTTGCGCGGCTAAACATGAAAAATACAGTCATGTCAAAACGCTATTTGAAAAAATTAGTAGATGACGGGTTTGTGACTGGCTGGGATGACCCTAGGATGCCCACATTAAGTGGGATGCGTGAGCGTGGGTATCCAGCTCTTGCTATCCGCGAGTTTTGTTCACGCATCGGCGTTGCAAAAGCCAATTCTGAGGTCGACTCTGATTTGCTTGAATTTTGCGTACGCGAACATTTGAACAAGCATGCGGATCGTGTAATGGCCATTGAAAAACCGCTTAAGGTTATAATAGAAAATATAGCTCCTGATCAGTATTTTGATTTCTATGTAGACAATAACCCCAATTCACCTTCTCTAAATAAGCACGACGTGAGACTGCGTCGAGAGATTTACATAGACGATTCTGATTTTTCTTTGTGCCCACCACCAAAATATCATAGGCTTTTTGAGGGTGGGATGGTTAGATTAAAGGGCGCATATGTTCTAAAACATCTTAAAACAATCATGACAAATGATAACACAAAAATCGATCATTTAGTGTGCGAATATTTGCCAGACACAGCGCCAGGCGAATCTAATTCTAGTATTAAAGTAAAGGGAGTTATTCAGTGGGTTTCAGTATTCGATGCTCTTGATATCGTATTACACAAATACGAATCCCTTTTAACCGATCCTAAAGGTGGCATAACCAATTTCAATGAGCGCCTAAATGCAAACTCCCTAGAAGTTATTTTAAATGCAAAAGCGGAGCCATTCGCTTTAACAGGTGGATCTGATTGCGGTTTTCAGTTTATGAGGATGGGATATTATAAACTAGATCCAAATTCTGGTGACTCACTAATTTTTAGACGCATAGTCAGTTTGAAAGATAAATTCAATACGAAAATGTAAATTCCAACATGCTATATCCCATAATCTGAGAAGTTTTTGTGAATATTTTCAGTTAAATTTCATTTTAGTATTGCTTTTTATCAAATTTATAATTATAATATAAGAGGCAGTTTTTATTTCGCGATTTGTGTAATAATGACAGTTTTGTTAGTTACCTAATATAAGGAGATAATATATGGCAAAATGCTTTTACTGCGGAGAGGGCGTCCCTGTTGGTGCGAACTTTTGCAACAAATGTGGTAAGCCAATTCCTCGACCAAAGTTGTCGCCAGCTGAGATAGCTATCGAGGCAGCGAAAGTTGAATTTGAAAAAAGTGCTGTCGCTAGCATCGATCGTTCAAAACTGACATATGTCTGTGCATTGTGTAACACTGTCAACGGCATAGATACACCACGTTGCGTTGAGTGTGGCAAGCCAAGACCCCGTCCAGATTTTATAAAAGCTATGCGCAAATTGCGTGATTCTAAAAAGCAACAATTAAAGCCAGTATCTGCCTCGGCTAAAGCACCACAACAACCTGAGCTAGATAATTTAAATGTTTATCGCTTCGAGCCAGAAGGGACCGATGTTGCCCAATGTGCCTCACCACAAGTTGTCACACGTCCTGTCTTACAACAATTAATAATTGTACCTTATGTAAATCCAGCACAAAACTTATGGCAATATAATCCTAACGTAGCATATCGATATGAGGCTACAGCAAATCTCCCTACACCACTAACAACACCTGAAATAGCCCCCTCGCAAGATGAAATCCAGGATGCCCCACAAGCAGAGCCTGTGTCATTAAAAGAGAAAAAACTAGGCACAAATCGTTTTGTTGCATTAATACTAGCGTTATTATCTGCAGGAATAATTGCTGTTCTCTTCTTTTTGAACATTGCCAAAATAGATAACTTTAAAGGTATTGAAGTTTTTAAAATGGTGTCTACTGCTAAAGAGTTGAAATTAATAGCGCCTATTGGATACTGTGCTTCAGCATTATTTGCTGCATTCATATTCCTCATCGCTTTTGTTCGTATAATATCAAAAAAACCACGTTCAAAATCAGCGCTTGTTCTATTTTCATTTTTAGAATTAGTTTCTGTAATCGGTATAGCTGCCGGACTACTACAATACATACCAGCCGCTGATATATTAACAAATATTGATATAGGTGGGTATGGTTTGGCAGGTTGCGCGATCGTATTATTTGGCATAACCTTAGCTCTTAAAGGCAAACATTCATTTAATAAACTGAATGCTGAAAAATCTTAATGGGAGGATTAAATAATGGCTCAAAAAGATTTAAAAAATCAATCTCAACCTCAAGAAAACATACCTAGTTTTGGGGTAGGCGCTGGGATACCAACTATAAATGTCCCTGTCGGGAATTCCCCGGGCACATTTAACTATATATCTCCTAGACAACTCAACAGCCCTTATTGGAGAGCTGTAACAGGTTCAATATCAGCTAGAGGCGCTAATATACGACCTGGATATTCTCAAAACAATTATTATACTAACCAAAATTATACACAAGGCGCTAATTATTTAGATGTTGATTCAAAGGGTAGAGTCAGAACTCGAAAAAAGCGGACTGGCGTTCTCATTTTAATGCTAATCATCTTTATAGCCGCTAACTTAATAGGTTTATACCCTGGCTTGATTGGATTATCGTTCACTAACGATGATGGTGACGGTATTTTTATAGCTAATTTGATAGAAGTAGTAATGTTATCAATCACTGTGGAGGATTATGTCGAAGGTGATTCCAAATTACTCGATTCAATGTTTTCTTATGTTCCCATTGATATATTGCAGGATATAAAAGTACCAGGCTTGGTTATTGGTGGGTCAATTGCTCTTATTGGTTTTTGTGCTCTTGTCACTATACTAGCTTTACTTATTAGTTTGTTCAGTAAACATTGCTCGAGAATAGCCTTAAGACTAAGTGCAATTTTGAACTTTTTAGGTGTTGCTGGGCTCATAGTTGGCGTGTATTTGATTATTAACTCGCTAGGAGATCCAGAAAAAGTCAATCTTATGAACTATCTCATTATGTTTAAAGATACTGATTTTGATGGTTATCGTTTAGGAATCGGAGCTTATGCGTTATTTGGGGGAGCTCTCTTAAGTGTGATCTTAAGTTTCTTTGCTTTCAAAAAAAACAAGCTAAATTAAGTCATTGTTTTTTTACTCCTTTTTTAATCTCATTAAAGCGCGCTTTATTCACAAGGTGCGCTTTAATAGTTTATTACACCAATAATTAAAAATTAAACTCGAAAATTAACAATGAAAAACTGATTCCTATGTCCCTCATGTAAATAGAATTGCTAATATAATAGACGTAACGCCCTATAAAAACAGTCCCTATTACAAGGTAATTTTAAGTTTATATATGTATATTAAAAAATTCTATATATGAAAATTAGGTTGCAATTCTTCTACTTTACAAACTTCTCTATTAATAGACTTTTGAATTTTACTGATTCCTCCCCCAATGGATTATGTGCAGAATTCTCAAACCAAACTAGATCCTTTGATGGTGCATTCAATTTATCATAGAATTCTTGAATTAGAGATGATGGGGTATTATTATCATGTCTCCCCTGGAAAATATAGTATGGCATAGTAAATTCATTACAGTCTGTTATGAAATCATAATCTGTTATCTGTCCCCACATCTTTGATAAAACTAATGAATATCCTTTTATCACACCAATCTTATCACTTAATGTATATTCTCGAGAAAGCAATATGGGTAATACTAACGTCTTGAACCATCCTTCTTTTTTTGTGGAATTGCCTCCATATTTTTTCATTATTTTTCTCTGGACCATTAGACCTTTAATCCCTTCTTTATATTGTCCTTTAATAGGAGGGCCATACTTCTCAAGGAGTCTTATTGATTTTTTGTCACTAGCTTTTGTTGCCTCATCTAAAGCATACTGATAACTCACCGCTTCGTTTTTCTCCCCACTAACGGTTTGCCCAAAGCCAATGTACCCAAAAATTTTATCTGGATATTTATGACAAAACATTGTCCCAAGCTCAGTTCCCCAACTTCCACACAATAAAAATAATTTTTCTTGGTTAAATTTATGACAAAGATAATCAACTAACTCGCAGGTATCAATTAAATATTGCTCAAGTGTCAATGTTTTTGGATCAATTCCCTTGTAAGATCCACCTGTCCCTCTCTGATCCCAACCTACTAACGTGAAATGATCACATAAATCTAGATGTTTTGTAAACAGTGACGATCTGTTAGGAATACCAGGCCCACCATGCAAAACCAACAGTATCGGACCATTGTTGTTACTTCTTATATGTATTTTCTGTTCAAACCCGCCTAGTTTGATTTTTTTTATTTCATCTAACATTATATAGCCTCAAAATATATTAGTTGTTTTTAAATATTACTAGTTATCTACATAACTATATAATTTTAAACTAATTTGCTTTAAATATCAATAGTTAATATGGTTTTACTATTTCAATCGACAATTAGTTATTTTTAAATAGATAGTATAACTACTTGATTTTTAATGCTAGCATTTAAGACAAGGTAATAAAAACAAATGTCATGCTTTTTAAATAACTTAAATTAATAATCAATTAGACCTCTGTATCTTAAATTATATGCAGTTTTTTTAAAGCGTCTCAAGTTTAGAGCCGTTTTTTAAGAAAACTGCACATCTCTGATAATTAACTATTAACTCAAAATACATAATGTATTGTATAATATGTTGAAAATTAAAGAAAAATATGTTATTATATAAGTAATAACTAATTAGGAGTATGATTAAATGGGTATTCTAAAGCTAATAGAAGCTCCAGATCGTAGCAACTCTACTATAGTATTTAAATACGATCTCAAAAATGATACAATCGCAAGAGGGAGTAAGCTAACTGTTAGAGAAGGCCAAAATGCCATTTTTTGTCATAAAGGCAGAATGGCAGATGTTTTTCTTCCTGGTTTTTACACATTAGACACTGACAGTGTACCTTTATTAACAAAGTTAATGGGTTGGAAATATGGATTTCAAGATCCTTTTAAATCCGAGATCTACTTTGTTAACATGCGTCAATTTACAAAGATGACATGGGGCACACGTAATCCAATTACTGTCAGAGATAATGATTATGGTGCAATTCAAGTTAGAGGCTATGGCTCATTCTCATTTCGTGTAGATGACGCATACGTCTTTATGACAGAATTATCTGGATCAAGCCAATTGTATAATGTAGATGAAATATCCGCTTATATAAAGAGCATGATTGTAACAGGTGTGACCGATACAATAGCTGAAAGTAAAATCCCATTCTTGGATTTAGCATCAAACCTCTTAGAATTTGGTGATGCTGTCATTAAGGTATTACATAACAAATTCAAAAATATAGGCATTAAAATTGAACAATTCAATTTTGAGAATATAAGTTTACCTGAGGAGCTAGACAAGGTACTTAAGGAGACAATAGGTCTTAAGATGAAAGGCTCCACAATGGGTATAAGACTACAAGAAGCACAAGCGCAAGCATTAATTAACGCTTCGAAAAATCCTGGTGTTGCTGGTGGCTTTATGGGAGCAGGCATGGGCATGGGAATGGGCGCATATATGGGCAGAACAATGGGCGACATGATGGCAACTCCACAACCCACATCAAACACAAAAAGATGCGCTTGTGGTGCAGACGTATCAGCCACTGCTAAATTTTGTCCAGAATGCGGAAAACCCTTAGGAAATACAAATTGCCCTAAATGCAATACAAAATTGATGCCTAATGCTAAATTTTGTCCAGAATGTGGAGAACGTATATGAGCGACTTGCAGCAATCGGAATATGACAATTACGATTCAGGTGTAAAAAATCAAACTGATGTTGCTAAGTGTCCAGGATGCGGAGCTAACATGGTTTTTTCCCCAGAAAAGGGCACTTTGTACTGCGAGCACTGTGAAACACAGGTCAGGATTGAAAGTGATGTCAGCTCTGAATTATCTATTAATAAGTTGTTTTCAAAAGCGGATTCGTGGGGATCTGAGACTCATGTTTTCAATTGTCCAAACTGTGGGGCTAGTGAAGTAATAGCACAAAACGAGATTTCAAAGGCTTGCGCCTATTGTGGATCTGTTAATGTACTTGAAACAAATGAAATTTCTGGTCTCAAACCAAATGCTGTTGTCCCTTTTAAATTATCTAAAATCCAGGCATCGGATATGGCAAAAAAATGGATTAGAAGACGTATATTCGCGCCTCGTTCATTCAAAAAAAGTGCTGAACCCGAAAATCTACATGGTGTTTATAGTCCTTCTTTTACATTTGATACATATACAACTACAACTTATCACGGGGTATTAGAACGCGTCGAACACAAAACTGTTACAGTTAATGGTAAGTCTGTCACACAGACCATACGTAAGCAATTCCCTATATCTGGAACATTCTACCATTACTTTGATGATTTTGTAGTAAAGGCATCTAAAAAAATTGAATCCAAATATTTTGACAAGCTATTACCATATGATACCAATAATAGTGAGGTTTATAACGACTCCTTCATTCATGGTTTCACTGCTGCTCAATATGATTACGATGGACCAACATGTTGGGATATGGCGCGACAATCCATGAAGAATCAGATTAAAAAGCTCATATTAAGACAATATACATATACAAGTGTTATCTCATTTAGTTCGACAACTATGTTTGATAACAATAAATTTAAATATATCTTGCTACCGATTTTCATTGGGCATTGTACATTTAAAGAAAAGTTATACAATCTGTTTGTAAATGGGGCAACAGGAAAATCATCAGGGAAAACCCCTCTGTCACCTATTCGAGTCGGAATTGCAATATTGTTAGGACTAGCAGCATTGCTAGCAATTATACAATTTTTTCTTTCCTAAATAATATAGTTAAATTCAATCACGGGAGGCAAGGTAAAATGTTAGAATGGTACCATTTATTAATAATCGCTACAGGTGGCATTGCACTGGGATTTTTAATTGGTTTTTTTGCGAGCAAAAAGAAGAAAAGCAAGCCAAATCAAGCAGTGTCAGATAGTGTATACGAAAAAAAAGGAGTTCGTTATTCTAATAACTCTAATATATTAAATGGCAATGCAGTGAATGTCACTACCAATGAAGGTGATCGTATATTAGAATGTGGCTCTGAATGCCGAGTCCGTGTGGGTAATTATGTGCAACCAGGCCATTATACAATATTATCCACTTCTGAAAATATATCAACATTTAATGTGCGCATAGGCGGCTTAGTTAGAGAGTATGCACATGGCCAAGCAATTTCTCTAGCGGATGGAGAAATTATTTCTCCTGTTTCAAATTCAATAATTTTGAGGTAAAAAAATGAGTAAATCAATTATCTTTAAAGTACTCTTTCCATTATCATTTTTAGCAGCAGCAGTAGTATGGTTATTAACTATTTTAATCGATGATTTTAGCCTTGATCCATCCATTGTGCCTGCTTGCATGTGTGGAATTTGGGGCGCGGCATTCGTCTTGCGAGGTTTGTTCTCAAAATCTGTAGGCATCGCAAAAAAAACCAGTATTTTGATTGGTACTGGACTTTTTGTGGTCACTTTATTGCTGGTTATTAATATTTTTGCTATAAAGGATGAAGCAGTTTTACCTATCATAGCAATTATCGTAGCATTAGGATTCGTTCTTTGTGTGCTTGCCGTTGGTGGCAAAAAATGGGATCAAGCTGACAATAAAAAGGTTGGATATAAAAATTATCATCAACGCAAAGCAGAAGAAGAAAAAAACCAATCAAATTTTTAAATACCCTTTAGATTGTAAAGTTAGTACTCTGACCCTGAAAGCTCACCTCCAATATTTTCATAAGCTTTCAGGGTCTTTTTTTATATTCAAAGCTAATTAAATAATCTTCTATCATAAATGATTCTAATCAAAAATCACTTTTAGTGTATTTGATATGTTCACGACCTTCCCTTTAAAATTACAGGTTAACAATATTAAAAGTTAAATAAATGTCTCCAACTAAATTCCAGTATATTGTTTGATTCTTAGTGCCCTTAATCTAGAAACCACCATACCATGATCATATATATAAAGGCATATTTGGTTATGATTTATAAATATTTTTAAATTTCTTGTGTTATTTTTGCAACATTAAAATTGATAATTAGTATCAAAAAAAAATTTTTCTAGCTAGCTTTAAAATGACTCTAGTTTTTTAAAGTTTGAGTTTATCGAAAAATAAGTGGACTTATTTAAAAGTGGGATTTGAATTACAACATAAGGCAAAATGGGTAATATGTGAAAATTAAATTCGGTTGACACCAAAGCGCGCCTCTGTATATTTACAATGCCTTGCTAACATTAGAGTAATGACTAAAACTTAGTAAAACCGTTTTTAAAAAGTATTCTTAAATATTGTATTTTAATACTATGACACTCTTGAAAAACAAAAAACACCGATGATTTTGCGGTTAAATCACATGACTACAAGCAATGCATTTCCATCTGTTTTTTGATATACTGTGATATTCTATCCTCTGTTTTTAATTTTCTCTGACTAAAGTAAATTTAATAAGCGTATGTTTACATTGTTATTTCTATATTAATATGTAATTACATATTAATTTCTAAATAATGAAATAAATGTCCTTAAAATGCTTGACAGAAATATGAATTAAATGTATTATTAATATGAAACTAAATCATATATCATTACATAGTGTCAGATTATTATTTTGCACATAATGTTATCTCATTTAGAAATAAAATTTTGGAGTATTATTAATACCATGAATAATGTAGAAGACAAAAAGAGTCAAGACTTAAATGTCGAAAATCCTTCTGCCATGAAAGAAGAGATGTCGGAGGAAGAAAAAAAAGAAAGATTAAATGAGGATCATACAAGAGCTGTAATCAAAACCTTGGAAAAAGACATTTTATCTGCCTTCCCAGGGTTAGGCGCACATTTGATTATAGCCTCGTCAACCCCATTTAAATACTCTGATAAACACCATACTAAAAAGTAGTCCACAGATTTAACACAGCTAAATTGCGGTCGTTAACCCTCCTATAACAATTTTGACATAAAACTAGCCATGTTAAATTCATGTCATATTTTCATGTCACAATATATCATGTTTTTAGATAGAAATGTTTTAAAATCACTGAATCAAATGTTAGATTGGTAGCTTTAAGATTATATGACTTTTTCCATATAAATTAACACTGATTACATTTAATTGCAATCAACCATTGCATGTGATATAATAATATTTTATAAGGAGTCTACTATGGGATGGGATGACATCACAAATGCAATTTTAGGTTTTTTTAAGAACTTTGGGACACGTGTCCTAGAGTCAATCGTCATTTTGCTCCTAGGTATTCTTGCAATTCGTATAATAGGGAAGATTCTAAGAGCGGTCTTCCATCGTACTAAAACTGAATCAGCAGCGGCTTCTTTTGTAATATCACTAGTACGGGCTACCATTGCTTTATTTTTATTTTTTACAATCCTTAAAATACTAGGCATTGATACAACAGGCATCGTGTCAATAGCGGCTGCAACAGGAATTGCAGTGGGCTTTGCTCTACAAGATAGCCTTTCTAATATTGCAAGTGGAGTCATACTTTTATTTACAAAGCCATTTAAAGAATCTGACTTCGTAAAGATAGGATCTACTGAAGGGAAAATTTCAAAGGTTAATATAACGACGACAGAGATTATAACCTCAGACAATGTCTTAATAATAGTGCCAAATAAACAAATAATTGGCACAGAAATATTTAATTATAGTAAACGGCGTACCCGCAGGATTTCAGTTAAAATCCCTGTTGCATATGAGGCCGATCCCGAAAAAGTCAAAGCTGTCTTATTGAATATTATTAACGAAGGTTTGAACGCATTAGCTTCTCCTGAACCATCTGTATATCCATCTTCATTTGATTCTTCATCTGTATCATATACCATGAAGTTTTGGGTTGAAACTGACAATTACTGGGATTCATATAATGCTATACATACTAAGGTATTAAAGGGATTCAAGGAAAATAACATCGAAATCCCATACGATAAAATTACTATATTAAAGAGTTCTGGAGGTGAATAATGCTTAACTTACTATTATCAATTCCAGTCTCATTAGGAGCTAACTGGTGGTTATATCATTTATTTTTAATATCATTAATAATTGTTATTGCACTTCTACTTAGGCGTTCATATAAGAAAACACCGTTAGCTGAAGGTAAACATCACTGTAATATTGCTGTAAAGCAATTAAACAAAGTCCTTTATGCAAAAGATAAGAGAAAAATGCGAATGCATTTGTATGCAGGAAAGAATTATCTCATTTCAGCAAATAATGTCTTTACACAATATATTAAAGATTTTGGATATAATAATTTATCTGAACCAATAGCATTTATAACAGAGGCTTTAAATGAATTAGATTCGATCCTTAAGGATTTCTCTGACAAAACAATATTTGATATTGAAGAAAAAATTAAACTGATAGTAGATGCAATTGCTAATTCAAATATAAATAATTTGGTAGTAGAATGAAAATACTTGTAGATGCATTTGGTGGTGACAATGCGCCCCATGAAATTATTAACGGCTCAATTGAGGCTCTGTGCTTTGATGATAAAATTAAGCTCGCATTATTAGGCGATGAAAATATTATAAAAGATGAACTGAAGAAATATTCTTATGATCATACTAGAATAGAAGTAATACATGCCCCCTTAATTATATCTAATGACGAATCTCCTACTGATGCAGTTCGGAAAAAAAAGGATTCATCAATTGTAAAGGGACTAACGCTACTAGGCTCAGATCCTCAATACAATGCGTTTGTCTCGGCTGGTAGCACAGGTGCTGTTCTTGTAAGTAGTTTTTTAATATTAAAATGCATAAAAGGCATTAGAAAACCTGCCTTAGTTCCAGTTTTACCAACAATGAACGACGGTAATGTGCTACTCATTGATTGTGGGGCTAATGTGGATTGTCGTGCTAAAAATCTCGTTGATTTTGCTTATATGGGTGCAGCATATTCTTCGTCCGTTCTAAACGTCAAAAACCCCAGAATTGGGCTATTATCTAATGGTGCTGAAGACGAGAAGGGAAATGTGCTTAATAAAGAGGTGTTCCCATTGTTGAAAGCTACAAACTTGAATTTCGTTGGAAATGTTGAGGCTCGCGATATTTTGTCTGGACGGTTTGATGTAATCGTAGCAGATGGATTTAGTGGAAATATTGCGCTCAAATCTTCAGAGGGCGTAGCCATCATGCTGTTGGATTTAATAAAAAAGAATATATTATCTGGTGGGTTGCGCGCCAAAATAGGATATCTATTTCTAAAACCTGTATTCAAGAAAATCGCAAAAACTATGGATTATAATAATAACGGCGGCGCTATATTATTAGGGCTTAATAAACCTGTTGTTAAAGCACATGGCAGTTCAAAGGCTAAGTCAATAAGGGCATCTATTATACAAGCAAATTCTATAGCTGAATCTGCACTTATTCAAAACATATCAGACTCTATTCTCAATGCAATGAAGGAACCTAATACTGAGGGCTATGAGTAAACACGCAAAAAACATACCTGTCCCTAAGTTTACAGATTCGCAGATTCTTAAGTTAGAGAATATAATTCAATATAAGTTCCAGGACCTAGCGCATTTAGAAGAAGCACTAACGCACGCCTCTTTAACTAACAACGCATCTATATCTTCATATGAGAGATTTGAATTTTTTGGTGACAGTATACTCGGGTTTATAGTAGCTGGTGAATTGTTTCATGCTTTCCCAGATGCTAATGTTGGTGATTTAACAAGGGCTAAAAGCTACATCGTATCAAAAAATACATTGGCTCAGATAGTTGAAAAAATGGGAATAACTCGATTTTTATTTACAAATAAAGATGTTAATCAGGTCATTAAAATCAGTAAAAAGGTTAGATCAGATATATTTGAATCCTTGCTCTGTGCAATCTATATTGATAGCAAAGATTTGTCTAACTGTACTAATTTTGTTAACAGATTCTTAGGACATTTTTTAAAAATGAATATCTCAGATATTAGCAATTTAGACTATAAAAGCATTTTATATGAATACAATATAAAGCTCACACTAAATTTAAAAGTTGAATTCTTGCACGATCTCAATCAAACAGGACATGAGTACACAGCAAAAATATTTAAAAGTGATGATCTGATTGCTGAAGCAAAAGCATCTACTAAAATTGATGCTGAAAAAAATGCATCTAAAATAGCGTTAAAAATACTAAATTTGCTGCCAAAATAGTATTTTCTATGCTATATCAATAATATAAATAAAATAAGATTGATATTTTTTAATTAATATCGTATAATATTTAGAGTGCCAAAACAAATCTTGATGATTGGCAATTCTCAATAAATAGGATGATTAGAAGATGAGAAATTTACATAAAATCTTAATTTTTGCATTTGTTATGATCCTGTGTTCTTCCATATTATTCTTAGTATCCTGCTCTGATGATCAGAAAACGGATACAAATGAATCATCTCAACTGAAATCTATCGAAGTTGTTGAAGGACTAAACGAAGATATAATTGTAAATTCAAAATTTCCGTTAAATGGGAAGCTTAAAGTTACCTATAATAATGACGACGTACAATATTTATTGATAAATGACACAATGGTCGAAAATTTCAATTCATCTATAGTTGGTGAGCAAATTATAACAATATCATTTGCTAATACAAAGGTATTACATCCTATAACAATAGTAAATCCAATCGTATCTGTTACTGTTGATACTGAAACAACTACATATAACTATACAATCAACCAAGTATTCGATGTAGCATATTTGAATGTACAGCGTACAGTAGGTGACGTAGAAACAATACGAGTAACATCTGATATGGTGACAAAATTTTCTACATTAAAAGTAGGTACATTCACTGTAGAAATTGAATTCGCTAATATAACAAAATCATATGACATTACTGTAATAGATGAAAATCCTGATTCAGATAATAGTGATCCTGGCGGCACAGATGATGGCCCCGGTGATGGTGGCCAGGGCGGCACTGATGATGGCTCCGGTGATGGTGGCCAGGGCGGCACTGATGATGGCCCTGGTGATGGTGGTCAGGGTGGAGGATTTGCTATATACTAATTATAAAAAACGGAGAATTAACGTCTTAATAATTATTTAAAAGTAGCAACACCAGTCTGAATACAAATATGAATTAATTATATAGTTAAATTAGTTGATCATATTCAGTATGTTCATTTTACTTAAAACATTATAGCGCCGTTAGTGTGTTATTTCTATTAAAAATTCATACTTAAAACAAAATTTATATTATTATGAAATCGAATTTGTATACAGCTCCCCATATCTAATATCATTTTTATAATTCCATATTGCAAATGTATGTTTTTAAAATGCGCTATGCTGTTTGAGCTAAGAATCATGCTATCACATAAAATAAAAAAAAAGATAAAAAACTCCAAAAAATGGAGTTTTTTATCTAGTACGTAAAATATATTTAAAAGGTAAAATTGCTTATTTATACATTCTTTTGCGTGCGACCTCAAGTTTTTTCTTTTTGCGGACGCTTGGTTTCTCATAGTGCTCTTTTCTTCTTAAATCGCCTATGATACCATCATTAGCACATTTCTTCTTCCAACGACGAATTGCGCTATCAAGGTTCTCATTTTCTTTGACATAAACTGTTGACATATAATCACCTCCTTTTGTAAAAGAATGTAATATGCTTAAACGCATATATTAATTATGCATGTTTCTTTCGTTATTGTCAAATAATTTTAAATGCCTTTTTTACATGTTTAATAATTCTATACATAACAACATTAAAGATTATCTCATGATGTTCTATAAAACTAGTTATTTTGTTTTTGCTTCAGATTCCGTGGGACTTTCATGTTCTTGAAATCGCACAAATCGTCCAAACCATCTGTAAATAATATCTTTTAACTGACCGTTTCTATGTTTTGCAATAGATAATGTTACGTCATATTCTCCCATAGATTTCTCTTCCTCTTTTACTCTAGTTAAGAACATAACAATATCTGCATCCTGCTCAATAGCACCAGAATCTCTTAAATCACTAAGTTTTGGTAGCTTGTCAGAAGCCTCACGCATTTCAATCCCTCGAGACATTTGAGAGAGAACTATTACAGGGCATTCCAAATCTCTAGCCATAACCTTGAGTGTTCTGCTAATTTCCGCGACCTCTTGGACTTTATTCCCACTGTTTCGTGATTTTGCATTGCTATCACCACTCATGAGTTGTAAATAATCAATTATAACTAAATCAAGTTGCCCCTGTACATTTCTCAATTTTTGACATTTAGCAAAAATTGCTCCTGGTGTTTGTACACTAGAATCATCTACATATATTCTACTGCGTTTTAATTGAAGTGTAGCCCCCCACAATCTGTTTTGATCACTTGCAACTACCGATGAATTTGTAAGCATATACATATCTAGATTTTGCATGGAGCTAATCATTCTTTGTGCTAATTGCTCTGCTGGCATTTCTATTGAAAATAGAGCACATACCCTTTTCTTATCAAAATCATTTTGACTTGTTAGTAGATTGCCAGCAATGTTTAAAGCAAAGGAAGTTTTTCCAACAGATGGCCTTGCTGCTAAAATAATGAGATCACCTTTTTGTAAACCACTTGTAACATTATCTAGTATTGGAAATCCCGTGGGAACCCCGCGCAATGCTGACTTATTAGCCGTAGCAACATTTAATCGATTTATCAATACGTCTACTGCCTTTGATATATGCTCGAGCGATCCTCGTCTATCTACAGAATTAATCTCATATAATTTTTGAGTAATTTTATTTATTAATAGTAGTGGTTCCTCAGATGCGTATGCCTTTTGAATGCCATCATTGCAAGCATCGATTATTCGTCTTAATAAATAATTTCTATGCAATGAGTTATAATATGCTTTGTAATTAGCAGATGAAGGAATAAAATTAGTCAGATAGTATAAATAATCAAATATATCAATTTCAGCTTTTTTTGTCATTACCAATTGGTCATTAACAGTCACCAAATCAACATTAACCCCTTCTGAATGCACTTGTTGAATTGCATTAAATATCCCCTTGTGTCGTTCAATAGTGAAATAATCCTCTGTCATCATGTCACAAACATCATTTACAACAGAAGGATCTATTAAGAAACTGCATAAAATTGATTTTTCAGCTTCTACACTAGAGGGTGGCTCCCTATGTTTAGTTGTTTTAATATTATCCATATTTGCTCCCTATTTATAATAAACACTTGTGACCATTGTTTAGTCCTAACTGTATTTCCATATTATTCTATCAACTAAACCCCATATAATATATAACACTACTAATTCACAGTTAAAGGTTATTTCTATTTATAGCGGTATGTAAAATGTAAATGTAATAATCATAGTCCTTTATTATATAATGTACTAAGTTTTATGCCTTAAATCAATATGATTTAAATATTGAGATAGCTCATAACCGTCCATTAAAAAACAGCCCAAAGGGACTACCCGTAAACTTATTATAACACATATTGCCAAATTTTGCATTAAAAAAACTAGATTTACTGAAGCTAAAATCGTCTAATATGACAAGTAGATTAATAAAATGATGATTTAAAAAAGACTAATACAAAACTCGACATAATTTAATTATTGAACTATAAAATTTATTCTGATATTTTTTCTATATGAGATGTCCAAAGCTTCTAATATTAAGAGTTAACTTTAGTAGCGAAACAACTTAGATAAAAATATCTTGTTTTCACGCAAAATGGAATATTAACAATCGGTTAATATGTTTTTATTCAAGTGCGTTTAATCCTCAATATCAGGTGTGCCATTCTTTTTGTTTCGAAGTCTAACAAATATAACCATTGCAGTTATCAATACCCCAGCAATTATTAGTACAACTGAGTACCAACCAAGTGTGTTAGGAACTTTGTTAACTAGTGTAATATCGTCTAGATGATTTTCTTTGAATTTAACTGTATGTACATAGATGTCATTATTTATATCATATGTCACATCTATTGATGTGGGATTATCTGCTGTCAGTGAAATATATGAGGGCGCGTATTTTGTTCCGTATATAAAATAATATTCAATATTGCTTAGATCAATTCCATCTATGAGCATAATTTGTTGAAGGGCTTTGTTGAAAAGTGCATTTGGATCTTCCTCAACAAAGGGATTCTTAATATTTGAATAATAGGATTTGTAAAAAAATTCGGTTTTTACATTATTATTGCTCGAAGTGTCATCATAACCAGTAATTCCATTCGCAATATAATAATCAGTATAATTATCGTATTTAAGGAGTGTAATATTTACTGAATATAATGTTATTAGGGTGCTAAATCCATTCCCTGAATAAAGATCATTAATAACAAGAATAGTATCGCTCAATGATTTAGCTAATTCATTATTTTGCGAATCCTCAGCCCCTAATAAGTCAAAGTCATATGTTAATAGGTATTCTAATGCACCGTTTGCATATAAATATTGGCCAAATGTAATTTTAATATTTTTGCTGTCAGAATCGACAGATTCCTCAGCGCTAGCTAACAGATTGATTTGGCTAATTGTTAGAATAATGGACAAAATAACTATTAAGCAAATAACTATACCTCTGATTTTCATTTCTCTAATACCTGTTTATTTATGTTTTTCAGTTTTTTCAAAGTTTCTCTAAACTCAGTCATACATGCTATAAACGGCTGTTGTTTTGTAAGATCAACATCCGCCATCTTTAAGGTTTCAAGTGGTGGATATGAATCACCAGATGACAAGAATTTAAGATATTTGCTGGCAAAGGTATTGTCTGATAGTATTTTGTTCACTATATTTACTGCGGCTGTCAAACCTGTCGCATATTGATAAACATAGAAAGCAGAATAAAAATGTGGGATCCTGCTCCATTCATAACCTAATTCAACGTCACGGACTAAAGAATCACTATAATATTCCTCATATAATGAATTGTATTTGTCTGTTAAGATGTCAGCAGTCAATGGTCTGTCTGATTCTATTTCGTTGTGTGCAAAAAGCTCAAACTCAGCAAACATCGTTTGCCTAAATAAAGTGTTTCTGAACATATCCAGATAATATGACAAGAGATTTTTCTTTAAATTGGCAGTAGCATCCTTCAATAGATACTTTATTAACAATACCTCGTTTACTGTACTAGCAATTTCAGCTAAAAATATAGGATAACTCGCCTTTTCATAACACACGTTATTATTACTAAAATATGAATGCATGGCATGACCCATTTCATGCGCAATTGTAAAAACATCATGTGTCGTTGGTTGATAATTTAAAAGAACTACAGGATGTGCATCGTAACATCCACTTGAGTATGCTCCACTCCTCTTGTTTTTTGTTTCTTCGACATCTATCCAACCTGACTCCTTTGCCTTTAGTAACAAATCACAATAATTTGTTCCCAGTGGTTTTAACGCTTTCACAACTAATTCATATGCGCTGTCATAATCAAGATGCAGTGATGTTTCGTCTACAATTGGTACATACATATCGTACATATGTAAATCTTTTAGCCCCAACGATTTTCTTCGATATTCATTATACTGGCGCAAAACATCGGTGTTCTTTTTAACGCTGGTTAACAAGTTCTCGTAAACTATTGGCTTGATGTGCCTTAATGTAAGTGCACAGTCTAGCGCACTATCATATTCACGAATTTTTGCCATTGTACAATCTTTTTTAACACTCCCTGTGTAGATTGCAGCTAATGTATTTTTATGTGATACGAATGGTATATAGTATTTCAAAAATGCTTTCTTTCGAACTTCTCTATCTCTATTTTGTAGTAATAATGAGAATACACCATGTGATAATTCGATTTTTTGACCGTCTGATAGTTCGATAGAACCAAATTCAATATCCGCATTGTCAAACATCGAAAAAGCATGATGATATCCTGAAGTGAACGATTGAACCAAAGACAATAATTGCTCTTCACTCCTAGATAATATATGTTTTTTCAAAAGTATAATGTCAGATAAATATACAGTAAAATCCGCGAATGCAGGATCATCGCGCATCTTACATAATTCTTTCTTTGAAAATCCTGAAATTATGGGAGTTATAAATGATGTGGCAACAGAAAATTCTACCTCTAAAGCCTCTACTTTTTGACTAAGCGCTTGATATTTAGGATCGCTAGTATCTTCATCGCGTCTTAAAAATGCATAAACTGCCACTCGCTCAAGTTTGCGCATGATCTCTGAATTCAATTTCAAAATTTTCAAAGTATCATTAATGTTAAATTTCTTTTTTAAAAGCTCAGGGGCATTTAAAGAGCTTCTTATGCTCTCACACATTAATTCTAAATCGCTTTCATTATCAAAAAGCTCATCTAAATTCCATTTCCTGTTTTCAGGTACATCAGATCTAAGCAACGCCATATAATCTCCATTAAACGATACCATATATAAATCAAACTATATATGTCGATTTATCAATACCATCTCTATACATTAATATTACATTATGAGTATTAAATAGTCAATGATTTTACTATACATCTTAAAAATCATATCAAAATATAATCATCTTTTCACATTCAATAATTGATAATGTCACAATCTTTTCATTCTATGTATTGTTTAACATTTAAATCATAGGCTCTACGTTATTCATCAAGCTTTTTGGTTAAGTGATTTTTGATCGCTGTTTTTTTAATAATTTGTCATTTTTTATAATTTTATATATAACCACAACTTTTAAGTTGTTATCTATTTTTTTACTTTTTAAATATTGACTAAATATAGATTATTCTAGTTAAAAATATTGAATATTTTATAATTTAATGTTATACTATATAAACAACATCCAAAATATGGAGGCTTTCAATGAAGAAGATACTGGAAAAAATAGTTTCCGTAACTTTAGCGTTTATTTCACTTTTATTCGTCATCATAATGTTGATCGTCATGTTTAAACCTGAATATGCCGAGAATATGAACAACCCCTTAGTTAACGTGCTTATAATAATCTTTGCCTGCATATATGCAATTTTGTCCGGGATAAACATTGCGCGCGCATTCAGCGATTCTGAAAGAATAAACAGCATACTTTTATTTAAAGGAAAAGATAGTGCAACCAAAGCATCTATTTCTGTAGTTAAAAAGACTGCAAAAGTTGCTACAGCGCAAATTGAAGGCGCAAAACTCAAAAAAGCTATACTTTTAGTCGATGAAAATAACGACGTTAAGATGAAGGTAGATCTCAAAATTAATGATGATGACGTAGATAAAATCATTAATTCTGTGCGGGCTAATATAATTACTACATTTGATGAGGTGTTAGGATTTAGATTCAAATCAATTGACTTCAGTGTTGTTAATCTTAAGAATCCTCAATATATACCTAACCCAGAAATGATAAAAGCCGAAAAAGATAAATACTTGAAAGAACAAAATGCAATCAAAGCTGCTGAAGAAGCTAAGCGTTTAGCCACTAGCACTGAAGAGGAAACGCCTGTAGTTGATGCAATTACAACAGAGGATATACAATCTATAGTAACCCAAGAAATTTTAACTGAGGGTGAAGCCCCCGAAGTGATCACTGCCTCTCTTGAAGAAGATGATGTTACACCTCCTGGGGCGGCAATTGTGATAGAGAACTTAGAGCCCCCTGTGGATGAAGCTACACTAACAGAAGACGCTCTTGAATCACCTATCAGTACAGATGATGCAGAGATTATCTCAGAAGATAGTGATATAGCAGCTCCTACTGCAACTGATGAGGGATAATAACTAATTAATTTGCTTTCTTAAATTATTTATTAACATGATAGATGCGTACATGAATAACATGTACGCATTTACATAATATAATTGTATTCGAAAGTGGAAAACATGAGGCTCCTTGAAATGACTACAATCTTTTCAAAAAAAATAATACGTTTTTCTTAGCTATGCAATATTGCTTTTGCTATTTAGAAATATAGGCAGGCATAATGAGTGATCTGAAATCAATTGCTTCACGCGTAAAATACTTGCGTGAGGTATTCAATTTATCATATGAAGAAGTGGCAATGGCCACAAACACAACTACCGAGCTATACATCGCTGCTGAAAATGGCGACGTTGATTTTACGTTCAGTTTTTTACAAAAATTATCTAAATATTATTCTGTTGATTTAGCCGAAATAATTTCTGGAGACATGCCAAAACTATCAGGATTTGAAATAGTGCGGGGCGGAGATGGAATGCCCTATGAAAGACGTACTGGTTTCAAATATTTGCATCTTGCTCCTTTATTCAAAAATAAATTAATGGAGCCTTTTACGGTAACTGCAGAATACGATCCTAATACAGTTGATAAAGCAATGCCTTTATCTTTTCATAACGATGATGAATTTGACTATATATTAGAAGGTAAACTTAAGTTTAGAATAAATAATTATGAAACCATCCTAGGCCCTGGCGATTCTGTATACTATGATGCGCGTCTCCCACATGGAATGGTCGCATATGAGGGTAATTGCAGGTTTTTAGCGCAGGTCATAAAACGTGGTACTGGCAGTAGCGAGTTGGAAATAATACATTCAGCGGAAGCTGATAGTATAGTTTCTTTTAAGGAAAAAGATGCTGTATACAATGCGTTTGTCACTACCATATTAAATGAATCTGGAGAAATTGAAAAGCTAGATTTTCATCCTCCACAGAATTTCAACTTTGCCTATGACGTTGTTGATGCAATTGCAACAAAGTCGCCAAATAAACCAGCTATGTTATGGGTTTCTGCAGATAAAAAAGAAAAGCTATTCACTTTTGCAGACATGAAGCACTTAAGTGACAAATGTGCGAATTTCTTTATCTCGTTAGGAATTAAAAAGGGTGATAAAGTCATGTTGACACTAAAACGTTATCACCAATTCTGGCCTGCTATATTAGGTTTACATAAAATAGGTGCAATTGCTATTCCCGCTACCCACTTGTTAACTAAAAAAGACTTTGAATACCGATTTAATGCGGCAAATATAAGTGCAATAGTTATTACAACAGACGGTTCAGCAATAGAAGAATGTGAGGCGGCTCTGCCATCATCACCTACTATGAAAATCAAGATCTCATCTGGGCCTAATAAACGCGAAGGTTGGATAGATTTTGACTCGTCTGTTAATGCTGCATCCGAATGCCTAACGCGTATTGAAAATGATATAAATGACACGATGATAATGTATTTTACCTCAGGCACTACCGGGTATCCTAAGATTACAGTGCACACATATAAATATCCTTTAGGGCATTTTTCAACAGCAAAATATTGGCATCGTGTTGATCCAGACGGATTACACTTTACTATTTCAGATACTGGATGGGCTAAATCAGTATGGGGGAAGTTATATGGGCAATGGCTCTTAGAGGGTTGTATATTCACGTATAACTTTGAGCGGTTTAGTGCAGCTGATATTCTCACTATGTTTGAAAAGTATAATATAACTACCTTTTGTGCTCCGCCTACTATGTATAGATTTTTTATAAAAGAAGATTTAACTAAATATAATCTATCATCTGTTAAGAATGCTACCATTGCTGGTGAAGCATTAAATCCTGAGGTTTATGAACAATTTTATAAGGCTACAGGCCTTAAATTAAGAGAGGGATTTGGGCAAACTGAAACGACTTTAACTATTTTCAATCAGTTTGGAAGTGAACCAAAGCCTGGTTCAATGGGAAAACCATTCACAGCACAATATGATATAGTGTTATTAAATTCAGATGGCGAACCTGTAAAAACTGGTGAAACTGGTGAAATCGCAATATTAACAAGCAATGGTATTCCGTACGGTATGTTTAATGGTTATTATGATCCTACTGACACTGAATTCGCTTGGCACGATGGCGTTTATCATACTGGGGATTTAGCATGGATGGATGAGGATGGCTATGTTTGGTATGTAGGAAGAGTAGATGATGTCATAAAATCGTCTGGATACAGAATTGGCCCATTCGAGGTTGAATCCGTAATTATTGAATTGCCTTATGTTCTTGAATGCGCAGTGACAGGTATCCCCGATCCTACAAGAGGTCAGATTATTAAGGCAACAATTGTCCTAACAAAAAATACAGTAGGGACTGAGGAATTAAAAAAAGAAATTCAAAACTACGTAAAAGATCATACAGCACCGTATAAATACCCACGTGTTGTAGAATTCGTAGAATCCTTACCTAAAACAATTAGTGGTAAAATAATGAGGAAAGACTTGCGATAATATTATAAAACTGCTTAAATTTAGGGACCCTATTTAAGCAGTTTTTGTAAGACATTATGTTAGATCCAAGGGCCAATTACTTAAAAATCTTAGTTCTAAATGTTTTTACAAAAATTGTGTGCTTTACATATCATCATAATAATGATAATTGCTAGAGATTGAACCTCTGATCTTAGTATGAAGGTATGCTATAAGATCAAAGTATATAATATACATTCACACTTAGCTAGCTAAATTATGCTCTTTGATTTAGTATTCATTTTAAGCAGTTAAAAAGTAAGCAATTATATTGTTCAAATGACTTAATAATTAGCTATTTAAAAAAATAGTTTCTTTATTTTAATTATAAGGAACTAAAATAATTTATATGAAATGCTTCTTTTAAAATAAAAAGTAGCATTTTTTCTTGATGTAGAACAGAAGACGTATTATCTATTCAGTCTGGATCTAGCATTATTTCCATATTCTAATAATTATTTTTGATAATCATCCTTTTTAAACTTTCTTTTCTTTAGGAGTTCAAATACGAATTTTGTAATACCTTTTATTGTATGACCATTAAAAGCCCTTAAAACATTAGCCGTCGCTTTGTATGATACATTACCTGAACTCATCATATAAAAGTTTCTTATTGGCATATAACCAGCGCCCTTTTTTGTCATTTTCTTTTGTACTCTGGTTGCGTCTTTAGCTAGCAGTGAAACACTGCTCTTTTTGAATACATATTTAAAAAGCTTTCCAAACCAGTTGCCACGATCTAACTCATCAACTGTGCTATTAAAATTGAAATTACCAATCCGCGGAGGTACATAAATATTAGGCGACCTGCCTAGTAATGCTTTGAATTGATCATCAGGGATACTATCAACTTGGGCAATATTATAGTAGGCAGGTAATTCATTAATCCTGGATTTTAGATTTGCATTGCCAATGCAATTAACCTTTCCATATGCCCTTATGTCCCTTGATGAGGCGCCAATTAATATTTCGAATTCGCCATTTTCTACTTGCCAATCACTCGTTTCTATATCATAAAAGGCAAAAGCGCGTCTATCAAGATCCATCGTAACAGTTTTCTTTTGGCCCACATCTAGAGTAACTTTAAAAAACCCTTTCAATTCTTTATCTGGCCTAAAAACAGAGGATTCTAGATCCTTGACATACAGTTGCACTATTTCCTTGCCCTCAAGGCTCCCAATATTTTCGACATCAATAGAGACAGTTAAAATATCATCCGCTGTTATTTCAGTGGCAGAAAGTTTAAGGTCAGAGTATTTAAACTTAGTGTATGACAAGCCGTATCCGAATGGATAACGCACTTGTTTCCAGGCAGAATCATAATATCGATATCCAACATAAACACTCTCGCGATATTCTGCGATAATATTTCCATAATATTGGCTCGCTAGGTAATCATTTATGTCAATTGGATATGTTTCTGCTAGTTTTCCAGACGGGTTTACATTGCCAAAGAGAACATCGTAAATTGCCTCAGCACAACCTTCACCGCCTAAATATACGTTAATCAAGCCTTTAAATTTTTCAGGATGCGAAATTTTAACTGGGGACCCGCCTGTTAGAATTACTACTATATTTGTATTAACAGCATAAATAGCATCTAACAAGGCCTCATGCTCAGGAGGCATGTTAATGTGCGTTCGATCAAACGATTCAGATTCATAATCTTCTGGTAATCCAACAAACAATAGTACTAGTGAATTATTAGCTGCTATCTCAACGGCTTCTTCGATCTTGTTATGAGCCTTCCCGCCTATTCTCTTCTTGTTTATGTTGCCGGCTTCTAGTTTATATCCGTCAGCATAGGCAAATTTAATATCATGATCCGTTAATACATCTAAAAAGCTCCTGACTTTTCGAGGGATCACCTGACTAGACCCAGAACCTTGTAATCGCATAGTTAACGCCAATTTGCCTATTACTGCTACAGATTCAAGTGAATCTTGCATTATTGGTAAGATATCTCCCTCATTTTTTAATAGGACAAAAGACTCAGTAGCAACACGACGTGCAAGATCATGATGGGCCTCATAATTAGCTCTGTATTCATCTACTACTTTAGAATTATTAATTAATGTAAGTATCCTTCTGACACAATCATCTAATAATTTAATGTCTAATTCGCCGTAATTTACTGCATCAACAATCTTTTTATCATTTTCACCATTCGATGATGGCATCTCGATATCTAGGCCGGCTCTAATACCTTCTACCCTATCATTAACTGCACCCCAGTCCGAAATAACACAACCTTTAAATCCCCATTTCTCTCTTAGAATGTCATTTAATAATAATTTGTTATCACTACCATGTACTCCGTTGATTAGGTTATAACAACACATGACAGTTAGAGGATTAGCTTTCTTTACTGCTATTTCAAAAGCAGTTAAATAAATCTCATGCAAAGCCCGCTCATCAATCTCAGATGATGATATATGTCTATTTTGTTCTTGACTATTAGCTGCATAGTGTTTTAACGAGGCTCCTACACCAGTGCTTTGCAAACCATTTATGTATGCGGCACCTAATTCGCCGGACAAGATAGGATCTTCACTAAAATATTCGAAATTTCTCCCACACAAAGGTGATCTCTTTATATTAACACCAGGGCCTAAAAGTACTTGTACTCCTTGACAGAGGCACTCCTCTCCTAATGCTACACCTACTTCGTAGAGTAGTTCTCTGTCCCACGAGCAGGCTGTAGTGACCGCAGTAGGAAAGCAGGTCGCAGGCTTTGAGGTTTTTAATATATTCCCAACCCCACTGACCTCAAGTTCACGTCTAAGTCCATGTGGGCCATCAGAAAAAAATATCGAGGGGATCCCGTGTTTTTTAATAGGTGTTGATTCCCAAAGATTAACACCAGAACACAATGCGGCTTTTTCTTCTACAGAAAGTCTGCTAATTATATCATCAATATCTATCATTAAATTAATACCCTTAATATTTATGAATTATTATAGATTTATGCTCATTCCACTATCTCTCATATCTAAACGTCAAGGTTTATAAATATGTCAAGTGTAATCTTTTAAAGCTTGCGTAAAATTTATGTCTCTTTTAAATTTATTCCTGCGTGTTATTTTAGTAATGGACAGTACAAATTAATATGATTTGACATCAAGCTCATATTGTCTTACTTAATTCACAACAAATCACATTAACCTATAACTCTACTAACTAAACTAAACGTTAATGCAGGTTATCATATAATCTTTATATTGTTTTTATATTTAATAATACACTAAAAATTTAATACAAGCAAGTAATAAATTTGAGATTATTAAATAGAGAATGTATGTTAATTTTCAAGTGATAGGAGAACCTTTTCTTGTTTTTTGTTTTTTCTTCGTGCTTTAATAATTTTACCTAATCCCCTAAAAAATTTACCATTGATTACATCTATCAAACCTGCTACCATATTTAGTGTAAATTGCCCACCGCTAGTTGTACCAAATGCGCGCAAAGGATTTGAATAAAGCATGTCTCTTATAAAACTCTTAAATGATACAGTTGAATCATCATTTCCTTTAAGTAGTAATTTTACACCTAAATTGATAACTCTATACATTAACCTACCAAAAAATCGTACTCTAGCATCAGATATGGTCGATTCCCATCTAATAGGCTCTGTCAAATAGTCGCTTGAGGGGATAGGCGAATCTAATAAAACTTCAAAAGCCTCGTTTGATGCTGATCCCTTAAAACAATAGTACTCACCCACAGCCCCAGCTAAATATGGGAGTTCAGTCTCAGGCGCACTAATCTGAATGGAAGTTGATAATTTTATGCTAGCACAGCTACTGCCTATTAAAATATCATATTTCCCATCTTCTACTACCCAATCCTTAATTTTGGTATTATAATATGAGAATGCACGTTTATTAAGGTGGAATTCAACAACCGTTGATTCCCCTGGTTGAAGGTCAACTTTACAAAATCCTTTGAGCTCTTTTTTTGCACGAAATACCTTGCTGTTTTTTAACCCCACGTATAACTGTACAACTTCCTTGCCCTCACGTGATCCGATATTTTTAATGCAGGCTGTGACAGTGACTTCGTCATCAACAGTAGCTATGTCTGATGATATTACAATATCTGAATACACAAATTCAGTATATGATAGTCCAAATCCAAATGGGAACCTCACAGGTATATCAGCTGTATCATAATACCTATATCCAACAAATATGCTTTCTCTATACTCAACAGTAGCAGGCCCTTCTGGAAAATATTTAAAGCAAGGTGTGTCACTTAGTTTAATTGGAAATGTTTCTGCTAGCTTTCCTGAAGGATTAACTATACCAAAAACTAAATCGTGAACAGCCAAACCACCTGCTTGACCAGGCAAATACATCTGTAAAAGGGCTGATATCCCGTTAATCCATGGCATCTCAACAGGTGCGCCACCAAACATGACTACCGCAATATCCTTATGTGTGCCGATAAGAGCCTCTATTAGTGCAATTTGGTTTTTTGGAATTGACATATGCTTTCTGTCAAGACCCTCGGTCTCAAGGGTTAATCCGATAAATAAAAGGATATGTTTGTCGTTTGAATTAGCTAGATTAACTGCCTCATCTATTAATTTATAGTTGACCTCTTCAGTTTTAAAATCATAGCCATCAGCATACTTGAATTTTACGTGCTTTGAGATAAACGCGTCGTATGGGGTCACAACAATATTTGCATTGATTTGAGATGAACCACCACCCTGATACAGAGGTGTTTTGAATAGATTGCCTATTACAGTTATCTCTTCGTCTAAAGAAAATGGTAAGAGATTAAGTTCATTTTTAAGCAACACTGCACCCTCACAGGCCACTTTTTTTGCTAAATAATGGTGGGCTTCACGATCGTATTTAAAATCATTTGGCTCTAATGAATTAATTATCAGATTTGCTCTCAATAACCTTCGTACACATTTATCAAGATCCTCAATAGTTAGGGCCTTAGACTCTACCGCATCAATTATTGCATAAACGCTCTCTGCAGATCCACCTGGCATCTCTAAATCAAGTCCTGCTTTTAAAGCTTTAACTCTATCAAATATTGCCCCCCAGTCTGTCATTACATATCCATCAAAACCCCACTCATCTCTTAGTATGTCTGTTAATATCTTTTTGTTTTCGCTAGCATATTCACCATTGATTTGATTGTATGAGCACATTATAGTATAAGGTTTTCCTTCTTTTACTGGAGTTTCAAAACTCGCTAGATATATCTCCCGCAAAGCGCGCTCATCAACTACTGCATTTATCCTCAATCTGTCAGATTCCTGGTTATTTAAAGCATAGTGCTTAAGTGATGTACCAGGGCCCTTTTCTTGAACGCCTTGTATAAAACTAGCACCTATTTTACCGCTAAGATATGGATCCTCAGAATAATATTCAAAATTGCGTCCACATAAGGGTGAACGTTTAATGTTAACACCAGGACCTAAAACAACCCCCAAGCGCTCTTCATAAGCTTCTTCCCCTATGCCATTGCCAACTTGCTTAATTAAATCAACATCCCAGGTGCTCGCCATAACGCAAGCAGCCGGGAAACAAGTGGCTTTTATGCTGTCATTTATACCCAAATGATCTGAATCTGCATCCTGCTTTCTGAGTCCATGAGGTCCGTCAGATACCATATAGGGCTTTATTCCACGTTTAGCTAATCCTCTTGTATACCAAAACTTTCTACCAGAACAAAGCAATGCCTTCTCTGGAACGGTCAATTCATTCAAAATTTCTTCAACTTTTTTATCTATGTCATTCATATATTAGTCCTTTTTGTGTTTTGAATTAAACTTAGGATATTTAATGGTAATCTCATTATTATTCAGTACAGTTTGATCTTTAAATAACTAGATTTATGAATATAATTATATCAAATTTTCATAATGTTTTCAATACTTTTTTATAAATATTTTGAAAATTCAACGCATTTGACTCTAAGAGATGTAATGATATAAACTATTTGTAAGTAAAGATTAAGCTAATTTTGTATATTTTCTCTGTAAATTAAATATTCATAAAACAAAACTTTATAAATTAATGGAATTAGTAATAATTGACCATTTGATCAATTCATTTTTCTGTATTATTCAAAAGCAGATACTTATTGATTTTAATATAATGTCAGCATGAAAATCTGAGTTTCACATAAATCAACTATTCGCATTTCTCATTCATAAATTTCGTCATTTTCATCACCTTTTGCGATTGGCAACTCTATATAAAATTTACTCCCGGCACCTATTGAGCTATCTACACCATAAATAGCACCAGGATGCAAAGTCATAACATTTTTTACAATAGATAAGCCCAAACCTGTGCCGACTACACCTCTAATATGATTATTATCTGATTTATAATATCTGTCCCAAATATGTGAGATCTTGTCAACATCAATGCCAATTCCGTGATCAATTACTTCAATCCTAACATTGTTATCCCTAGTTATTGCCCTGACAATAACTAATTTGTCTTCGCCTACATAATTTATAGCATTACTCAAGAGGTTATATATAACTTGTGATATTTTTAGTTCATCAGCATAGACCCACAACGAATCATCACTTTCAAGCTTAATAGAATATCCCATTCTAGATAAGAGTGCAGAATGCCGCTTGACAATCTCGTTTAACAAGGCTATTATATCAAATGTTGTGAAATTAAGAACAAGATCCCCAGATTGCATACGTGACAGATCAAGCATGTCGTTTACTAGATTTGTTAATCTCTCTGTTTCATCCACAATTATTTGTAAATTTTCAGGAGTGACTTCCTCAGGGATATCTAGCATCATCTCTGTATAACCTTTCATAAGAGTTAGAGGTGTTCTAAGATCATGTGACACATTTGCAAGTAACTCACGGCGCAAATGCTCCACAACAGAGATCTGTTTGGATGCATAATTTAATGCATCAGTCAAGGCTATAACTTCCTTGAACCCATCACCTTTAAAAACTACGTCAGCATCGCCACTAGCCATATCCATAGCGGATGTAGTCAATGATTCGATCGGTTTTGCTACTTTTTTTGTTAAGAAAATGGTTATGGTTAAAGTTAAAAAAACAATCCCGCAAGAAATTACTAACGCCGTGACCACTGCAACGCTAAAAAGCGAAGGCATAGGCGTGACCGAGCTTTCAGTAATAATTGCTAATTCTTCATTTGCTGAGTTTTTAATTATTTTAGCATATATTAAATTTTCTACACCCACTTCTGTTGATAAGCTTGAATCGTTAAGTCCGTTAACTGCTAGACTGTCTGACTGGATAAAATATAAATATGATCCGTCATTTGATTTAGCTTCATTATAATAACTTAAATATTCAGAATCAGACAGCGCGCCCAAAATAGACGGTTGCCTTAAATATTTATGGATAACAGCCCCAGTGTCGCTGATTATAACAATGCTCATGTCCTCTCTATAGGACATGACCTCGATATATGAATCGAGTTCTGGGTTGTCAATAATTGATGTTATTGTATCAGTATTTTGCTGGACGTCACTAGTTTTAATAGTTCTATAAAAGGTATTAAGCATTCCTATCTGGAAAAACCATAATACGCCTAAGACAATTATAGAAAATATTGCTAAACTAAAAAATATACTCCACTTAAGTGGTAATCGGTAAAGGCTCAAATCGATACCCCAATCCTCTTAAAGTCACTATGTACGATCCACAAACGCCTAAATCCTTTCTTAATACTTTGATATGCGTATCAATTGTTCTATCATCACCATAGTAATCAAATCCCCATATCTTGTTTAAAAGAAGATGTCTTGATAAAGCAAGGCCTTTGTTATTTATCATAAAAAACAACAACTCATATTCTTTGGGGCTTAAATCAACGCGCTCTCCTTCTATCCATACTAATCGTGCATTGAAATCCACTTTTAGATTTTTCGCCTCATAAATAGAATCCGAGCTTTTTTGTCCACGACTAAGAATCGCGTTAATTCTTAGCATTAGCTCTTTTCCAGAAAATGGTTTTATTACATAATCATCGGCCCCAGATTCAAAACCATGAATTTTATTATATTCTTCATCACGTGCTGACAACATGATTACAGGGACAGGAGAAGTTTTTCTTATTTCTTTAGTCGCTGAAAAACCATCCAACACTGGCATCATTATGTCCATAACGATGATATCAGGCTCAGAAATTTCCGCCCTTCTTATGGCGTCCTCACCGTCAACAGCCTCAATAACTTCAAAGCCAGCGCTCTCGCCATACTTGCGTACTAAATTACGAATTTGTATCTCATCATCAACTATAAGGATCTTCTGCATAATTGCTCCTAACAAATATTTAACTAGTAGTTACCTAACATACAATTTTCTTTACTTCTTATTATTATAACACTAAACGCAAAACTTAACATTAATTTTTTGCATCATATTGTATAATGTTATTCTTTGCTCTCATCATTTTCCTCATTCAAAACTACATTGACAGTATATATTTCAGTGCCATGCAAATATGTTAATACAACTGTATCTAAAACATTATAACTCCTGAGTGTATCTCGCCATTCTTTTTTTGTTAATACAATAGTGTCATTTATGGCTATCAGATAATCACCCAAAACAGGGCCTGTTAAGACCCTCTCATCTACATCTATGATTCTAAGGCCTTCCCTTTGTTGCAACAAATTAGGAACCTTGATCTCACTGAATTTCATAAAATCAACATCAACTCTCCCTGCCACATAACCCTTTGTCAGAAGATCTAACATGGTATCATATATTACATTTCCTGGAATGGCATAACTGATTCCCAAATTAGTGTCTGAAGAATTAATAAATCCTATGAATGTCCCGTCACTATTAAATAACCCGCCACCCTGTACGTTTTCATCTAAACAAAAATTGCTCTGCATGAACAGTCGTATAGAATCATTTATTTTAATATTCTTACTCCCAACACTGATTATTCCTTCGTATTTTCGTCCAGTATAATCAATTGAAAAAACTTTAATACCAGGTGTAATATTATCTTCTGAATTAAAGGTGACGGCTGATAAAACAACATCTGTTCTAACTACACCAAATCCTATTATGTCATCATTTGTTACAACTGTAGCTGGATACTCAGTCCCATCAGAAGTAATCACATTAAGTTGATCAGAATTAACTACATTAGCATCAGTTAATATTAAACTACCAGTTTCATCATTAGCAGCCCACACAATACCACACCAACTTTTAGAACTATCGCTAGTTGATACAACATTTTCAGGGTAAGCTTCAGTGATCTTAACTACGGAGGCTGAAACTTTCTCAAAACTACCCGCTGTTATGTCTTCTTTGCCATTGCCGTCTGTTAATCCCGTTATTGGTTCTACAATTACATAATATTGTTTTCTCCCTTCACTTATTCCATATAACCAGGCAATATATGCAGATAAAAAACATAGTATAAATACGCCTAGAAAATATACAAATGAGATTCGTGAAGTACACGACTGTGATTTATTGGAGACTTTAGATTGTTTTTTATAGTGTAGATCGTATATTTGATCATCATCCATGAATTTAATAACACTCTCTAAATGCTACCCCTAAAATACTTTTTTTTGGAGGGGAGCACCAAATTTATTGTAGTTAAATACAACAAGTTATTATAACAAATAAAAATGAATTTTAAATGAATATAATATATATATAAGATGAAAATTAATTAAATATACTTCTCTCTATAACTGACCTCTTTCTTCTTCCTCTGGCAAGTTAACTTCTTCTATTGAGGTTATAAACGTATCTGAGGCTGACAATTGAATCGCAACTTTACTTGATACTAACTCCTCAAAAGACTTTCCTGCTCCCTCATTATATAAATCATAAAAATTCTTGCTCGTGTCATCCATTCCAGTCGTTGCTTCATTGATGATTTTAGCAATATCTGAATGAGCTATGCCTAGTAACGTAGTAAGATTCTCTATTGAATAGGTGTATCGCAACTTGTTTTGATCAGAAGCAGATATCGCACCTAAAATATAAACAACACTCCTATTAAATAGGGACGCATCAGGTTGATTGGGGCTTAGTTCTAAAAGATCCTCTATTACTTTAGTAAGATCAAAATGACACTTTAAATTCACTACAGTATTGTCATTACCTAAATGATTAAACCAGAGCACACCATCCTCTAAATAAATAGAGAGTCTATTAGAATTTTTGATGTTATCGTATATATAAATAGCTGCCTTTGTCTTATTTACGTCTTCCGAATTATAATCAATTTCTGCAATAAAATCGTATTTTCTTGTTGTAGATTCAGCGAGATAATAGAAATTGAGTGTTATTCGCAAAGGGTTCTCATCATAACGTCTAAATGAGCCAAGATCTGCATTAGCAAAAAGATTGTTAATCAATTGATTAGAGCTTTTGAAATCAACAACTTGAAATGAGCCTTCATATGGAATACCACCAAAAACTGTGTTAGCATGTGTCGGGCTTGATGAAACTTCTAATTTCACTTTCATATCACTTAGTCTGCCAGATTTAAATGTGTTTTGCATGCCTTCTATTGTTGTGCATTCAACAGTTACATACATTGGTGGTAATCCTGTGCTTGAAATATCACTATTAGTAACACCAAGCATATTGGTTAAAAAGAAGTTTAAATCTGATGAGTAACTAGTTAATTGGCTACCAGGCAATTTCATGTTAGATATCAATGATTTCAAAGTCTCAGCTAAATCAATATTCACTAAGAAATGTTTAGTGTATGTGCTGTTTTCTTTTTTATACTCATACTTTATCGTTGTATCGCTTTTTAGCTTAATTATATCTGTTAATGAAATAGTGCTATCTAAAATAGTAACTGGCGCTAATATATTCATAGTATCAATTGAGCACGGCACTTTTAGTTTTGTGTTGCCTATTCTCAGATATAACATAGGCTCTGTATCACTATTCACGTGGTATATGCCTAAAACTAAATTCTCTTTTTCTTTATCATAGATTTCACATAATACAGAGTTATCGTTGATCTGCGTCTCAGAGTAATTAACTTTCAATACAAAAACATACTGAACAGTTCCTAATACAATAGGTGCCTCTGCAGACAGAGAGCTTGAACTTGCCGATGAATCTCTCTGTTGACTCACTGGTTTTAAAGTATTGAATAAGCCATACAATAACTCATCTGTAGCGTTTTGTACTGTTAAATCAGCCTTTGTAAATCCTTTAGTATAAAAAGTGTCTACAACTGTATTGGGAGTCTTGGGTACTGTATTATCTTCACAAGCAGTAATTAAAACACCAAAGATCAAAATAAGGCCTACTATCATTGCAATCTTAAAAAGAAAATTCTTTTTCATTATAGTTCTCCTGCTTAGTATTAATAATTACGTGGGTTAAGCACTTTTGTTATCCCAAAATTATATTTAGCGCCCTAATTATTATTTGGGTCATCAAAGCATCCATTAATTGGCATGGTACCATTTTATTATGCTTTTAAAACTCTCTCAAAAGCACTGAGTGATAGTTTTATTAAAATGTTTCATCTGACCTAGAACTTTTTTAAGTTTAACGGTCAGAATAATTAATTTTAAATCGTCGCACTACTAGGCTCAACCTTTAATATTCAGAATAGTTTGTATTATATCTTTTCGTGGTATAATCTCAGATTGAGCATGATTTCTAAGTTTAATCTCTACAGAATCTGTAGCTAAAAGTTTAGGACTTAATACAACTCTAATAGGAATTCCCATTAGTTCACTATCAGTGAATTTAACTCCAGGAGAAACACTCCTATCGTCTAAAATTGTTTCTATCCCTGCTTTAACAAACTCATCGTATATTTGATGTGTTAAATCCTTTACATCTTCATTGTCATATCTAAGTGGACATAAATACACATCCCATGGCGCTATCGAAATTGGCCAGTTTAATCCTTTTTCATCTGATTTGTCCTCAGCTACAGACGCAAGAGCACGGCCTACTCCTATTCCGTAACAGCCCATTATTGGATTGACCAAAACACCATTTTTGTTTAGCACCTTCATGTTCATCGAAGTAGTATACTTAGTACCTAGTTGGAATATATTGCCTACTTCAATCCCGTTTTTTACAGTTAAGGGCTTCCCGCAAACACTGCATCTCATTCCATCATTAACCTTTGTTATGTCAACAAAATTTGAGATCTTGAGGTCTCGGTTTACTGAAACACCACTAATATGATAATCAGGCTTATTCGCACCTATGACCATCCCAGAGCAACCTCTAAGCGAATTATCATATACTATAACTCTATTAGCTGATTCACTAAGACCGAGTGGGCCTATGTTGCCAGCTACTATGTCTAGAGAATCCGACAACGATGCAGGCACAACATCGCATTTAATAATTTTCTTCAATTTTGCTTCGTTCACTTCTAAGTCACCCCGCAAAAAACAAACAACTTGTTTAGTGCTAGATTTAATATTGTAAACTACAGCTTTGATTGTCTTGACACTAGTAATCTTAAGGAATTCTGCTACTTCTGATATCTCTTTTGCGCTCCCAGTAAAGACCTCGCGCATTGTTTGATTATCGCAACTATTATCATTAGGAGTTATAATTCCTTCAGCTACTTCCATATTAGCTTTATAATCACAGTGTGAGCATATAACTAATTTATCTTCACCAATATCCGACAAAAACATAAACTCATGTGAAATCTTACCACCCATCATGCCTGAATCAGATTTAACAGCTATCACATTATCAAGCCCTATTCTCTTGAAAATCCGAACATATGCATCGAATACCTTTTCATAATATTCTTCCAAATCATCTTGTGTCAGATGAAATGAATATGCATCCTTCATTACGAATTCCCTAACACGAATTAGACCACCACGAGATCTGGCTTCATCTCTGAATTTAGTCTGTATCTGATAAATCATGCAAGGTAGCTGTACATAACTCGTTATATTGTCCCTTGCAAAGTGTACTGCGGCTTCTTCATGAGTCATGCCTAGGACTAAGCTATGTCCAGTGCGATCGGTGAACCTTATGAGTTCATCACCTATCGATGAATATCTCCCAGATTCATCCCAAAGCTCCTTTGGCATTACTACAGGGAATGAACATTCCTGGCCATCTATTCGATTCATTTCTTCACGAATTATTTGCTCAATCTTTAGAGCTATCCTCTGAGCGGCCATCCCAAAACTCCAAATCCCTCCCGCTACAGCTTTGATAAAACCTGTACGCATTAATAGAGCATGGCTCTTAATAACAGCATCAGCTGGATTCTCTTTTGTTCTAGCCCCCACTAACTTAGATAAGTACATTCCCCACCTTCTTAGCTTTATTCATCTTCGACAGTTATTGTAACTTCTGCGTGATATTGATTAAGGTACGTTGCTTTTACAACATAGTCTCCTGCTCTTGTAAATTGATATTTATCATCGAGCTCGAGATTAGATAAATCAATTACAATCCCAGCATTCGTAGATGACGGTGTTAAAGTTGAATCGTCTGAGAGTGTAGCCTCAAATTTAAAGCCTATGTACGAAAACACATCGCCTACTTTAAATACGTAATCATCAAGTACCTCAATTGTAAAACCTGTTATGGTAGGACTCACTTCATTTGCCGTACAAGCTACAAAAGCGCCTGTTATTGCTACTATCGTTAGAATAAGTGCGGTTAAAATAATAACCTTTTTCATGTTAACTCCTTTTTTATTTTGTTACTTATTTATTATACCTTTTGCTATTTAAAATGTCAATATTTAATAATTTAACAACCAATTATACTAAGGAAATTAGTGAAGTTTTAGATATTATCAAGAATAAGTGCAGTAGATTTAATCGTTTTAATAGATTGATACTTAGCATTTAGTGAATCGATTTTTGTAAGACTTAAAATTGATTAGCTAAAGTATTGTAATTCTATATATCCCAATTGCCTTTTATTCAAAAATTCAGTTCGGGCGGCATTACTGTATTATGAGCAATCTCTTTGATCACCATACCATTTCTTAATGTCACTTGGTATGTATATGATTTTTCGTCAAACTCTATTTCTTTTAAAATCCCACTCAGAGCATAGTAAGGAATGCTTTTATATGTAAAAGCAATTAATATTTGTCTGATCGCAGCAAATTGTGGGATATTGAATGTGTTATCTACAGTAATTCCAGTTAAGAATATATATTGATTATCTAAGGCATCTACAATCAGAGGCTTCATTTGAAAATCCATATCAATAACCGCATATTCCTCTGAATCCTTTATGTTAACAATACATGTTCGAATTCGTTCTTTTAAATACAACACTACCTTGTTAGGCCAAACCCTCTCTATGTTTTTTACGTTTACATTTCTAGCAGGAAAGTTATCTTCTATTTTTTTTGTCAGTTCGGTCTCGTCAATGGAAAAAATGCTCATTCCTGCTCTCAGGTTTGATACAGCTAGTATCTCTGCCTCATCAAAATTAATAGGCGACGATTCGAATCTCAATTCAATTAGATCAACATTTGTAACATTTACAAATATTATTGACACAAGAATCAAAGAGATTAAAATAATACCAACTGTTGCAACTACTTTTGTTTTCACTGTTTTCTCTGAATTAGCAAATTTTAATTATGTCAGCCCCTAGCGCTACGAAAATTTTATCAAGATTTTCATAGCCTCTCTCAATATGCTGGATGTCATGTACGACTGTTAATTGCGATGCACTAAGGCCCGCTAAAACCAGACTTGCACCACCTCTCAAATCCATAGCAATTACCTCAGCTCCTGTTAACTGCTTAACACCAGATATGAACGCTATTCTATCTTTTACTCTTATGTTTGCACCCATTTTGCACAACTCAGGTAAATGTTTGAATCTGTTCTCAAATATATTCTCAACTAAGATTGTAGTTCCATCTGCTGTAGATGCTAATGCCGCTAACGGGGCTTGTAAATCGGTAGGATATCCTGGATATGGGCCAGTTTCAACATAACCTAATGAATTAAGTCGTGTAAATGATTGTATGCATATTTTATCACTTTCAACTATAATATTGCAACCACTTTTTCTAAGTTTACTGATAACTGCGTCTATATGTGTGTGATTTGTGTAATTTAAGACTACATCGCCCCCACAAAGTGCTACAGCCATCATGATTGTACCTGTAACAATTCGATCCGGCATTGCATAATAATCTGTGCCTTTGAGTTTTCTTACCCCCTCTATTTTTATGCAGGAAGAACCTGCACCCTCAATTTTTGCGCCCATTGAATTTAGAAAATTTTGTAATTCTACTATTTCTGGTTCCCTGGCAACATTTGAAATAATAGTTATACCCTCAGATATAGCGGATAAGAGCATTATATTCTCAGTAGCTCCTACGCTAGGATAATCTAAAAATACGTTCGAGGCTTTCATCATGTTCGCATCACAATTAATGTACCCGTACTTCTCAACTATTTTTACATTCAATTCAGATAGCGCTTTTAAGTGAATGTCGATAGGCCTAAGTCCAATGTCGCATCCTCCTGGATAAGCTACCTTTGCTTTCTTCATGCGGCCTAATATTGATCCCATGAGAAAAACTGAGCTACGTAGCTCTTTCGCCTGCCTTTTGGGAATTTCATAAGCACAGAGCCCCGCACTTTTAATTTCGATGTAGCTCCCATCCCGATTCACACTAGCTCCTAGAGAAGTTATTATTCGAATCATGTTATCAACATCGGTCAAAATTGGGCAATTTCCTATCCTCACAGGCTCATCTGTTAATAGAGCCGCCGCAAGCAATGGTAACACTGAGTTCTTTGCACCATTTATATCTATTTGCCCGTTTAATTTTCTACCACCATTAATTACATACTTTGACATACTACACCAATAAAACTTTTATATATCATATGCATTAAACACTACTATGTTGCAGATATGTTAAATCTAAAAAATAATTTAAAATTTGTTGTTAGAAAATCTACTCAATAAATTTATAATACGGCACTTTACTCTTATGAATAGCAGTTTAAAATAATTAGGTAACTATTTAAAATATGAGTAAACGCATATTTCACTCACAATTGATTTAGAATCTATACACTAAACAGCTTCTTTATAAAACCAGATCTTAAAATAACCAGAACTCCTAATTTAGTCATAATGCACTAAAATAGATGCAAACCCTCGCTGTTTATTATGGCAATTCTCTTTTTAAGTAGACTTGCATACCAATATTGCCCTTAGCAAGGCGTATTAAAATATCTAATTCGATTAGAGCTGGTACAATGCTCCTCTCTTATCTCAAAAAGTCCTGTACATTTTGTATTTATCTCTGAATGCAACCTTGCTAGTTCATTTAAAATCCGATGAGACCTTTTTAGATAATCAATTAAATTCATATCAAAAGCCCTCCTTTAGAACAGGATTACATTTTTATATTAGAATATGCGATCATTTTTGTCTACACTAATTTTTATATAGCTTAAAAATTCTATAGCAGTTAACTATCATCTTTCAAGTACCGATCTCTTAAAATCCCATTTACTCTTACCTAGCTACCTTTATATTTCTTTGACATATAGTAAAATGTTAGTTATAATAATTTGAAAACAAGACAATAACAGATTGCTTAAATATCTTAAACGTTTGAAATCCACTATTTGTATAATAATGGCGTTATTTTAGCTCATATGTTTTTTTGCTTTTTTAATAATAACGTTTAAAAGTGAATTAACATTTTAATGTTAAAGGCTCTTCATTCTGTAAAAACTTCACAAGGTAAACGCTTTAAAATGTTTAAGAATTTATTATTGCTAATTTAACACAGAATACTACTATTTTTTTAGTTTATGGAGAAGGACATTGTTGGATTGTTCCACAAAACAAGCAGTTTATGAATTGTTTAATTCACTTGAGATCCCATACAAAACTTTTGATCATCCACCAATATTTTCACAAGCCGATAACGAAAAACATCGCATTGATATAGGCGCTGTAATATTTAAGAACCTATTCCTACAAAATTCAGGCAAAACTCATTATTATCTATATTCTTTGCCAATTTCTAAGCGCGCTGATCTCATAAAATTAAGAGAGCTTTTAGATGAGTCGAGATTAAGTTTTGGTGATGAAAATAAGTTGTTAGAAAAATTAAATATTCGACCCGGGTCGGTGTCTTTTTTGAATGTTATAAAAAATCCAAAAACGGACGTAATATTTCTAATAGATAAAGAAATATTCAATTCCGAATTGTTTGGAGTGCATCCAAATGACAACACCTCAACAATAGTGTTTGCACCAAATAATATCTCAACTATCTTAGATCATTTTAAAGTTGAATATAGGTTTATATAACAAAAACTAGTTTAAATTAACTCTTCTATTTTAAACCCATATGCCATAATCCGACATTTTTTTTAAGACTACATTTTTATATCTATTTTGTATAGCTGATTTTAATTATTTAAAGATTTGATTCGCATTTTTTTTGGCTCTCTAGTATCAATGATTTATATAAATACTTCGTATTTTGGAAGTTATCATTTTAAAGTATATAAATTTTTGCTAGTTTTTTCTACTCTTAACTTAAAAGTGATTAGAATAATGGGACTTAAATCAATAACAGATGTCTTGAAGGATTGTTCTTTTTTGTGATTTCAAAAACCCTTAAAAACAACTAACTAAAATTATATAAAAATACAAATTATATTATCTATTCAAAAATTTGATAATTTTTGTATTTAGTATTATAATTTATCCATGAAGTTTGGACTTTTTGGTGGGGCTTTTGACCCGTTACACAACGAACATGTCGAGCTGATGGAGTTAGTATATAAAAAAGCTAATCTTGATGCGTTGATTTTGGTACCATCCAAAAATCCACCACATAAAGATAAAGGGTTAGCCAGTTTTAAAGATAGACTCATGATATTGAGAGAATTTGCAAAGGACAAGCCATATGTCATAATTGATTCAATAGAATCGACCTCAAAAAGAAATAGTTATGCTTATGAAATAATCCCGCAATTAATCAACAAGTATGGCGGTGAGTTTATCTATATAATAGGTGGTGACAGCCTTGTCGACTTTGATACATGGAAAAGACCCGATCTCATTTTAAAACTTGTTCCTTTGTTAGTTTTTTCAAGAGCTAACTATACTAGTATTGAGCATACAGCAAGAGAACAACTATTACAAAAATACGGCGGAAGCATAACTATTCTAGATTATGTTGGCAGTGGGGTTTCTTCTTCACAAATTAAAGCTCAAATAGAGACTGGCTTTATTGATGATGCGCAAATTCCAGGTTACGCTAAATTATACATAATAGAGCATAATTTGTATAAAACTCATTCTAATATAGTTGATAAACTTAAGGCAAATATAAGTACAGAATTATTTGTGCATTGTGCTAGGACTGCAATTTATGCTACAGCGTTCTGCACTAAATTGCGGCTTAACTATAAAGATGTATTCTTAGCAACACTCTTACATGATTGTGCAAAAGAAACTAAACCACTAAAATCTGAATATCCTACAATTTCCAGAAAAGTAATCCATCAATACGATGGTAAGACTCTAGCAAATGAATTGTATGGTATAGAGGATCCTTTGATTTTAGATGCGATTGAGTATCATACGACAGGAAAACCTAAAATGTCAGTCCTTGGCAAATTGGTCTATGTCGCAGACAAACTAGAATCTGGTCGGGATTTTGATGGAATAACTGAAATTAGAAATCTCGTTAAATATGATTTTGAAAAAGGGTTTATTAAACTTCTTGAGAGATCAACTACATATGTTATGAGTAAAGGACTCGAAATAGATCCATTGACAAAAGAAACATATGATTATTATGTGAAACTATAATGCAGAAATGCAAGAGGAGAAATAATGCTACCTAGTGAATTAGCAAGTAAAGTTGTAGATGTGCTTAATGACAAAAACGCAAAAGACGTTGAAGTTATTGATATCTCTCAAAAAACTATAATTGCAGATTATTTTATCATTGCCACAGCAAATAATGTCCCACATTGCAAGGCGTTATCAGATCATGTGGAAGAAAAACTAAGTGAAAATGAGATATTGCCTATAAGGAAAGAGGGACATCAAGACGGGCGCTGGTGCATTCTTGACTATGGCTCTATAATAGTCCATATATTCATTCCTACTGAACGGAAGTTTTTTGATCTTGAGAAACTTTGGTCATAAATAGGTATCTCATGACAAACAATCCAAGTGCATCTAAAAAACGAACAACCCCTGTATCATATATAACTAAAATTGCAGTTTTAGCAGCACTCTCGGTTATATTATATGCTTTTATCAGAATTCCATTATTCCCAGTCCCACCATTTAATGTTTTGAAGCTAGATTTTGCATCCATTCCAAGTTTATTAGGCGGATTCGCAATGGGGCCTGTCGCAGGTGTAGCTATTGAAGGCATTAAGGTGCTCGTTAAATTTGCAGCGGATCCCACGGAAACAGCTGGTGTAGGTGAACTTAGTAATTTCATAGTGTCTATTGCATTTATACTCCCGGCTTCAATAGTATATAAATATCATAAATCTAGAAAAGGTGCAGTATTAGGCATGATAACAGGAGTGTTAACCTGCGTGATTGTTGGTGCACTGTCTAACTATTTCATAATCGTACCATTTTATGCAAAGATGTTTATGCCCTCAATAATGAACGTCAGAGTAGTCTTTGCATTTGGATATTGTGTAGCATTAAACGCAATAAAAACTATTATTGCAAGTGTTTTAACATATGCTTTATATAAAAGATTGTCTCCAATCCTCCACTTATGATATTTCTCCAATCTAATAATTTAAATCAGACTAATAATATCGCTAGTCTGTTATCAGAGTATATTGCTGGTGGTGATGTCGTGCTTTTGCAAGGTGAATTAGGTGCTGGCAAAACTACGCTAGCTAGTGCACTCATAAAAGCACTAGGAGTTCAAGCGACGGTTGTGAGTCCTACCTATAATATCATAAAAGAATATAAGGGAAAATTAGACATTTTTCACTTAGACATGTATAGAATTAAATCAAGTGATGAGCTGTACGAATTAGGCATTGAGGACTGTTTTTCGCATGATTCACTAGTCATTATAGAATGGAATAAACTCCAAAATTTAACTGGACGAATAATATCAATTGAAATAACTACAGTTGATTTCAATACTAGACAATTTAAAATAACAGGACTGTTAGATTCATGAACGCATTAATTGTAGATGCTACAAGCTCAAAACTAGCGGTAGTTCTAATCAAGGATGCTTTGATTTTTTCCAGTATAGGAAGTCAAAAAGCAAAGAGACACGCCTCAGAAATTCTATGTGTAATAGATGACCTTTTAACTCAATGTGGTTTGCATGCGATTGAATTAGATGTTGTAGCTACCATAACTGGCCCAGGGTCATTTACAGGAATACGTGTAGGTGTTGCAACTTGTAACGCGATAGCACACGCAAGCAAAGCTAAAAGGATCGAGATAACTTCATTAGAGTCTATATTGTATGGGATTGATTCAGGCATGGCTTTGCTCGATTGCAATAACGATAATTACTATGCATTAGAAAAAAATTATGGCACATATAATTATTTTGCTATTTCAAAAAGCGATTTAGACGGGTTTAAAACTGAAAAACATTATATTACAGAATTTGACATAGATAAGACAATAAAAGTATTTAAAGAAAAATATGCTAAAAACGAATTTGTTGATGTACTAACTCCCTTTTATATTAAAAAATCCTCCGCAGAAAAATATGAATGAATTTAATTTTGAAAATATGTGTGCCCTAGATATTGAAGATATCGTGCAAATTGAAAAACTAACTTTTGGATCACATTCATGGAGCGAGCAACTATTCTATTCGGAATTGAATGACCCTATCAAACACTATATTGTATTGAAAGAAAATAATTTTGTAATTGCTTACGGCGGTTATGCACAAATTCATGATGAAGGGCATATCATGAATCTAGCTGTAGATCAGTCCTATCGGGGGATGGGTATTGGAAAAGCACTAGTGCTAGAATTAATCTCAAGAATGAAAAATTCAAGTATAACTTGTGCTACCTTAGAAGTTAATGAGAACAACATCAATGCTATAAAACTTTATGAGAAATTAGGGTTTGAATTAGCAGGAAAGCGTTATAATTATTACGCTAAAGGAGAATCCGCACTGATTTATTGGCTCTACTTTGAATAGGAGGCAGTAATAAGCCTAATAAATCATTATCAAAACGGAATAGGTGATGATATCATCATCATGCATGGCTGGGGTTGCGACTCAAAGAATTTGGAAAACGTCGCGTCTATTCTCTCTCATGAATTTAGAGTCACCCTAGTAGATTTTTATGGTTTTGGAAAAACCCCACACCCCGAACGAGTATTGAAAATAGAAGATTATGCGGATTCCATAATCGCAATCATTTCTAACTATAAAATGATCAATATAACACTTCTAGGTCATTCTTTTGGGAGTAGAATCGCAATTTTTTTAGCGGCTAAATACCCCGCATTTTTCAAAAATATAATACTACTAAACCCTGCAGGGATAAAGCCTTTTTACGGACCAATACATTATTTTAAAATAAATCTGTTTAAACTCATTCGTGCACTCAACCTGCCAATAGCAAGCTTTGGATCCACAGATTATTTAAATTTAAAAGGATATAAGCGCGATAGCTTTAAAAATATTGTAACTTTCCACCTCAATAAATTTCTACACAAAATCACAATACCCACACTGATTATAGCAGGAAAAAACGACAAGGTAATAAAACTATACATGGTGCGAAAACTAACACGCATGATAAAACATGCAAAATGTATTGTGATAGATAATGCCTCGCATTTTTGTCATTTAGAGAGACCAAATGAAACATTATCTGTAATAAAAGAATTTTTAGGGGGGTCTAATGATTATTGAATCTATAATTACTATTCTATTCATCATTTCATCAATTGTAATTGGAATGCGCATGCTAATTTCACTACAGTTAAATGGGTATAGGGTACGAAAAAAAGCCTATTTAATACCACTTAACGTTAAACAACTAATCGAGTTTAGCTCATTACTTTTCTTAGGGCTATTAACTATATTAAGTGTTAAATTTGGAACTATCTTAACATACTCTATAACAATAACTATAACACTATCATTAATAGTTTACTATGTGAATGATTACATTAAGCTTCGCACAAAATTCAAATTCACAGCGCGTGGGACGCGTTTTTATATATTCTATGTTTTGATATTGACTATTATGCATTTGATTATTAGTATGTTATCAGTGGAGTTAATATTCCATCGATTATTTAGTATAACACTTCTTCTAATGAGTGGATTATTAGCAATATGTGTTAGCATGATTTTGTCACCTCTTGAGTTTTTAAATAGCCTAAAGTATATAAAGATTGCAAAAAATAAATTATTGAACCTTAATGCTATTAAAATTGGAATAAGCGGTAGCTATGGAAAAACAAGCTGCAAAAATATATTAGGAGCGATGCTTGCAAAGAAATATAAGGTGATAAAAACTGAAGGGAATAGAAATACTCCTATGGGAATTTGTCTCACTACTAACAATATGACAAGTGATGCGGAGGTTTTCATTGCAGAGATGGGCGCTAGAAGGCGTGGTGATATTAAAAAACTCTGTGATATTGTAAAACCCACTTGCGCATTGCTGACAGGAATAAGTAATCAACACATGTCAGAGTTTGGTAGTCTTGAAAAAATCTACCAAACAAAGAGTGAATTAATCAAAGCTTTGCCAAGAGATGGAATTGCTATTTTTAACGGCGATGACCCCTTAATCACAAAATTACGAAAAGAATTTACTGGTGATTCGGTAGCAGTACATTTAAGAGATGAACAGGAAGTCTATGCAAAGAATATTAAACTTAGTACTAACGGAATAAGTTTTGAGATTTTTGGACTCTCAACTCCATTTAAGGTGTCTACAAAACTATTAGGAAGACATAACGTGCTTAATATTTTAATGTGTTCTGTAATGGCATATAAACTAGGGATAAGCCCAAATGAAATAGCCTCCGCGCTATCTGAATTGGAGCCCATCCCACACAGACTACAAATTATCAAAAACACAGGTGAAATAACTATTATAGATGATAGTTATAATGCAAATATCTCTGGATCTATATTTGCATTAGAGGTCCTAAAACTCTACTCAGGGAGAAAAATCGTATTTTCACAGGGACTAGTGGAACTTGGAAAACTAAATAATCGATATAATCGACATCTTGGGGCAGTAATTGGTAAAACAGCAGATGTCATTATCTTAACGGGGCAAAACACCAACTCATTATTAAAAGGTATTGATTCTGTTGGATTTAGTGGGACTGTATATAGATACAAATCGTTTAAAGAAGCTACAGTTAATATTAAAGAGATTCTAAAGCCTGGTGATGTACTATTAATTCAAAATGATATTCCATAGTCTAAAGAGGTATTGCATGAAAAATATTATGGTTATTTATGGTGGGGATTCAAGTGAACATGATATCTCTATAATAACAGCAGTAGAGTCTATGATGGTAGCACCTATTAAAGGCTACAGAATAATTCCAGTGTATGTTAAGAATTCGGTTTGGTACACAGGCAGATGCTTGTTTGAGATTAAAAATTATCTCAATTTTTCACCTGCTCGCTATACAAAAGTATTACTTTTTAATAAAGCTTTATATGAGATTAAACGATCTAAAAAGCTTGTTAAATTATTTGATATTGATTGCGCGCTTATATTAGCACATGGTGGAGGTGGGGAAAATGGGGAATGGCAAGGTCTTTTTGATACAAATGGAATACCATACACTTCATCTAACGTGGAGGCATCCGCTATTTGTATGAATAAAAGCTATTGCAAAACATTATTAAAAAGTTGGAGAGTAAATGTAGTAGAAGGCATTACAATAAATAGTAATCCCGATCTAGATGAGATCGAAAACATTTTAAAAGAGTTCGATTTACCTGTTGTTGTAAAACCTGTGTCACAGGGAAGTAGTATCGGGATTAGTTTAGTAAATTCAGTCGATACACTTAAAACTGCAATAAACACTGCTAGTAAATATTCGTCTAGACTATTAATTGAAAAGGGGTTGAACAATTGCTTAGAATTCAACCAAGCGGCAGTATTCTTGAGAGATGAGCTTGTATTGTCAAAAATAGAAAAACGTATGTCAAGCGGGGATATATTTACTTATAATGACAAATATCTATCAAATAAGAATTCAAGATCTGCGACTGATTTTTTGGATGATTTTGAGAATAATGAATTGAAGCTTGAGATTTCAAATATTACTAAGAGTGTTTATGTCAAATTAAATCTGTGGGGTATCGTCCGTTTTGATTACCTTTATTCTAATAATATATTATATTTGAATGAAATAAACACTATTCCTGGCTCTTTAGCACATCATTTATTTGAAAATATGACATACCAACAATTGTTAAAATCTATTATTGATGAATCAATCAAGCGAATAATTTTTAAACCCTGTCATTTTCAATCAAATGTATTAGAAACTTTGAACTCTATATCAAAATAAATGGTTGTCTACTTTGATCAAAAATCAATTTAGTGAAGCAATACATCTGTTGTTTTTTACTTTTTATTTACTAATATCTTTTTTGAAAAAAAATTTAAAACACAGCCCATTTTGTTTGACAGTCTAAAATTTATATATTAAAATAATATCATAGCAAAGCAAAGGCGCTGCGGCTTGTTCCGTAGCGCCTTTTTTATTTTTAATATTAAGGAGAGTGGATGATGAACAAAATTCCCGATATGTTTGGTGAATTAGTTTTTGGTGAAGCAATAATGCGCGAGCGTCTACCAAAGGACACTTACAAAGCTTTGAAGAAGGCAATAGCTGAGGGTAAGTCTTTGGAATTAGATGTCGCAAACTCAATTGCAAACGCAATGAAAGATTGGGCGGTATCAAAGGGTGTAACACACTTTACACACTGGTTCCAGCCAATGACAGGTGCTACAGCAGAAAAACATGATAGTTTTATTTCGCCTACTGCAGAGGGTAAAATTATAATGGAGTTTTCTGGTAAAGAATTAATCAAGGGTGAACCTGATGCGTCAAGTTTCCCGTCTGGTGGTATTAGAATGACATTCGAGGCGCGTGGATATACTGCATGGGATCCAACGTCATATGCCTTTATTAAAGATAACGCTCTTTGCATCCCGACTGCATTCTGTTCCTATGGTGGAGAGGCTTTAGACAAGAAAACACCGCTTTTGAGATCTATTGATGCTTTGAATAATCAGGCAATGCGAATTTTAAGACTTTTTGGTAATACTACAGCTAAAAATGTTATTTCAACAGTCGGCCCTGAGCAGGAATATTTTCTTATTAACAAAGACCTATATGAAAAACGCCGTGACCTTGTATTAACAGGTAGGACGTTATTTGGTGCAAAACCACCTAGAGGGCAAGAATTAGAAGACCATTATTTTGGTGCGATTAAATCAAGAGTCGCAGAGTACATGGCAGACCTTGATCTCGAGCTTTGGAAGCTTGGAATCCTTTCTAAGACAAAACATAACGAGGTTGCACCATCTCAACATGAGTTGGCCCCAATATATAGCACGACTAATACTGCTACTGATCATAACCAATTGGTTATGGAATTGATGAAAAAGATTGCACCAAAGCACGGTTTAACTTGCTTATTACATGAAAAACCATTTGCAGGGATTAATGGTAGTGGCAAACATAATAACTGGTCAATTTCTACTGATACTGGTGTTAATCTACTCGATCCTGGCTCATCTCCTGAAGAAAATGCACAATTTTTATTATTCTTAACAGCCATACTAACTGCTGTTGATGATTATCAAGATCTTTTAAGAGCCTCCGTAGCTAGTGCTGGAAATGATCATCGTTTAGGCGCTGCAGAAGCACCTCCTGCCATCATATCTGTTTTCTTAGGCGACATCTTAACTGATATTGTTAATAGTATTGTTGATAGTAAGAAATATAACAAAAAAGAAGACAGTTATATAGAAATTGGAGTTGGATCACTACCAAAAATTCCAAAAGATAATACTGATAGAAATAGAACATCACCATTTGCATTTACTGGTAACAAGTTTGAGTTTAGAATGCCTGGATCAGCGTTCTCTATATCTGGACCCAATTTTGTGCTTAACACAATCGTAGCAGATGCCCTGTCTAATTTTGCAGACATATTAGAAAAAGCTAAGGACTTTAATGCTACTTTGCAAGTTATAATAGCTGAAAATCTAACTAAACATAGACGCATAGTGTTCAATGGCAATGGTTATACGGATGAATGGGTTAAGGAAGCAACTAAGAGAGGGTTATTAAATCTAACTTCAACAATAGATGCGCTTCCAGAATTCATTGCAGATAAAAACATAAAACTTTTTGAAAAACATAAAATTTTATCTGAAATTGAAATGCGCTCGCGCTATGAGATATTAGTCGAAACCTATGTCAAGACAATAAAAATCGAAGCGTTAACAATGATTGATATAGCGCGAAAAGACATAATTCCTGCTGGTGAAAAGTATGTTAGCTTGCTTGCAAGTACCGCTAAATCTAAGTTGGATGTAAGCAAAACATTCACTGTTGACTTAGAAAAGTCACTAATCACTAAATTAAGTGATCTATTACTTAAAATATATACAAGAGCAGAAGGGCTCGAGGCAAAATTAACTGAAGCAGAAGAAAAAGGTGATGCTACTGCAGAAGCTCGATTCTTTAGATCGGCTATAGTACCAGCTATGTCTGAACTAAGAGAAGCAGCAGACACATTGGAAATATATACAGCAGAGAAATATTGGCCATTCCCATCTTATTCTGATCTATTGTTTTCAGTATAATCAATCATAGTTAAGTAAACTTAACTTAAAACAATTTAATAGATATTCCACAAGGGCGTGTGTTATTTCGTTAATCGAAATTCGCACGCTCTTGTTGTTTATAAATGATTAATATTAAGGAGACATTTTTTTATGCAAACTATGTTGTTGTCGGATGCGGCACTAATGACGTTTTCTTCGACAGACACTATTTGGGTTTTGTTAGCAGCCGCTCTTGTATTCTTTATGCAAGCTGGTTTTGCAATGGTAGAAGCTGGGCTAACCCGAATAAAAAATACTGGAAATATCATTATGAAAAACCTTATGGATTTTGCCATAGGTACCATAGTATTCTGGTTATTAGGCTTTGGGTTAATGTTTGGAACTGATTTAGGTGGTTTTATGGGAACCCCTGATCTATTAGTACTACAAGGAGATTATAGCGCAGGTTATCCTTCATATGCCTTTGTAATATTCCAAACAGTATTCTGTGCTACAGCAGCAACAATCGTGTCAGGAGCTATGGCTGAGAGGACTAAATTTATAAGTTATCTAATTTATAGCGCTATGATTTCGATGATAATTTATCCGATTTCCGGACACTGGATATGGGGCGGCGGTTGGTTATCTGAATTAGGCTTCCACGACTTTGCAGGATCAACAGCTGTACATATGGTAGGTGGCGTAGCTGCATTAGTAGGCGCATTAGTGCTAGGTCCTAGAATTGGTAAATATGATAAAAAAGGAAAACCTAAAGCAATTTTGGGCCATAATATGGCAATTGTAGCTTTGGGTGTGTTTATACTATGGTTCTGCTGGTTTGGATTCAATGGCGGTTCTACAACAGCGGCCTCAGATGATGGCTCATTATCTACAATGGCTTTGGCATTCGTTACAACTAACCTAGCTGCTGCAACTTCTACCCTCACTACTTTGATATTCAGCTGGATTAGATACAAAAAACCTGATGTCTCCATGACATTTAATGGTGCATTAGCTGGCCTTGTTGCAATTACCGCTGGTGCTGACGCAGTAGATCCAGTGGGCGCGTTCTTTATCGGTTTATTAGCAGGCCTTGTGATTATCCCAGCTGTTGAATTTCTTGACAAAAAAATCAAGGTCGACGATCCGGTTGGTGCAATTGCGGTTCACGGTGTTTGCGGTGCTATGGGTACAATATTAGTTGGGCTATTCAGTACAGATGAGGGTTTGTTCTATGGTGGCGGATTTAGATTACTAGGAGTTCAAACTCTGGGTGTTGTAGTTGTAGCAGCATACGTTGCAGCAGCTATGTTAGGTATATTCTTGTTGCTTAAAAAGACAATCGGATTACGTGTGAGTAAGCAAGAAGAACTTGCAGGTCTAGATATCTCAGAACACGGTTTAGCTACAAGCTTTGCAGGATTTGCAACAGCCTCAGCTACTAGTGATGGAGTTTCGTATGTCAGCGCCCCACCTACATCTGACACAGGTGTAACTGTTGAATACAACAATGAAGGTGGAGAAGCCGCGATTGATGACGATGTTGTCGATAAAAATAAATTTACTAAGGTTGTAATTGTATCTAATCCCTCAAAATTTGATGATCTCAAAGTGGCTCTTAATAACATTGGGATAACTGGGATGACGGTCACAAATGTCATGGGATTCGGAATGCAAAAGGGTCATACTGAATACTACAGAGGTGCCCCCGTAGATGTTAATTTACTACCAAAATTTAAGGTTGAAATCGTCGTTTGCAAAGTACCCGTTAGAACTGTTATTGATACTACCAAGAAAGTACTATTCACTGGAAATTACGGCGATGGAAAAATATTTGTATACGACGTGACAAACGTTGTAAAAATACGAACTAATGAAGAGGGCTATGCCGCATTGCAAGATGACTAACATTATACGTTTGAATATAAAGTCTTTAAACAAAATATTTAAACTATATTGTTTTTAATTGTTAATTATTACATAATATATATGTTTCATCCATATATCTTTCCTTCTTTAAAAACGCCCTTTTGAGGGGCGTTTTTTTCATTACCTTATAATACAAAGATTCAAATTTATGAATTTTCATATAAAAAAAATCAAAGTGCTTTTAACAAAATACAATACAATAACAAAAAGCAATTTTGGAATTACGAAAACGATACTTTTTATAATCTAACTTAAATAAATCGGACAAAATATAAAAAGCTTAATTGCTAACATTATCGCATTGTATATTTGTATTGTAAAGGCCTTATTACAAAGATGAAAGTTCTACATTCTTTCGTCCTGTCAAAATGATTTGCAAATTAATTTAACCTGTTTTTTGATCCTTTAGCTTGCTATTACTAGGGAGAACGCATGAAAACTCCTATATAAATTTTTAAACTCAAACATACAAGTATGGGCATGATTTTTCTTTAAATGAATAGATCATGCTTTTTTGACAAAATTATATTTGATTTAATTGATGGTTTATCGTGTATAAGTTTCCAATGCTCCAAATAGTTTTCGTCTTTGGGTAATTTCCACAAATTATCCCAAACTTCAAAATCGTAGTGTATATAAGGAAAAGTAAACAGCACAATTTTATCCTTCGGTGACGGAGTAATTGTATAGCCGACATTACTTTGTAAATGCTTCAAAATTCTTTCAATAATTTCCTTCATAATTATTTTTTACTTTTGTCATTCTTTATCGGGGTATTTAATAATTTTCGCATTTCTTCAAGCGTGCCAAGATATGCCTTTTCAACTTCGGTCATTTCATTTGTGTTTTTGTTTTTATATTTTTATTTCGGCTTTTCCGTAGGCGTCAATTTCGCTTATTGTCCCGCCGTCAGTTAAAACTTGCTCGCCATAGTTTTTTATGTGTGTGTCAAGTATTTCAACCCAATTCTTCATAAACATTTGATTATGTCTTTCGGCTTGGTGTTCTGCGAAATCAAAGAAAGAGTTTACAAGTCGCCTTAAAGATTTCAACTCGGTTTCGGTTAAATAGTCTTTGGCAATCATGGCTTCATCTCTTGCTGGGTGATTACCCTTAAAAACGGTAAGTCCCATAAACGGCAATTCGGCATTTGCACGATTAAACACAATTTCACTTGCTGTATATCCTGTGGAAGCATAATGCAATTTTGCCTGCACAATTTTGAAAAATTTTACTGTTTCATCACTTTGTGGGTTATAGTCAATGCTTGTTGCATACAAATCAAGCACTTGGCGATACATAACTTTCTCGCTTGCCCGAATATCACGGATACGCTCTAAAAGTTCTTTCCAATACAAACCGCCACCAAGATTTTTTAATTTCTCATCGTTCATCGCAAAACCTTTCTTCATATATTCTGTTAATATATTACTTGCCCATTTGCGAAAAGCAATACCACGAGCAGAATTAACACGATAACCAATGGCAAGTATCATATCAAGGTTATAAAAATCAACTTCGTGTGATTGCGTTTTGTCTTGCATTGCACCGTGTGGAGTGGTTGTTCGGTATTTACGAACTACCACTTCTTTATCTAATTCGCCGTCTGCAAAAATGCGTTTAATATGTTCGCTTATATTACTTTTGCTTGATTGAAACAAATCTACAATCTTTGACTGTGGAAGCCATACGGTTTCGCCGTCAAAAACAACCTCCACCTTTGTTTGTCCGTCAGGTGTTGTGTAAATTACAATCTCGTTTTTCTTTTCTTCTTTTTCCATTTTCACTCCTTTATATCTTTTTGTCCAATTCTTTCCAAACGATTAGATTAGATAGGTCTTCGTCCCAAATCGTTGTATTTATTAAAAGTTCTTGGCTGTTACAATCAAAACGCACAAAACCGCCAGCAAGTAAATATATCTTGTTGCCGAATGTCGTTTTTGAGTGAGTTTTAAGATATTCCATTAAGGCAGAGAATTTTTGAGAAGAAACAGGGTCTATATTTTGAGAAACTCCGCTACTTGTTTGTCCGCCTTTCGTTTCAATTATCCATATTTTACCTGTTATATCTATAACGATATAATCGGGGTAAAAATGTTTTTGTTTACCACTATTTATAGAATAGACAATAGAAAAATACTCTTGATTATGTTCTCCATTTTTATACCACCAAACAATATTTTTATTATCTTCGCACCATTTTTCAAATTTCTTTTCGGGTTCGCTCCGTTTGGCAACATTGGAAGTGTAACCTTCATAAACATTCTTTGCATAAGGCGTAATTCGTTTGTTTGTGCCATCGATAGGAAAATCATATTCCCGTGGTAGTAGCCAGAGGCTTTCATTTACCTTTGGCTGCATAATTATTTGTTGTGCGGGGTTTGGGCCGTTCATCGCATTTCTAAAATCAGTTTTCAATTTATCAAAGTTATTGATGATAAAGGCGTAAAGAAATTTATTATCAAAATTAAATAGGTTCTTCTTAAATTTTGCTTTTGCGGAAAGGTCAATAAACAATGCTCTAATGACGGTAATTGCGTCTTCGTATTTTAATGAAACGGCAGAACCGACTTCGCCAACGGCTTTATGAAATGCACGCCCGTGAATATGTGTTGAAAGTATGGCAGAACCGCTTAATGTGTTTGTATCTTTTAATTCGCTAAATACCGTTGCCGAACCGCTCGCAGTGTTAATGTGGATATTTGCGTCAAATATATATCCGCTTGCTTCAAGTTTTGCTTTATTGCCCGTATAATCTTTCGGTTTCGTGTTGTAGGCGCTGTTAAAATAATCCGCCACCACTTCACGCACTTTTGCCCCGTCTATTGGGTTTTGAATATCGGGGTTGTATTGCTTCTTTAATGTGATTGGTTTGTGAATGGTTTTTAAGAACAATTTTCTAATTTCACCGCCGTAAATATCTTTTGAAAGCCCAGCGATAAAACCCTTATCAAAAGTATAAATATAGCAATCATCAAGTATGTCGTTGTTATAATGTTTCGCCTCGGGCATACGGCGTATTCTGCCTATTGTTTGAACTTCGAAAACTTCATCCATATTCTCACGCAGTTTCACAAGTATGCACGCTCTTGGACAATCCCAACCCGTTGCGATTGCCTGTTTGAAAATCAAAACAATGGGTGAAGCGAAATTATCTTCTATGCCGTCTTTGTTGTCGTATCGTCCGTTAAGCCAAAATGCAAGTAAGCCATTATCAACAGTTATATTTTTTGTTGCCAAAAATTTTTCAAGGTTTTGAATTAAAGCGGAAGACGGGTCGCCACTGCTGTTGTTTGGAATTTGCACACAGATTAAAGGGTTTATTCGTGTATTTAATTTCGCAAATTCGTTCACAATTCCTTGTCGTTTCGTAATAGCAAGGTTTAGCAGAATATCAAAACTGTTTGCATTGCGTTCGTCAATAACAAAACCCTGTTGCAAATCTTTATTCACAATAATTTGTTTTTTAATAAGTCCAGCACCGATAACTTCACTTTCTTCAATTTTTATCAACCGTTTGTCTTTCACATTTTTTGGTGTTGCGGAAGCATAAATCTCACAAACAGGATTAAATAATCGTTTTATCTCGGTCGCCTTAAAAGTGTCGTTCAAATGTTGTTCGTCAATAATCAAAATAAACTTAATGCCCGAAAGCAATGCTTTTTCAATTTTATCCTGCAAGTTATCTCGTTCACTGTCGCTTATCGCAATATTACCTTTCTTTGTTATCTTTTCCCAATTTATGAATGTTGCGGAGTTCTCTTCAAAACCGCCCGTTAGAATATCATTTACTGTGTTAGTTCTAAACATAGGAAAATACTTTGCCATTTTATCTCTGCTTTGTTCAGCAAGGTCGCCTTTGCCTATTGAAAGCCACACAAACGCATATTTTGCGTTTCGGGCAATAAATTCGTCCATAAAGTGTGCAAGAATAACGGTTTTTCCGCTTCCTGTTGGCGATTGCAAAATAATATCTTTCTCGCTCTGTTCCGCAAAAGTTATCAACTCGTTTACGGCATTAAATTGAAAATCTTTTAGTATTATATTTGTTTCTCCTTGTAATAATATTCAGGGATAACATTTATTTTAATACCGTGTTCGGTTGCCATTTGTTGTTGCAAAAGTGTCAGTGAAATATCGTGTCCTAAATAAATTGTTTTAACTTTTGCAAGTTTCTTTTCGTTCGTAAAAAATGCTTCCACTTGATTTTCATCAAGCAAAATATCAATTCGGTCATTATGGTCAAAATCAATCGCATTTTCAAGTTCCACAAGTTCCTTTATGTGAAGTAAAAGCGTATCCGCATACTCATAATAAAGTTTCTCCGTAATGGGCGTAAAGTCCACCTTGAAATATTTTAACGAACCAGCAATCCCTTTACTATATTCACTTCCGTCTTTTCGTTTGCCCGTGATGACCGTTTTAATCCGTTGATATGTTACTTCTTCACAAATATTATTTTCATTATTTGTGCATAAAATAAACTTTCGTCTTCCGCCGTCTTCACGGTTTAATTCCAAAACTGCGTGTCCCGTTGTGCCAGACCCAGCAAAGAAATCAAGAATTATTGCCTGTTTCCTTTTGCCGACAACGGCATATAAACAATCGTAAACATTCCATAAGGATTTTGGGAAGTCAAACGGTGCGTCAGGCACAAGGTCGTTGATTATCTTCTTACCATATTCATTGCTATCATATCGTGGGCCCTGCCAAACAGTTCTGTATGTCCCAAAATTCTTACCTATTTCAATTTCATATCTACCCTTTACAATCTTTACTCGTAAATTCTCTTTTACCGAATCAACACTTTGTCTTGCATAACGCCATTTCCGTTCAATGCCCTGTATGTCAATGGGGTAAACATAAGTTACTCCGTCAATTACTTCATTCTGTTTCGGGTGTTTATTCATATCACTAACTACTTCACCAAAACCAATAATTTCATCTTGTGCCACTAAAATAGGATAAAAACAATTTTTTGCGTCTGTCCTTAAACTTTCACCGCCATTATCTCTTAAATTACGCCAATCAATTTCGCTATCATCAATTTTTCGTTCGCCTATTATTTTATCACCAACAGGCACAACAAATATTGCATACTCGTGTGTATAAGAAAAATTCTTGCCTTGTATCCCACGGGGATTGTGGACAATGGAAATACAATGATATTCATAAGCCGACCCAAATATACTTTCAAGTAAAAACCCAAGTGTGTGTAATTCGTTTTCGTCAATCGCACAAATCAAAACACCCTTTTGTGTTAAAAGTTTCTTTGCAATATCAAGGCGTCTTTGCATAAGAGTAAGCCACTTACTGTGCCGAAATAAATCATTTTTGTCGGCATAGTCATTATCATATTTCCAATCTTTTGCCCCTGTGTTATACGGTGGGTCAATATAAATAATATCAATTCTGCCATTATGCGTTTTTTCTAAAAGTTTCAAAGAGGCAAGGTTATCGCCCTCAATTAAAAAATTCATTTGCCCACCATTATCAGTAAAACGGCTTTTGTCTTCAATTAAAATTGGTTCATTCGTTTCAAGCATTTCGTCAATTTGTTCTTTATGTTCTTCAAAAACAAGCCCGTATTTTTTGCTTTTAATTTCTTTTTCTAACTCGGCAACAAAAGAAAGTAAACGGGCGGTGTTTTCGTCCTGTGGAGCGTTCTTGATGAACGCCTTTATTTCATTCGCCTTTGCGACAAGGGTTTCTCTCTTTTGCTTGGAAATATTCATATTTGGAATTATATCATAAATCATAAGAATCAGCAATCATTATCGGCTCCACGGCATATTAAAGTCATCTGCAATCGGCACGAGTTCAATTTGTTTAACTTCTTGTCCGCTTTGTTTTTCGTAAATCAAATTGCCGTTGCTATCCATTCGGGCAATATTTTATATCAAACTCAAACTTATAACTTTTTATTTTTTATGTAACACTCAATAAATTACCACCGCAATAGTAAATGTTTATATAACCGTTTCTTATTTCAATCTGTAAATCATTATGTGCTTAGATAATAGCGAGTAATTCTTTTAATTCGTCACTCGTCAAATTGTCAATAAACTTTTGGCTGATTTTTCTAATGTGATTCATATAAATGAGTATAACATAAAACACTCAAATCACTATTTTGTTTTGGTGCTGTTACAGAAAATCGTCCTTTGCTTATTCCTTGCCTTACAATCCAATACCATTCAATTCTTTTTCTTTTGGGTTTTTTTGTGCCACAAACGCTAGCCACACATTTAAAAAAGATATAGTAAAAAACTATATCTTTTTCGGTGTGAACGCCTACGGCTAAACACTCGCTTTCGCTCGTGTTCAAATGCATTCGTGTTTGGTGGGAGGAGGTGGATTCGAACCACCGAAGTTTTCCAACAACAGATTTACAGTCTGGCCCCTTTAGCCACTCGGGAATCCTCCCATATTATACAAATAAAGTCTTGCTATTTAAGGAAATTTAATTGTTTACATATTATATACTGTCATTTTGTGAATTGCAAATATTTTTATACATATTTTCAAATTTATTTAATTACTATTTTTATTTTAGCCAAAGTCTAAACTAATGACTATCTGTTCATGTATGATTTTGTCTTTAAAATTATTGAAATTATCAAATTCTTATGTTATACTTTTATACATGAGTGAGATTTCTCTTTATCGGAAATATCGTCCAAAGACATGGGAAGGGGTCGTTGGTCAGGATCATATAGTAAAAACCTTAATAAATCAAATAAGTGGAAATAAAATCAATCACGCTTATTTGTTCACTGGGACTAGAGGGACTGGCAAGACATCTACTGCTAAGATTTTTTCACGCGCCATTAACTGTGAACACCCAAATAACGGATCTCCTTGTGGGAAATGCTCAGTCTGTTTGAATCTCTCATCCCAATCAAACATATCTGTCATAGAAATGGATGCGGCTAGCAACAACGGCGTCGATGAAATTAGAGAGATTAAAGATTCGGTTTTATATCCTCCTGCAGTTGGGAAATATAAAGTGTATATCGTTGACGAGGTACACATGTTAACAACCGCTGCATTTAATGCTTTTTTAAAGACTCTAGAAGAGCCCCCGTCTTATGTGGTATTTATACTCGCTACTACAGAAGTACATAAATTACCACAAACTATTATTAGTAGATGTATGCGCTTTGATTTTAGACTAGTGCCACAATTAACACTTAGCAACCATTTGAAATCTATTTTTAAGCAGGAAAAATATGATTGTGATAAAGAGTCTTTAGACTTGATTTCCATGCACGCCGCAGGAAGCGTGAGGGACATGTTATCGTTAGCTGATATGTGTATGTCATACGCACCTAATGGTCTAAAGGTTGCAGACGCTACATCCGTACTAGGTGTTTCTGACTTTAGTGTATTATACAATCTCGCTGAATCAATTTTAATAGGCAACTTCAATAAAGTTCTTGAGCTTTCTAAAATGTTAGTCTCAAATGGAAAAAGTATTTCTATTTCAGCTCGTGATTTAACTAGTTTCTTTAATGAGATAGTTACTGTTAAGAATGTACCTAGTTATAAAGGGAATTTTACCAAAAATGATTTGAATAAAATTAAGGATTTAATTCAGAATAAAGATATAGATAATTTTAGATTAAGTAGAGCTATTGATATTTTTTCGTCCCTTGAAACTAGATTGCGTTACAGCTCACAGCCTCACATATTATTTGAAGCGGCATTAATTAAGGCCACTGATATGACAATCGAACATACACCAGATGGCATGAATTCTACAATTAAGCAGCTTAATTCAAAAGTTACTGATCTGGAAAATAAATTAGACAATTTTAAAATTAATCCATCTATGTTGAGTACTGAGAATATAACAAACTCAATAGTCAACAATAATGATACCAAATCTACTAAGGTTGTTAATTCAGAATTGCCATTTCAGGTTGAGACACCAAGTTCTAATAACCCAAGCATTATCGATGATATGTTTATGGATGTTGATGATCCTACAAACCCCTTCGATGATGCAACTGATCTATCAGCTACAGAACACGATCCTGTTAAAACAGTTAATCCTGACTTGCAATCAAGTATCAGCACAGCTATGCCTAGCATAACGATGCCACAAAATTCAACCATTGATTTTATAAATAAATTCTTTGATATGCTATTACAAAAAGCTGAAGATCCTGTCATTTGGGAAGGCGATAAAGGTTTAATGGATAAACCTTGCGACAATCTATTATGGCTCCTTAATTTAATATTTACTAACTATGGTGACACTAATGAAGCCATCAAGATTATACTTTACCGTGGTCTAATTCTACATTACAAATTATTACATAATATAGGTTGGGTTAATTTAGTATTTAATAATCCCCCCCCAAGTGTTCAACTTGAAAATGATAAAACTCTTGTTATTACATGGGAGAGTGTTGTGAATTTAACTAAAGACGATAGAAAAAAAATTGACAAGTTTATTGAAGCATTTAACATTAAATGTGGAACAAAATATAAAGCAAAACTAGATATTCCAGAATCTGGTAATAATATAAACTAAATTTAAGTTAAGGAGATTACTCATATGGGTAAATTTGGAGGTTTTGGTAGCGGAGGAGGCAACATGCAAAACATGATGCGCCAAGCTCAAAAGATGCAAGAAGAAATGCTTAAGGCACAAGAAGCATTAGCTAAAGAACAAGTCACTGCTAGCGCTGGTGGTGGAATGGTTGATATTGTCATGACTTGCGAAAAACAACTCGTGTCTATTAAAATTAAGCCAGAAGCTACTGATCCAGAAGACGTCGAAATGCTAGAGGATTTAATCCTAGCTGCGTTCAATGAAGCATCAACATTAATAGATCAAAAACGTGAAGAATTTATGGGACCATTTAACAGCCTCGGATTAGGTGGATTGTTTTAAAACATGTCCGATGCATTAGTAAGATTAATTGCCTCTTTTAGAAAATTGCCTTCAGTTGGTTTAAAAACTGCTATGCGCTATGCATATAAGATAGTTGAAATGTCAACCCCAGAAGTGCATGAGTTTATTGCCGCTATTAATGAGGCAAAAAACACTATACATTTTTGTAAGGAATGTGGGAATTACACAGAACTTGATGTTTGTGAGCGTTGTCAAACAGCGGAAAAACATACAATATGTGTTGTCAAGGATCCACGTGATATTTCTGCATTTGAGAAAATGGGTACCTATAATGGACTATATCATGCGCTACATGGGACACTAGATTTTCAAAAGGGGATAACCGCTGAACAAATTCGGGTTAAAGAATTAATACAACGCTTGACAAATGTCAGTGAAGTGATCGTTGCAACCAATCCTGATATCGGTGGCGAACTAACTGCCGCTTATCTAGCGCAGTTAATTAAGCCATTGGGCATTAAAGTTACTAGACTTGCGCATGGGATTCCCATGGGTGGTGAGGTAGAATATGCAGATGAATTAACTCTGTCAAGAGCATTAAGTGACCGTAAGGAAATGTGACTGTCTATATATTTGCTTTTATCTAGGTTTACATTATTAATCAATCAGTGGATTTTGTCTTTTTAGTCCGCTTTTGTAGTTATGTTTTCATTATATTTTCCGTATAATATAATGATTGCAGGTTGTAAGATGGCATTCTAATCTACTGGTTTGTATTTAAATGCTTATAACATTTGGCGCTATTTTTGCATGTTACAAATGTACGGGAAACGATAAACAATTACTTTCTGATATTTTTCGGAGATAGGGTCATAGTTAATTGATTGTATAGATTAAATAATAGATACTGTTAATTTTAAAATTCAACTGTTCATCTCGGTAAAATGATTTTAAATATAAATAATTATCTGTAACTGTAAACGGTGCTGTCAATAGGACAGCACCGTTTGTTTGGTTTCTTTTTATTTAGCATATTCAACGCTTCGCAGTTCACGAATTACGTTGACTTTAATTTGTCCTGGATATTCTAACTCGGACTCAAGTTTTTTTGCTATATCTTTAGCAAGTAACACGCATTCCGCGTCACTTACTTTTTCGGGTTTTACAATTATTCGTATTTCCCTACCAGCCTGTATAGCATACGACTGATCAACACCTGCAAACGAGTTTGCTAAACTTTCCATTTTTTCGAGTCTCTTGACATAAAATTCAATAGAATCACGTCTTGCTCCAGGTCGAGATCCACTAATGGCATCTGCTACCTGTACTATAATAGCTTCAACTGTTGTTGCCTCAACATCGCCATGATGAGCAGCTATTGCGTGAATTACCTTTTCATTTTCATGATATTTTTTTGCAATATCAACACCAATCTGAACATGTGTGCCTTCAAATTCATGGTCAACAGCTTTTCCTATATCGTGCAACAATCCAGCTCTTTTTGCTGTTTTAACGTCTGCTCCTAATTCAGAAGCAAGTAGCCCAGCTAAATGTGATACCTCTAACGAATGCTTTAAGACATTTTGTCCATAACTAGTCCTAAATTTCAAACGCCCAAGTAATCTTACAAGATCTCCATGAATTCCAAACATACCTGCATCACTTACGGCACTTTCACCAGCTTCTTTTAAGCTTATTACAATATCGCGCCTAATGCGATCTGCAACTTCTTCAATTCTAGCAGGTTGAAACCTTCCATCTAATAACATTTTTTCGATCGTTTGTTTTGCGACTTCGCGTCTTACAGGATCAAATCCAGATAAAGTAATAATGTCAGGTGTGTCATCAATTATGATGTCAACTCCAAGAGTGCTCTCTAACGCCTTAATGTTGCGTCCTTCACGACCTATTATTCGACCTTTCATATCATCATTTGGTAATGAAACTATAGCAGTCGTTGTCTCGGACGACTGGTCAACCGCACATCTTTGTATAGCTAACGCTACAATATTTTGTGCTTTTTTGTCACCCTCTTCACGAGCTTCTCGCTCAATCTCTTTTATTAGATTAACAGCATCTTTCCTTGCATCAGATTCCATTTCTTTAATGATAAGCTCCTTTGCTTCGTCTCTAGTTAAAGCAGCGACTCGCTCTAATTCGGCTCTCATCAATTCTTGATGTTTTTCAGCTTCAGCCTCTCTTGACTTAACTCGCTGTTCCCTGGAATCAAGATCTCGGCGTGTTTTATCAACTTGTTCAAGCTTCCTATCTAATATGGACTCTTTTTTATTTATGCTGTCTTCTTTTGAATGTATGCGGGATTCATGTCTTTGAATTTCAATGCGTTTTTCTTTGGATTCTTTTTCAAACTCGTTACGCAACCTGAGTTGCTCTTCCTTCATATCTATCATTGCATCTTTTCTAATGTCCTTTGCTTCAGCATTGGCTTCCTCTAAAATCCTTGCATATTCCGATTCAGCATCAGCTTTACGATGCTGCATAATTTTCTTATATATGAGAATTCCAGAGGCTACTCCAATCGCTAGCGATGGGATAATTGAGATAACCGCAACGACAAGAGCAGGTAAAGCACCTACTAACATTGTCAGATTGCCTAACATGTAAACCTCCTTATTAAGTTTTCAAATTTCAGTTTGAGTCATTTGTTCAATATATAATGATTCATGATTATTATAAAGCTAATTTTAATAATTGTCAATAATATAATATTGTTTATTTAAAATTTGATCATATTTTTGCCCTTTAAGCATCAATATTTCATATATATGCGATTTAAGCATACTAAACATCGTATATTGATTCCTATTTCGGCTATATTTTCTCACTGCTGATTAGAGACAACCTCATTGCATTATCATCTCTTAATAGATATAAATAAAACCCGTTGTTTTATTATTAGTAAATCTAATATTGGCTCATCAATGCTTCTGTTGATTCTTCATTATATATGAAAAGAACCACATAAATTGTGGCTCTTTAATTACTTCAATATCAACTTGTCCTATGTGTCAAATTTTCATGTTCGTTTAATTTTGCACAAATGGATTTGATAAGGCGTTTGCAATCATAATCTCTCCATTTGGTTTAGAATTTGCTTGCTTCATTTTTCCTACGCTCCACTCTGCGCTCTTGTTTTGAACATTGTATAGTTTTGAAAATAATCCATCAGGCTTTGCTAACAAATCAACACTCCTGCCTGATTCTACTAAATGACCTTTGTCTAACACAACTATGTTATCAACACCTATTATCGTTCTCAATCGATGGGCGACCACAACTACAGTTTTATCTTTAATTAATTCTAGTAAAGCCGTTTGGATTAGTGCTTCATTTTCTGCATCAACTGATGCAGTATGTTCATCTAACATAACAATAGGTGCATTCTTTAATAACGCGCGCGCTATTGATATTCGCTGTCGTTCTCCACCAGACAAGGTCGCTCCGTTCTCCCCTAATATAGTAGCATAACCGTTTGGTAGTTTGTTTATAAATTCTTCACAATTAGCAATCTTACTAACTCTTATGACTTCTTCATCAGTTGCCTCGGAATTTCCAATTCGTATGTTTGCCATTATAGTATCATTGAATAGAATTACGTCTTGGAATACAAAACTCATATAACTCATTAAGTGCTCTGGATCAACAGTTTTTATATCAACACCTCCTATCGTTATTTTGCCTTTGTCTACATCCCAAAACCTTGCTATCAACTTCGTCATTGTACTTTTACCACTGCCAGACGGACCAACCAGCGCAGTTATACTGCCCTGCGGAATGGTAAGATTCATGTGTTCTATAGCGTTATCAACACCTTTTTTATAAGTAAAATCTACATCTTCAAACTTGATTGTGTACTCATTAATAGGGTTTTCGGATCCTAACATGGTTCCTATTGCTTTGATCTCTTTGAGTCTTCGGATTCCACCCTGAAAATAAAATAGCTCTGGCAACAATCCCAAGAAAGGCATAATTGGCGCATATATCTTGACTACAATTACTAGAAATAATACAAGCGATAATAATGTAATACTATCTGCTAAAAATAAGGTTATGCCTACAAGCGCTGTAATTCCTATTCCTAATTGCAATATTGTTTGTGCACCCATTACAAAAACGCCAACGCCTACCTCAAATTTGATAGCAAGATTCATTAATCCTTTTAGTGATGATTCAAGTAGCTTAAATCTTTCAACATCTAAATTGCACGAGCGTATAACCTTTATCCCCTCAATATACTCTTGTACGTTCTTTGACACCTCAAGCTTTTTCTCTCTAAATCGTTTGCTTAATTTCGATGATACATATCTTGATGCAAACACAACAGAGATAGCAATTGGTAGTGACGCGAATATACATAATGCCATTCTCCAATCATACATGGCTAATAATACACATGTAATCGTGATTGAAAAAGTAGTTGCTATAAGTTGCGGAACTAAATGACTCAGTACATGCTCTTTGTTTGCTATGTCCTCCATGATATTTGATGTCAAATCCGTCAAGTCTTTTGTATTAAAAACACTCATTGGTAGTCGTCTCATGTGCTCAGCTATGTCTAATCTAGTTTGTGCACACTCTGTATACGATACAATATATGTTTTTCTATAATCAAAGCGATTAGCAATGTAAATTAGAAATATCCCCGCGCTGCCTATTCCAAAATATATCCACACCTTAAGCCATGAGGTTTCCTGCCCGTTAAACGGCTTAAAGAATTCTGTCAGCAACAAAGCAATTACACACATAGGTATGATTGACGTGCAATTAGTGATGAAACAAGCAAATGTTGCTTTCTTTAGATCTTTATATCCATTGTCATCTAAAAATAATACTTTTTGTAATTTAGTCATAATTCGCTTCCTCCATACTATTATCTAATCGCCATTTAGCTGCACTAGAATAAATTTTCCACATATCAGCGTAAGCACCAACTTGTTGTAGCATTTCATCATGACGACCCTTTTGTAATACTTGTCCTTCCCTCATAACAATAATTTGATCTGCATCTTTTACTGAGGACAATCTATGTGCTATCATGATTACAGTTTTTTCTCTTAACAAGCTTTCGAATGCTTTTTGAATCAAGTATTCATTTTCAGGATCAGCAAACGATGTAGCCTCATCTAGTACGACTATTGGACAATCCTTAATAATAGCCCTTGCTATAACAATTCTTTGTCGTTCTCCAGATGAAAAATGAATGCCTTTTGCGCCAACAATTGTGTTGTATTTATCTGGCAGTGCCATTACAAACTCATGACATTGTGCACTTTTTGCAGCTTGTATTATATCATGATCAGATGCCTTTGGATTTCCCATCCTTATGTTTTCCATAATACTTTGACTAAATAAAAATACATCTTGAAAGACAAAGCCTATATTATTCATAAGATCAGTATTATCTACATTTCTTATATCAACATCCCCAATTTTAATACTCCCATCCCTTACATCAAAAAATCTTGGGATTAGATGAGCAGTAGAGCTTTTGCCACCGCCAGACGGACCTACTAGTGCTGTGGTGGTTGAAGGGGATGCGGTAAATGATACATTAGACAAAGCATTAATTTCAGTACTTTTGTCATATGAGAAAGTTACATTTTCAAATTTTATATCAAACTCAGTTATCTTCTGAGCGTTAACAGGCACAGGTAACTCAGGTTCGGCTAAAATATTATCCATGCGCTCAACACTTCCTGTAATCTGTAAAGTAACACCATTAGCATATACCATTTTAATAATAGTAGGTGCTATAGATTGAGAGAAAAGTAAATAAAATAATATATTTGATATGAATACTGGGGTTATGTCCGTGAGCATGCCAATTATTATCGCGACTGGTAAAAAGAATATATAAATGTTGTTAAACAAAGAAATTAATGCACTATAGCCTTTTTCCCATCCTAATGTGTATTTCAAAATCATTACTTTATACTTCTCTATTGAAGCACTTAAACGCCCAAAAGAATTAGCCGTTTGTTTAAAAGCTTTTACTACTGACATGCCACGTATATATTCAACAGATGCGTTACTCATTTCATCTATAGCATCTTGATAAGATCGCATGCTTCTAGCACTACTCTCGTTATTGCCTTGTAATGTCATGAGTTTATAAACCAAGAATATAATCCCTATGAATATGGGCAATCCAAATCTCCAGTCTATTGAGAAAAGCAATGCAATCATTGTTACAACTGAAACAGTTGCCGCTATCATATCTGGAAGTTGGTGTGCAATGAATCCTTCTATCTTCTCAATATCATCATCTATTACTTTTCTTAACTTCCCACTACCAGCTAGAACGTGAAACCCTAATGGGACTCTTGCTAGATGCGTTGCAAAATTAATCTTCAGTTTGTATAACGTACCGAACGCTGCAAGATGCGATGCGACCAAGGCAATGAAATATATTACCGTGCAGGCTGCTGCCCCAGCAAATGCTAGCCATCCATATGTTATTAGTTTTGAAACAACTAAAACACCTCCATCTAAACTTGACAGTATGTCCTTGAATATTAAATATATAAAAACATGCGGGGTAAAACCCAGAATAGCCGATGCGCCAGAAAGTATTAATGAGGTTATCATTAGAGACTTCTTTACAAATGAAAGCTCAATTAGTCTCGCAAAACCTTGTTTGCGCTTACTTTCATCCAAAAATATCACACTCCTTTGACATATGAAATGATTCTCAACAACCATTTGGAAATTACTAGTTTTTAATTAGTTAGCATATGCTAACTTATTATACACCTTTTTGTTAATCATTTCAAGAATTTAACCCTCAATTTCATTATCATACATTGAATTCTTTTTTTTTTATATATAGGATTAAATTCATTGTATTATATTCACAATTTATCTTTAACCAATTATTTACTGTCAAAAAACATTTAGTATTGACATAATGAATATAATAGGTTATCATTTATGTAATATTAATTACGATGTACACTAATTACCATTATAGAATAACCTATGATGAATTATGTTGAGCATTTTTTTTGTTATAGATGCGTGTCTTACTTGAGTGTGCATTCAAACTTATTCACGGAGAAAAATAAATGAACACCCAAACAATTTCTTTTGATTATTTCGTCCCCAAGAGCATTGAAAAGAAATATATACAAATTCCATTCGAGATGCCTAAAAATGTCGAAAGTGTAGATGTGTCATTAACATATGAAGGGATGGAAGCTAGTTCTACGCCGATCGGTGAAAAGAATGTAATTGACATAGCCATAATTTCTCCAGACAAATTAGATGTGGGCGCAGCTGGTAGCGCTTATAAGACAGTAACAATAGGTGAAGCATACTCTTCTCCAGGATATAAAAGAGTTCCTTTGGTTCCTGGTACATGGAATATTTTATTAGGCGCATATATAATAAAAGAATCTGGTGTTAATTGTCATTATGACATAACTTTTCACTTTAAATACTTGCGTCAATTTAAAGGGGATCCACACGTGCATTCCACAAATTCTGATGGAAAACTCTGCTATGCTGAATTAATTAAAGAAGCTGAAAAGCGGAAACTCGATTTTCTCATAATGACCGATCATAACTACTTCCCAACCGATACTCTCCCGCAAACCAACAATTTAACATTAATCCCTGGTGTCGAGTTAACCAATTATCAAGGGCATATAAATTATTGGGGTGTGCCTATCCCTTATACTGGTTCATTCTCTGTTAACACTTTTGAGGAATTTTTAAAACTAAATGATGAGGCTGGCAAAAAAAATGCTATTCGCGTAATCAACCATCCGCGTTGTCAATTTTGTGGATGGAAATGGGATGTTGATTTCCCTATCGAGGGAGTAGAAGTTTGGAATGGTCCGATGCGTCATGACAATTTAAACGCAATTGAGTTATGGGATTCGCAACTTAAAAATGGTCGCAAATTATTTGCGACAGGTGGGGCTGACTTTCATGATCACAAAATACTACTTTTTGCGAGACCAACTACTGTTATTTATGCAATGTCTAACTCGCCTAGTGATATTCTTGATGCGTTCAGGGCTGGTAGAGTATCAATAACATCTAGTGCTAAGTCTCCTGTGCTCACTATTATGTGCGGAGACAAAGTCGCTGGAGGGACGATTAAACTCGAATCCGATACAGTAATCACAGTAAAATGTGAAAAATTAAAACGCGGACAAAGACTTTTGATATATGATAAAACGGGCGTAGTTTATGAGAAAACAGCCACAAAAACAGCCGAATTTTCTGTCACGTTACCAGTAAAAAATGTTGGATATATGCGTGCGGAAATTAGATATAAATTGAATTTTCCAATGAGACGCTTTTATAAACTTTTCATGAAAATAACTAAATCACCCTACATAAATGATCCACTCCCTTGGTTTGTATATTCTATGACCTCTGCAATGTTCTTTGAATAGCCCATTAAAGCAAGTTATAAATCTGAGGTGATTTACTTAGACTTTAAAATACTCAATAATAAAACATGTTTGATTAAGACTTATATCATTTTGAGTGGCGCTATATGCAAAAAAAGCAAATTCTCTATTGATATTTAAGATGTGTTGAGAGTTGTCTGACTTATATGCTGATTACCTTTCGATTTTGCTGAATAGACAGTCCTAAACAATAACAACAATAAATAATATTCAAAAAGGTTCGCAAAATTGAAAATTGATTTCTTAACGATTTTACTTTCTAAAAGTTAATTAGGCCTATTCTTGCAAAGTGAAAATACGTGATAAATTATTTATTTAATATTTGTAAATGTACGTATTTGCAACTAACAATGTTTGTATTCTAAAATTTTTACACAGTTTTACTATTCATATTCGGCAAACGAAAATTTAATGAAACTTTGACACAGTTTAATTCTCTTGACAAAATCAATTGGCTTTGGTAAAATTAATATCTAATTATGCTGTCGAGGCGTAGCGCAGTTGGGCAGCGCGCTTGGTTCGGGACCAAGAGGCCATGGGTTCAAATCCCGTCACCTCGACCACTCAACTTTAAGCACCCCAAATCCAGATTATTTTGTATCATAAAGAGTCAATTTAAAACAGCAAAAACTTTTCTCTGTTCTTTTATGCTTGGTTTCATTGTTCGTTCTTTGATCATATAATTGAATGTTGACATTTTCAAATGAATCGCTGATAATAACCGGAATTTCCAAATTTTTGAGTAGTTGCTGGATAAATCTATAAATTTAGGTCTTCCCTAGACTAAAATGCAAAATATTTTATTAACAACTGTTTAAAAAAAAATAATACAATCAATTTCTCATCTTCTTTACCCTTATTATTTATTATTGCAAAACACTTTAATTGAAAAAAATTTAACAATTAATTCACCCAAAAAAAAGTGTTCATCCAGAATTTGCTAAACACCTAAAGGCTTTGGATGCCCTGGATTTTAATAATTTGTTTTTATTGTGATGTGTGTTATAATTTAAACATGAAAAATCTTTTCAAATATATAGGACGTGACAAAAAATCTGCAATACTAGGTCTTGCTTCTAAATTTACAGAAACGATTTTTGAATTATTTTTGCCACTAGTTATGGCAAATTTAATAGAAAAAACAATTTCAAAAGTTGATTTTAAGTTAATATTAATACATGGCATTTTAATGTTAGTAATAATAATTGTTAATATTGTTCTTGCAATTTTTGGACAATATTTCGCAGCAAAAGCATCGACATCATTTGGGAAATCACTAAGAAATGCATTATACAATCATATAAGTGCTTTGTCATATTCTGGAATTGATAACATAGGTGCTTCATCCCTCATAACACGCTTAACCAATGACACGGCGACTGTTCAAAATGTAGTATTTATGACTGTAAGAGTTGGGCTCCGCGCACCCTTTGTAGCGATTGGAGCAATTATTATGGTATTCATAATTGATCCTGTAATTGCGCCTGTGTTTGTTGGTATAATGGCTTTGGTTGTATTATCAGTTATATTGCTCAGTAATAAATCCTCTAAAATATATCGCTTTGTTAGACGTAAACTTGATAGAATAGTCTCTGTCACAAGAGAAAATGTAACAGGCGTTAGAGTCGTGAGGGCTAATTCAAGACGTAATGCCGAAATTGAAAGGTTTTCTGAAACAGTTGATGAATATAAAAAATCATCGCTTAATGCTGCTAGGTTTACATCCCTTTTACATCCAATAAGTGTGTTAGTTGTCCAAACTGGCGTCTTGGGAATCTTGATTGTTGCAGGGCTTGCTCAAGGATCATCAATTTCTACTGCTACTTTGACGGCATTTGTTACATACATGATGCAGATTTTATTTGCGATTATTGTGTTAACTAATCTTGCAAGTATTTTTATCAGGGCGTCCGCTAGCGCACAACGAATCAATGAAGTTCTAGAATTACCTAAAGCTATTAATATTAAAAACGGTATTGATACATTTAATTATGATCACGAATATGCTATAGAATTCGATAATGTTAGCTTTGGATATTCCGCTGAGAATGTTTTAAATAATATTTCATTCAAGATCAGAAAGGGTGAAACATTAGGGATTCTTGGTGGAACTGGTAGTGGGAAAACATCGTTAGTCAATCTTATTCCTGCTTTCTATTATCCATCTAATGGGCAGGTTAAGATATTTGATGTTGACACAAGGACAGCAAATTTAACACAACTAAGAAATTTTGTATCAATTGCGCCACAAAAAGCTATTATAAACTCTGGATCGATTAGAGAAAATGTTTCGTTTGGAAGAAACTTATCAGATGATTCAATTATAACTGCCTTAAGTATTGCTAAAGCAGATTTTGTCGACTTTTCAGAAGATGGCTTAAATAAACAAATAGATCGTGATGGGCATAATATTTCTGGTGGACAAAAACAACGCTTATCTATAGCACGTGCCATAGCTCAGATCCCTAAAATACTAATCCTCGACGACGCAGGGAGTGCGCTCGACTATGCTACAGATAGGGCTGTATCAACAGCACTCTCTATTAACTACCCAGATTTAACTAAGATCATCGTATCACAGCGTGTTTTCGCAGTACGTCAATCGGATGTCATAATAATGTTAGATAATGGTAGGATAGCTGGCATAGGGACACACGACGATTTAATAAAGATGTGCCCTAGCTACCTCGAAGTTTATCTCACCCAAGTGCCTGAGACAGAGGTAGTATATGAAAAATAAATCAGTTAAGATAGAATCCCTCAAAATACTTTTGCGTTATGTATTTATCCACAACACTAAAGTGTCCATCTGCTCATTATTGTTATCAACTATCGAAACTATTGCATCAATTGCATTTCCATTCTTAATTGGATCCACAATTGATACTTTTACGAGTAATGGAATAACAGATGCTTTTTATTCCAATATAGCACTGATGTTATTTGCTACAGTTATTACGGCAACATCTGGATATCTATCTGGATATCTCAATAATGTTGTTGGGCAATTAGTAGTAAAGCAAATAAGAAATGAGTTAATGACTAAACTACAAAAATTATCAGTCCCATATACAGACAGTATCTCAAGAGGCGATTTACTAAGTCGCATGACTAACGATGTTGAATTAATTGGAGATGGTGTAACACAAGGAATGAATCAATTTTTTTCTTGCATTGTAACTGTAATAACAACAATGGGATTCATGTTCTTTTTGAATTCTTATGTGGCACTCTCTATTGTTGTATTAACTCCATTTTCAATTTTGACTACTGCTAGTATTGTAAGAAAATGTCGAGTTACGTTTAAAAGACAACAACAAAATCTCGGGTCTTTAAGTGGATTAACTGATGAATTAATATCAGAACAAAAACTAATCGTAGCTTACAATTATGCTGAAATTGCAAATGATAGATTCGAAAAATCAAATGAAATGTTTAGAGAATCATCAATGTCAGCTAATTTCTTTTCATCGCTCAGCAATCCTGTCACGCGTTTTATCAATAATATAGCTTATCTTACTGCGGGTATAATTGGTGTTTATTTAAGATTAAGTGTTGGTACTATTGGTGGATTTTTAATATACGCAGCAAGGTTTGCCCGCCCGTTTAACGATATTGGTAATGTTTTGCCACAACTGCAAGCTGCTACTGCTGCGACCACACGAGTCTTTGAAATCTTATCTGCACCAGTAGAAATTGATAATTCGACTGAAATACTCGACCCAACAAAAATATCCTGTAAAATTGTTTTTAAGGATGTAAGATTTTCATATACTAAAGATGTCCCATTTATTAACAATCTAAACCTCGTTGTCAATCCTGGTAAAAAAATTGCTGTGGTAGGTCGCACTGGCAGCGGCAAAACAACATTAGTAAACCTCCTACTACGATTTTATGAGATAGATGCTGGTCAAATACTAGTAGGCGATATAGATATACGTAGCGTTAGTATAGACTCACTTAGAAGGTGTTTTGGAATGGTTTTACAGGACACGTGGCTAATGAACGAATCAATACGATACAACATCGCATATTCTAGACCTACTGCCACTTTAGATGAGGTTATTACAGCAGCGAAGGCAGCACAGTGCCACGATTTCATTATGCAAACTGATAATGGTTACGATACCATATTAGGTAAAAATTACGATGATTTATCAGAAGGCCAGAGACAGCTAATATGCATTGCTAGAGTTATGTTAGAGAACGCTCCCATGTTAATACTTGATGAAGCAACAAGCAGTATTGACACTAGAACAGAAAAACTAATAGATGATGCGTTTGACAATATGACTAAAAATAAAACCGCAATAATCATTGCCCATAGATTATCTACAATTCAAAATGCAGATTATATTCTTGTCCTAGATAAAGGTAGCATTGCTGAAGTTGGTACACACCTCGAATTATTAATGAATAATGGTATTTACTCTAAATTATATCAAGCTCAATTTGCACAACCTAATGCACTTGTGTTGATGTATAATTGATTTGAAACGGTCAGTATATATAGTAAGTTGTCACTTTTATACTGATCGAATCAATCTACTTTGTTGGGGGACAACCCATGAAGGCCCAATACACAACAGCAACAACAATAAAACAAGCAGAGCATGAGAACTCAAATAAACCGATT